>JAUUWG010000102.1 GCA_030589165.1 Desulfobacterales bacterium
TTTGTGCCGAATCCTGTCTCAAATCTTTCGAAGCAGACCCTGAGAAATATCTGGAATCAATGTCTATCAAGCGCAAAGGATGGTGGAGCCGTTATCTGTATCGGTTGAACAGGCCACCGGCGGCAAGCCGCCGAAGTGTCACTAATGAGTATGAGACTATTTAAAATCTGTAGAATTATAGGAGGCACGACATGAAGCAGCTTTTGCTTAAAATTTTATCGTTCGCGTTTGTAGTGGCAGCAGTTGCTTTCATTGCTCCCAGCAATTCAGCAGCTGAGCTTTCCATCTGGACGCCACCGCAGCTGGCCATACTTATTGAAGAGGGTTTGGAAAAAAACCAGGATATCCAGAGTCTGGCGTCTAAAGTAAAAAGCCTCAAAGAAGAGGTTTCGTTTGCGGGATCATTGAATGATCCTCGCATTGGTATCGGTTTGCTGAATCTTCCAACCGACACATTCAAGTTTGACCAGGAGGCGATGACCCAGAAGCAAATTTTTATCGCCCAGAAAATACCGTGGTTCGGCAAATTAAACCTCCGTTCCCAAAGGGCAGCAATGACGGCGATTCGTCAAGAAGCGATCCTAAATGCAAAACGGCTGGAACTCGCCCGACAAATTGCTTCGGCATATTACGAACTGGGTTTTGTTGCCAGTGGTCAGAAAATCAATGAGAGACTCGTTAAAATGTTGACCCAGCTACTCAGGGTATCGGAGACGAGATATACAACGGGTCAGGGTCTTCAGCAAGATGTTTTGCAGGCCCAGGTAGAATTGAGCAAACTTTTAGATGAACAGATCACTTTGGACAAAAAGCGCCGCGTACTGGAAGATCAGATCAACAGTCTGCTGAATCGGGAGAGTTTCATCCATGTTACACCCCCTGAAAGCTTAAAATATCCTGATACGGTGTTTGAAGAAAAGAAATTGCAAACTCTTGCCTTGACGATGAATCCCTGGCTGAAAGTCAAACTGGCTGAAATCGATCTGGCCAGTACTGAAATTGAACTGGCCAGAAAGGACTATTGGCCGGATATGGATTTCAAAGTGGCTTATGGTCAGCGGGACAAAAATGAGGACGGCCAGGACCGAGCAAATTTTCTTTCAACCTCTGTTGTCATGAACATTCCCCTCTGGCAGAAAACCAGACAGAACAAAAAGCTGGGCGCAACCAAGCTTCGCCACAAGGCTGCCTCACAGTCTTATCAAAATTTGGCGAACAGTCTCCCTCACAAAATAGACGCTCTGGTAACCAATATCCGAAACTTACAGAAAAACTACAGGCTAATTACAGAGGCCTTGATCGTCCAGGCAGAGCAGTGGGCCCGGTCATCTTTAACCGCCTATGAGGTTGGTAAAGTAAACTTCAATACCATGATCAATGCTCAAATTCGTTTGCTTCGCTTCGAACTTCAGGCAGAAAATTACTTGTTCAGCTTGTATAAAAAACGTGCGGAACTTGAAGAGGTTTTGGGCGCACCGCTTTTGTCTCAGAATCCGGGTGATAATGTATCTCATTTTAATAAGGAAAAAACATCATGAAAAAACGTATAAAAAGATCCCTTTTTATCGCAACTTTTAGTTTGATCGCTGTCTTGACAGCACTGATCACCTGGAATGTTTTCGACATGAAACATACCGACAAACCGATTCTTATGGTTGCAAAAGTCGTGGGCGCGGAAAACGAACTCAAAGCCGGCAAAAAGATCAAATACTGGGCCGCCCCCATGGACCCGACCTATATTCGGAACGAACCGGGCAAATCTCCCATGGGGATGGATTTGGTGCCGGTTTACGAGGAAGAAGGCGATGAGAAAGAACCGGCTTCGACCATCCGTATTGATCCGGTGACCATTCAAAATATGGGGGTTCGTATAAGGCGAGTAAAACGCAAACCTTTGGTTAAATACATTCGAGCATTCGGGAACATCACCTACGATGAAAGACGGATCTATGCGGTTAACACGAAATTCAATGGATGGATTGAAAAACTGTATGTGAATTTTATCGGCGAGAAAGTGAAAAAAGGCCAGCCCCTTTTCGATATTTATAGCCCCGAACTGGTAACAGCTCAGGAGGAGTACCTTCTATCCCTTCAACATAACGAAAGTTTAAAAGAAAGCTCTTACCCCAGGATCCGGGAGGGAGCCCAGCGGCTTTTGAAGGCCTCCCGTACCCGACTGAGGTACTGGGACTTGACCGAGAAGCAGATAAAAAAAATTGAAAATACCGGTAACGTTCAAAAGACGCTGACCATATATTCTCCGGGCAGCGGTGTGGTCATTAAAAAAATCGCCTTTCAGGGTCACCATGTAAAAGCAGGCGAACACCTGTATGAAATCGCTGATCTTTCAAATGTGTGGGTGGATGTAGACATTTATGAATACGAGCTTCCCTGGATTAAAAAAGGAATGCCTGCAGAGATGGAACTTTCCTACATCCCGGGTAAGATCTTTACCGGTAAAGTGCTGTATGTATATCCATTTCTTACAGCAAAAACCAGAACGGCCAAACTCAGATTGGAATTTCCTAATCCCGATTATCAGCTAAAGCCGGACATGTATGTCAATGTGAAGCTAGAGTCTGCAATTTCCGGGGATAGTTTGGTTATTCCTCAGGAAGCGGTCATTGACAGCGGTGTTCGCAAGGTCGTTTTTGTTGCCTTGGGAAAGGGTAAATTTCAGCCTCGTGAAGTCAAGCTTGGTTTGGAAGGCAACGATAATGAATTTCAGGTACTGGAAGGCCTCCGGGAAAATGAACAGATTGTGATTTCCGCTCAGTTCATGCTCGATTCGGAAAGCCGTTTGCGCGAGGCTATTCAAAAAATGCTGGAAGTTCGGCAGCGGAGTGATGGCTCGGTTCCTGCTGAAACCATGAAGATGGAAACAGACGATCTCGATATGTCAGATATGAAAATGGATGAGACGACTGAAACTTCCAAAACGCAGCAACAATAATTGCCGGAGGCTATTGATATGACCGGATTGACTCATACAAATATTAGAATCAGAAAGAGGAACTTGAGATGATAGAAAAAATCATAGACTTGTCAATTAAAAATAAATTTCTTGTAATCCTGATGACTTTTTTTGTGATTGCGGCCGGCACCTATGCGATGTTGAAGACACCACTGGATGCTATACCGGATCTCTCTGACGTTCAGGTGATCATCTTTACCGAGTATCCGGGTCAGGCACCTCAGGTTGTAGAGGACCAGGTTACCTATCCGCTGACAACGGCCATGCTTTCGGTACCGTTTGCCAAAGTCGTCCGAGGTTATTCCTTCTTTAACCTTTCCTTTGTGTATATCATTTTTGAAGACGGCACTGATCTTTATTGGGCCCGCAGTCGGGTATTGGAATACTTAAACTTTGTCTCCGGACGTCTTCCCCAAGGAGTAACGCCCTCTTTGGGTCCGGATGCCACCGGTGTGGGCTGGGTGTATGAATATATCCTGGAAAGTGATCGACATGATCTTGCCCAGCTTCGCTCGATTCAGGACTGGTTTCTGCGTTACGAGCTATCCAGTGTCCCGGGTGTTTCCGAGGTGGCATCTATAGGGGGTTATGTCAAGCAGTATCAGGTGGTTGTCGATCCCAACAAGTTGCTGGCATACAACATTTCCCTTCAAAAGATCAAAATGGCGGTCCGACGCAGCAATAATGACGTTGGCGGAAAACTGGTCGAGATGGGCGAGACCGAGTTTATGGTTCGGGGACTCGGCTATATAAAAAGCAAAGAAGACCTCAAGAACATTCCCCTCGGAGTGGGCAAGCAGGGTACGCCAATCTTGCTCCGAAATGTCGCTACCATCAAGATCGGACCGGAACTCCGCAGGGGGATCGCTGACTATAACGGTACCGGCGAGGTCGTCGGTGGGATCGTGATTATGCGGTTCGGAGAAAATGCCCTGCAGGTTATCGAAAATGTCAAAAAACGCCTCGATCAACTCAAATCGGGATTGCCTGAAGGAGTTCGAATAAAAAGCGTATACGACCGGTCGGGCCTGATTCTGCGGGCCGTGGATAACTTGAAAAAGACACTCATTGAGGAAAGTGTTATTGTGGCGCTGGTTTGCATCGTTTTCCTGCTTCACTTCCGCAGTGCTTTTGTGGGAATATTTACGCTACCGGTAGCCGTGCTGATTAGTTTTATCATAATGGAACGGCAGGGAATCAACGCCAACATCATGAGCCTGGGAGGTATTGCCATCGCTGTCGGCGCCATGGTGGATGCCGCCATTGTCATGATCGAAAACGCCCACAGGCATATCGAACACGACGGCGGGAAAAGGCCCCACTGGGATTTGATTGCAGATGCCGCCAAGGAAGTGGGGCCGGCTTTGTTCTTTTCGCTATTGATCATCGCTGTCAGTTTTCTGCCGGTGTTCTCCCTGGAAGCCCAGGAAGGTCGGCTTTTTCGTCCGCTGGCCTTTACCAAAACCTACGCCATGTTGGGCTCTGCGCTACTGGCAGTTACCATTGTGCCGGTTTTAATGGGCTATATGATTCGCGGTAAGATAAGACCTGAAGGAAAAAATCCGGTAAACCGCTTCCTGATCTGGATATATCATCCGATTATCAAGCTGGTGCTGAAAGCCAAAATTTTGGTGATCCTGATAGCAATAGTGGTTCTGACCGCCAGCTATATTCCCTGGAAGCTTATCGGTTCTGAGTTTATGCCGCCTTTAAATGAAGGTGATCTGCTTTATATGCCCACAACCTTGCCGGGCATCTCCGTGACAAAGGCCAAAGAACTTTTGCAGCAGACCGACCGAATTATTGCAAGCTTCCCCGAAGTCCACCATGTATTCGGCAAAATTGGCCGGGCTGAAACGGCCACAGATCCTGCGCCCCTTTCTATGATAGAGACAACTATTATGCTAAAACCCGAGTCCGAGTGGCGAGAGGGAATGACCATGGAGAAATTGGTCAATGAACTCGATAAATCCATCCAGTTTCCAGGTTTGACCAATGCGTGGACCATGCCGATTAAAACCCGAATCGATATGCTTTCCACCGGGATAAAGACGCCGGTGGGCATAAAGCTGATGGGTGAAGACCTGCAGGTGCTGAGCGACCTGGGAGTAAAGATCGAAGCAGTGATGCGGGAGGTGCCCGGAACCCTCAGCGTCTACTCAGAGCGGGTTACCGGCGGAAATTTTTTAGACTTTCACATCAAGCGTAAAGAAGCCGCCCGTTATGGTTTGACCGTGGGCGATGTCCAGGATATCATCATGAGTGCTATCGGGGGAATGAACATCACCCAGACCGTAGAAGGGCTGGAACGGTATCCGGTGAACCTGCGTTACGGAGCCGAGCTTAGAGATACCCCGGAAAAATTACGGCGCATCCTGGTCCCGGCCCCGACAGGTGCCCAGGTGCCGATTACCCAGTTGGCCGATATCCGCATCGTCAAGGGACCGCCGATGATTAAAAGCGAGAACGCTCGAAACACCGCCTGGATTTATATAGATATTACCGGCATCGATGTAGGTACCTATGTTAAAAAAGCCCAGCAGATCGTCCGGGAAAAAGTCAAACTGCCTCCCGGCTACAGCATGGTCTGGAGCGGCCAGTACGAATATATGGTGCGAGCCAAGAAACGTCTCATGATTGTGGTACCGATGACTTTGGTTATTATCTTTTTGCTGCTGTATTTTAATTTTAAAAATGTCACCGAAAGCCTCATCGTGATGCTGAGTGTACCGTTCTCTCTTACCGGCGGCCTGTGGCTCATGTATCTGCTTGGTTACAACATGAGTGTCGCTGTGGGGGTAGGCTTTATTGCCCTGGCCGGCGTTGCAGCGGAAACCGGGGTCGTTATGTTAATATACCTTGATATCGCTTATCGCAAATATAAAGCCCGATACGGTGATGCAATCAGCAGACGGCATCTCAAAGAAGCCATTGAAGAGGGGGCGGTATTGCGAGTACGGCCGAAGATGATGACTGTTGTGGCCATCATGGCCGGCTTGATGCCGATTATGTGGAGTCACGGCACCGGATCCGAAGTGATGAAGCGCATCGCCGCTCCCATGGTCGGAGGCATGGTCAGCGCAACTATTTTGACGCTCATTGTGGTACCGGCAATTTACGGACTGTGGAAGGAGTGGAAATTACCAAAGGATTATTCTGCCGAAAAAACAGAAAAATAAAAGATAAAAAGGAGACGTTATCATGAAAAACATTATTGTTGTTTTTACAATGTTTATAGTTATCGGATTGGTTTCGCTTAATATCGGAACCGCAGGCACAACCTCCCATGAAGGGCATGGACAGTCACACATGCAGGCACTGGCTTCAATGGAAGACACCAGCCCGACAGGTACATTTAAACATGATGCGGTTGTCAAAAATATCCGGGCTGAATTTCAGATCATGAGTCTGGCAAGTATGAATATGAAAGATCCCAACGGCGCCACCCATCACGTTATGTTTAGCCTGTTTCATGCTTCCACGAACCATCCGATTAAAGACGCTGTTGGAAAGGTTAAAGTGATC
>JAUUWG010000172.1 GCA_030589165.1 Desulfobacterales bacterium
GGCTCATGTTGTGTTTCAGGGTCTTAATTGACGAGTAATTCAATCAAGGAGTGAAGCAGGGCTTTGCCACGCTTCCTGGCATTATGAATAAATTCGAAAAAACCAAGATATAAAGGGAGTTTTTCTTGTGAAATACCCCGATGTGGCCGAAGCCAGCTTCGCAAAAGAGACCAGAAGCCTTCCATCGTGTTCACATGGACTTCATGGAATCCATCCTCGTCTTCATCCCTTGCATACTCCCCATTCCCATGGTTCACACTCTTATGCTCGTACCCCCAATCATTCAACCGTCCATAGATTCCGTATTCATCGGTGTAAATCAAAGTTCCCGGCAACACAGTGGCTTTTATTAAAGGCTCAATGGTTTTTTGCTGAACATTGGCAAGCATTTGGATTGCTACATCCCCACACCGTTGAATCATCCCGAAAATGGGTGGCTTCTCTTTTTCCTGTGTGCCCCGACCACGTGCACCCTTCAGCCTGTTTCTGCGGCCCTCTCGACCCTTTTGGGATACGGCATCAGGGTTGCCTTTATGTCCTGCCACAACATAGACTTCATCAAACTCAACCTCGTCATGGAGGATTATTTTCGGTTTTTTTTGACAACTCCTTCACGAAGCTGGCTGGCCATTTGATGAACGTCGCTACGGTTAAGCTCCAGCTCTTTTGCAATCTGCTCATTGGACAGATTCAATCCCATGAAGTAGAGGCACAAGATCCAAACTTTAAGGGGTTGATGATGCCCGGAAAAGATGGTACCGGTAAGGTCGTCGAAACGCTTTCCGCATTTTTTACACTCATAACGCTGCCTGGCAGATTCTTTTTCATCGAAACCTCTTCTGATAACTCGCCGGGAGTCACAAAACGGACAGTCTCTTCCTTCTGGCCAGCGCAACTCTCTTACAGTGTCATAACATTGTGTATCATCGATCAAATTCTTTATATTTACCTGCATCTGGTGGATTCCTTTCATGGATTGGAAAATGTAAAATCTTCCTTTACCACATCAAGACCCCGGAATCCAACATGAGCCATAGTAAATAGTTAATAGTTAATAGTAAATAGTAAATAGTTAATAGTTAATAGTTAATAGTTAATAGTTAATAGTTAATAGTTAATAGTTAATAGCATTGTAGGACCTGTTTCTCCACAAAGGCCGTTAAAAGTCCGTTCGTGGATCAACCCTACACTGATAACTTTCATAGTTCGTTGTAGCTATCGAACCACAAAAAATTATATGAAAGTTGCGGGTTACATGTCAACCTGTTGTACATCTATGGGTCAAATCTTTAATATTGACAAATACGCTGACCGGGCCATCTTGATGGAAAGCCTCTATCATTTTGGTAATATAACACAGCCTGAACTTGCTCAAATGCTTGGAAGAATTGATTAGAGTTCAGTGAGTCCAAATTTTCAAACTTTCACGATCGGCAGATTGAAGTGCTCTACCCGATCAATTTTTTACGCCGCATTTTCAAAACCAATAATCAGCCGTTTGACAACAAGCGACATTGCTGTTTCGATCCGTGGAATCTTTGAGGAGTGACGTGGATCAAGCAGTCGGCGCACTTCTTTTTCATTGCAGTCCATACGCCTTGCAAGCTCTGTTTTGGTTATGCCGACCTCCTATATGGCAAGATAAAGTGCTGCCTTGGCGGCGATTTGAACTGGCAGTGTGACAACATGCTGTCCTTTTTTGACAGAAGATGCATCCGGAATAGGCAAACCCATTGCAATCCGGTTGGCAATGGCTTCTTCGAGACAATCCGCAGCTTCATTCAGCGCTTGTTCAATGCTTTCCCCTTGGGTAATGGCTTCCGGAAAATCGACAAATCTAACCACGAACCTGCCGTCCGTATCCGCTGACCGACGAACACAAATGGCAGAATATATTATGGCATCGGGAGGCTTCCAGTGACCGCATGCAGGGCTTAGCACTAAATTCGGTAGAATCTGGATCTTTTAGATTGTGTTGCAAAAAAGTACCAACTGCTGATAGAAACACTCCATCAGAAAGGTGATCACATAAAACAAGCCTTCAGACGGATTAAAATTCAAGAATGCTAAAGGTCCACAAAATAATCCACATTGACATGGATGCATTTTACGCATCGGTTGAGCAAAGGGACCGACCTGAACTAAAGGGAAAACCGGTCGTCGTGGGAGGCCATCCCCATGGCAGAGGGGTGGTCGCGACCTGCTCATATGAGGCCAGAAAATTCGGGATACACTCTGCGATGCCTTGCGCCCGGGCCTATAAATTATGTCCGGAGGCTATCTTTCTCAAACCGCGCTTTGACGTATATAAACGGGTCTCCCGGGAAATCAGGGAAATCTTTTATGAATATACGGATCTCGTTGAGCCCTTATCCCTGGATGAAGCGTTTCTTGACGTCACCACCAACAAAAAGCAAATTGCATCCGCCACTCGGATTGCCCAGGCGATCAGAAAAAAAATCTATGAAAAAACAGGCCGGTTGACGGCTTCGGCAGGAGTCTCATTTAACAAGTTTCTGGCTAAGGTGGCATCGGATTTTAATAAACCAAACGGCATTACCGTTGTTCCGCCACACGAGGCAGAGGCATTTATTGATAAACTGCCCATAAGAAAGTTTTATGGTGTCGGCAAAGTAACCGAAAAAAAGATGCTCAATCTCGGGATCAAAACGGGTGCTGATTTAAAGAGAATCGAGAAGGACCGATTGGTATCGTTCTTCGGGAAAGCCGGCAAATATTTTTATGACATTAGCCATGGAAATGACACCAGACCGGTTCAGGCCTACAGGATAAGGAAATCAATCGGCAAAGAAACGACGCTCCGCGAGGATATCGACGATATTTATCAGATAATGGATATACTGGAGGCCATCGCCGTTGGATTGGAAGACGACCTTAAAAAGCATGACATCAGAGGCACGACCGTTACGCTGAAGGTAAAATATTTTGATTTTCAATCCATTACAAGAAGCTTAACGGCCCAAGAGCCGATTAAAGAAGCCCGGGTTATGATGAATCATGTCAGATCATTGCTGAATAAGACCGAGGCCGGGAGAAAGAAAGTCAGGTTGCTGGGGATTTCGATTTCAAATTTTGCCGGCAACGGCAAGAAGAAGGAGCGCAGATATAAACAGCTCTTGCTGCCGTTTAGGAACGGGGATTCATGGTAGAGATTCCTTAGTTCGGCCTGACGCTCTTCCGATATGTTTATCACCTTCAGACTGCACGTATTCGCCTTATTATAATATTTGCCTTTAGGCCGTAAAACCCAAGGATTTATCCTTGGGATATAAGACCCGCTTTAGCAGTTTCTGTTGTGAAATTGAAAGTTATCCCTTTTCCGAACTTTACGAGTTCGAGTTTTCGGGGTGTTTTAGTT
>JAUUWG010000218.1 GCA_030589165.1 Desulfobacterales bacterium
GGCTTCGTAAAAAGTCCAACTTCTGCGTTGCGCTGCATTCCTCGTCACTGCGACGTACTATATGTACGTCTCATTCCTCGGAATTTGCGCGCCTTGAATTTGGAGCTTTTTACTTTGCCATCAAAATCTGACTTTTTACGAAGCCGTCATATTTTAACAAAAGAATATACTATGCCGCTCATTAATTATCAACAATCAAACAAGATAAACTCACATGGGCTTTCGTGGCCTGAACTTATACACGGAACCCTGGTAAAAAGATATAATCGTTTTCTTGCTGATGTAAAGCTTGTAAGCGGCGAAGTGGTTACAGCCCACTGCCCTAATTCAGGCACCATGAAAGAGTGCTCACAGCCGGGCCGGCCGGTATATCTTTCATTCCATGACAATCCCAAAAGAAAATTAAAATACACCTGGGAGATGATTAAAATGCCCACATCTCTTGTGGGAGTCAATACCATGGTTCCCAACAGGCTTGTAAAAAAATCGATCGAGGAGGGACTGGTTAAGCAGTTAAAGGACTATGAAAATATAAAATCTGAAGTTAAAGTGCCGGGTGGCTCCCGCCTCGATCTTTTGCTTACAAAAGGAGAAAATGAAAAGTGCTTTGTCGAGATAAAAAACTGCACTCTGGTTAAAGACGGCATTGCATATTTTCCAGACGCGGTGACCGCCCGTGGCCGGAAACATCTGGTGGAACTTCAAAACCTCGTTTCAAAGGGAAACCGCTGTGCAATGTTCTTTCTTGTACAAAGGATGGATGCAAAAAAATTCACTACAGCCGACCATATAGACCCGGCATATGGAAAAGAGTTCAAAAAGGCAAAAAACAGCGGAGTCGAAGTAATTGTTTATGATGTTGTCATGGATCTTAATAAAATCATCTTGGGCAAAAAGATTTCGCTTGGCTGATTGACCCCTTAGTAAAACTGACTCACATTTTCACAAATGTGTTAGGCATCCAATATACAGTCTGTAAGAGGCGTTGCCACACAGGTCAGGATGTAGCCGTCGTCTTTTTCTTCCGGCTCAAGACCTTCATCGGTTTCCATATCTACCTTTCCCTTTATGAGACGCGCTTTACATACTCCGCAGCTACCCGATCGGCAGCCATAATCCAGGTCTATATCCTGTTCCTCGGCAATATCCAGCAAAGGCGTTTTCCCGTCGGTAGCGACTTTTTTGCCCGAGCCGGCAAATTCTACTGTCAATGAAACCGCCGGTGTTTCCTCTGCTTGCGGTGGCTGTGCGAGGCTCACCGCAGCAGTTTCTGGAGATGTAGTAGCTTTTGCTTCGGTGGAGGTCCGTATTCCGCTAAAACTTTCTATATGAAGGTTGGACAGTTTGAACGGTTGCCCCAAAATCGGTTCAGCCAGAATTTTCTTGGCTGTTTCCATGAAACCAGGAGGTCCACACATATAGATTTGCCGCTCATGGATATCAGGCGTAACCATCTCAAGCATCTCCCGGTTAATACGTCCCCTTAAACCCGTCCACCCACCGCCGGCGGATCTGGTACTGGTGATTATCACCGGCTCGAACATTTTATACCGGGAAGTAAGCAGCTCAATTTCATTGCGAAAGATGATGTCGTACGGACTGCGCGCAGAATAGAAAAAACGGATGTCTACATTTGCAGAAATATCGCACAACCATCGAACCATCGACATTATGGGGGTGATTCCGCTTCCTGCCGCAATCAGAAGAATTTTTGGCGGGATCTTACCAGGCATAAGGCAGAACTTTCCTTTTGGACCGGCAATATCCACCCTGTCACCGATTTTCAGGTTGTCCGCTAACCAGTTTGAAACAAAACCGTCCGGCACACGTTTGACTGTGATCTCAAGTACAAAAGGCCGTGAAGGCGGTGAGGAAATCGTATAGGAACGGCGTACTTTTTTGCCGTTTATGTTCAATACAAGAGTGCAGAACTGGCCGGGCCAGTAGACAAACCGGCACAAGGGATTTCCCTGAAAACGGAATGTATAAACATCATGCGTTTCCTGTATTATATCAGTAACGTAGAGGGGTGTATCCAGACCCTGCCAGATTGGAAGGTCTACCCTGGTGTCGATTAATGTCGTGTCCATACGTAACAGGCTCCCTTTCAAGGGTTTTCGGGACATTCATAACAAAGTAAATAATTATCTTTTAAACATATTTAATTTACTGGTACATTTCCAATTTGTAGATGTTGAGGAGGCTAGTGAGCCATTTAGGGTGAGCTCGCGGAGCTTCCCCAACTCTATAACTTGGGCTGCCATTACATATTAAGTAACTCCACATGATTCAAATACAT
>JAUUWG010000093.1 GCA_030589165.1 Desulfobacterales bacterium
ACTCCTGACTGGAGGACAAAACTTGAGAGTATTTGTCAAAAAGTTGCTTCAACCAAAAGTTGGCAAAAGTCCTGTGCTGCTGATCTCAATCGGGTACTTTTCAAGATGCATAGGCTGAAAAGTACAAACAAAATGCTAAAGTAAAAACTTATATCCCAAACCTAAAGGATTGGGTTTTACGATATTATAACTGCTAAAAAAGAGTAGAGACGGGTCGGGGACCCGTCTCCGTCTCTGCATTCAATCTCACGATTAAGACCCAAATGAACAAATTCAGTACCGATCAACTAATCGTTGTCGCTATCCTGGGGGCAGCCATCATGGGCGTCATTCTTTATAGAACCTTTTACCTGATATAAAAATAAAAAATCACAAAACCGTCTCTATTTCTCCTGCAATTTTAACAGCCGCCTCTCTCGGGTCCTTTGCATTCCTTATGGGCCGTCCGATAACCAGATAATCCGATCCGTTTTTAACGGCACGTGCCGGTGTGCTTATACGTTGCTGATCATCTTCTTGCATACCCTCCCATGCAGGGCGTATCCCTGGCGTTACCGCAATAAAATCATCTCCAAAATCAGCCTTGATCTTTTTCACTTCCAGCCCTGAACAGACAACCCCGGCACACCCTGCCTCTTTTGCCATGCCGGCTCTTTTCATTACAAGTTTTGATAAGTTATCTGAAAATTCCGTTCGGAATCCGGCATTCCGGATATCGATGCTTGAAATGCTGGTTAATACAGTAACCCCAAGGACGCCAACCTTTCCATCGCTTCCTTGAACAGCCGCATCAAGCATGCTTTTTGCCTCTCCACAGTGGACCGTTGCAAACCGGACATCCAGATCGGCGATACTTTTCATGGCATGCAAAACCGTTGCAGGGATATCGTGCAGTTTCAAATCCAAAAATACCCCTGATGTTCCTGAAAGATTGATGAAGTTTATAATTTCAGGGCCCGACCGGATAAAAAGCTCCAGGCCTACCTTGAACATGCCCACATGACCGGAAAGAAGGTCAACGTATCGTTTCGCCTCATCTAAAGAGGGTACATCCAGAGGGAAAATGATATAATCTTTAGCCGACTTCATTTGTGATTCCCCATATAAAAAAACCACGCCCGAAGACGTGGTTTTTATAGATAATATGAAAAAAAATTATTGAATTTCTTGATCCAGTTTCCGGCTCAATTCCATTATTTCAGGAGATATTTTTTCTTTTGTCAAAACGACCAGAAGATCAAAATCCTCTGTCTTGTTCTGACCCCCTGTAGAATATGTCAAGGATAAAGGACCTTCTTCTCCCTTTCGTTCTACTGACTCCGGTATACCCTCGATAATCCCGAGGCTTGAAATTTGCTCTGCATCAGATGAAAATTTCTCTTTAAAGGATTGACAGACAGGAGAAATCAGAGCGACTTCCAAATCTTGGGTTTTATCAAGAGCAAGAATGGACTCGTTTACCCCTAGAACCAAAGAGGAAAAAAGATGCTTTTCATCTTCTTCATTTGAACTCCCCTGAACAATGGCAATCCGACCCGGGATTTCACCATTCAATGGGGAAACAACCAAACCGCCGGTAGGACCGTTAGGAGAGAGCATCCGTTCAAATTGTAAATCAGTGATAACGTCGGCGTAAACATCAAAGCCCAGTTCCGGCTTAATCGGGTGGAAAGCGTTATCTTGGCCCTTGGTAATAATGACCTCGTCAAATTCCAGGTTTAATTCCTCCCCCGGAATATTAAAATCAATGGAATCTTCATTATCTTCAGCCAGACAGAGTCCACAGCCCAGACAGCGCCGACAGCTCAGACACCGCTTAGCCTCCTGAACGGCGACCGCTTCAGGAAAACCCGTCTCAACCTCTGTAAAATTTCCCCTTCTCTCGTCAACGGAAATTTCCGGCATTTCGGCCCGTGAAGACGGGACATCAGTGAAGGGGATAATATAGCGTTTTTCTTTTTCGTAAATCATCTACTTACTCCTCAGATATTTATGAATGCCAAGTGCCCCCAGCTTGCCTCCGGCAACAGCCCGAATGGCGATATCAGGGCCGGTTGCCACATCACCACCTGCAAAGACGCCGGGGAGATTGGTTGCGCCTGTCTCCTCATCCACTTCAAATGTGTCGCGTCGGGTAAGTTTAAATTCATGGTCAGCCGGGAGAAAACTTAAATCCGTCCCCTGGCTGAGAGCCCCAACGATGGTCTCTGCATCGATGACATATTCGGACCCTTCAACGGGAACCGGTCGCCTGCGACCGGAAGCGTCGGGCTCGCCCAGCTCCATCTTGACACATTTAATACCTGTAACCTTGCCGTTTTCCCCCAGAATTTCTACAGGAGCGGCAAGAAACTGAAATTTTACCCCCTCGTGTTCGGCCGCATCAACCTCCCACGGGTTGGCCGGCATCTCTTTTTTGGTCCTGCGATAAAGGATATACACCTCGTCATACCCCATTCGCCACCCCACGCGGGCCGAGTCAATGGCGGCGTTACCGCCGCCGATCACGATCAGCTTGCCTTTAACATCTTTAATGTTACCTAAGGCCTGGTCCCTTAAAAACGTCACACAATCGATAATCCCTTCGAAATCATCTTCTCCGGGGCATCTCAGCTTAAGGCCCTTGTGACAGCCCGCGGCAATAAAAACAGCATCATATTCCTTTTTCAAATCCTCAAAGGCAATATCTTTACCGATGCGCGTATTATATTGAATTTCAACGCCCATCTTTTCAATAAGTGCGACCTCACGGCCGAGAAGCTTCTTGGGCAGACGATATTCGGGAATACCGACCTGGAGAAAACCTCCGGGAACAGGAAGCGCTTCAAATATTTTGATATTCTCATACCCCATTCTTGCAAGGTCATGGGCACAGGAAAGACCACTGGGCCCTGCGCCGATAATCGCAATCTTTTCAGAATATTTTTGCTCCGGTGTTTCATAATCAGGCTCAATACCCTCGTTGATTTCCACATCCGCAACAAATCTTTTTAAAAAACAGATACTGATCGGCTCATCCAGATACTGACGGTTGCAGGCGGTTTCACAGGGATGGGGGCAAATTCGCCCGATACTTCCGGGTATGGGTAGTTTTTCTCGAATCTTGGCAAGAGATTCCGCATACCTGCCGTCCGCAATTAATCCTGCATATAACCGAATATCCAGATTAATCGGGCATCCGCGCTGGCAGGCCGGCATGTCTTCCTTATAGATATTATAGTTACCCGTCTCGGAATTGTAGTAATCAAAGGCAGTTCGAAAACTCAGGCCTTCGTCGAAATCGTCGTACATGTTCACGGGACAGACCTTAATACCGACTTTGGTCGCTTCACTCGACTTACTGTTGTCCACCAGGAGGCTGTGCTTGACAATACGGGTTTGGATTTTGTCGTTGTCCCGGCTGATTTTTTTAATATCACTGTAGGGTAAAACCTTAACGTTGGACTGATTGCGAAGTTTTTCCAGATCAGGCTTCACAAAGCCTTCACCAGGCTTAATCAGCCGGTCTCTGGGAATTCTTTCCGCTCCCAGATCGGCAAACTTTTCAATAATGGTAACATCAGCGCCTTTATCGGCATTTTCAAGGGCGGCACCTACTCCTTCAAGGCCTCCCCCGACAATCAACATCTTTTTATCTTTCATGGAATCACACCCCTTGAGGAATTACCTTGTATAACGGACTTCGACCGGATACCGTTTCCAATTGAACCATCTCTTTGCGTTTAAGCGCATTGATATATCGAAAAACCCTTTCTGAAGGAATAGCCAAAGACCCGGCCAGAGCTTTGACCGATTGAACACCCTCTTTTAATTTCCCAAGGATTTCCTGCACTTCGGTCTCTTCGACAATGATCATATCGATGGCCCGGTTGAATTCGTGTTCAGTGAAAACCTCACCGTAAAAATTACCTTTCTCAAGAAATTCGGTCTTCTTGCCGATAACCCATCGCATCTTTTCACCGGCAAGAACCGCTTCCGCGGCTTCCAGCTTCCTGAAAAGTTCAGGGCCTTTCACCCGGTCGCTCTCTCCTCCGATGGGGCCTAACTCATGGATAGTTTTGTCAAATTCATTAACAATCTCTACAAAGCGTGTGGCCTCTCCGGAAGAACAATGTTGAAAGGAGAGACGATTCTCATTCAGACCGATATGCTTTAACAGCCTGCGCGTCATGTCGATTTTGGCTTTTGCCTGGATATTGCCGCTGACATAGTGGCATTCTCCGATAAAACAGCCTACGATAATAAGTCCGTCAAGACCTTTTTTAAAGGCTTTGGCAATTATAGCAGGGTCAACCCTGCCGGTACACATAAGCCGAACGATTTTAATATCAGGGGAATATTTTAGTCTGGAAACTCCAGCCAGGTCCGCGGCGGAGTAACCTCACCAGTTACAACAAAGCGTGAGTATTTTAGGATCAAATTGAGCCAATGGAAACCTCCTTCAAAGACTTTTGCATGCTCGACGGTCACGGATTCCGAGGACCGAATAAGCTCCGGTGTAAAGTCGTATCTTTAAACTTTACACCTTATTGAAATCAGAGCCTTTTTTGCTGACGGTTAATTCCGACTATCCCAGTAGTGCCTCAACCAGGGATTCGAGCTGTGAATCAGTATAAGATTTAACGGATAAAGCATGCTGGTAGCAAGTCGCTGCACAGATACCGCAGCCTTTACAAAGCACTTCCGTTACATGAACCTTCTTGCCTTGTTCCGTATCACGAACCTCAAGCGCTCCGTATGGACAAAGTGGCACACAGAGTCCGCAGCCGCGACACAGGGATTCATCCACTTGAGATACAATGCCTTCAACGGTGATTTCATCTTTGGACAGGGTAACCGCAGCCCTTGAAGCAGCTGCCTTGGCCTGGGAAATACTCTCTTCGATGGGCTTCGGATAATGGGCCAAACCCGCCAGGAAAATACCGTCCGTAGTGAACTCAACCGGTCTGAGCTTTGCATGCGCTTCCGTGAAAAAGCCGTCATCATTAAGGGACAGCTTGAACATCTTGGAGATGGCGGAGTTGTCACGGGGAACAATGGCGGAAGCCAACACAAGGAGATCGGGACGAATTTCAAGGTCGCGGTCCAGAATCGGATCTTTGACGGTTATGGCAATATCTTGCCCGTCTTTGACAACCTTCGGCTTCCGTTCAAGGTCGTATCGAATAAAAATAACGCCCTTTTTTCTGGCCTCTGCATAAAGCTCCTCTCGCCGGCCGTATGTTCGCATATCCCGGTAAAGGATATAGATATCCATTTCCGGATTCTTCTCTTTCAATTTCAAAGCCGAATTCACTGAGTGCGTGCAGCATATTTTAGAACAATAGGGTCTTTCGGGTTCACGGGAGCCTACACACTGTATAAAAACAGCGGTTTTGGCATTACCAACCCTTTCGTCACCGCTGCTCAGAGCCTGATCAAAATCCAGATGAGTAAAAATCCTGTCATCCTCACCGTAAAGGTATTCGTCAGGCTTATACTCCTCCGCACCCACGGCGACAACCACAGCACCGTGTTTCAAATGAACATCATTTCCCTTATGGGAGATATCCGTTTCAAAATTCCCCACAAATCCGGTACTCTGAATAATGGCAGCATCGGTGTACACATCGATCAGGGGATTGTTTTTGACCCGTTTTACGATTTCTTTAACGCGGTCGGCAATTTTTTCTCCCTTGGGTGTCTCGTAAAGCCTTAAGGCATTACCCCCAAGCTCATTACTCTGCTCCACCAGATGCGCTCGAAATCCCTGATCGGCGAGGCCTAATGCCGACATCATACCGGAAATTCCACCGCCGATCACAAGCGCCGTATTGTTAACCGGAATCGTCGGCTGAGACAAAGGTTCAAGCAGTCCAACCTTGGCGACCGCCATATGGACCAGATCTTTGGCTTTTTCCGTTGCTTTCTCTTTTTCCTGGGGATGGATCCAGGAACACTGATTTCGGATGTTTGCCATTTCAAAAAGGTACTGGTTCAAACCGGCATTTCTCAGTGTCTCCTGAAACAAAGGTTCGTGGGTCTTGGGTGTACAGGCCGCCACAACCACACGGTTTAATCCTTCCTTTTTAATGATCTCCGTCATCTTGTCCTGACTATCCTGGGAACAAGTGAACAGGTTCTCTTCCACATAAGCGACGCCAGGCAAACTCCGAGCATATTCGGCTACTGCGGGAACATCAACCGTACCCGCGATATTCGTACCGCACTTACAAACAAAGACGCCTATTCGGGGCTCTTCCGTCGAGATGTCTTTTTCTTCGGGATAGGTCTTTGCTTTTACCAGGGTATTCCGAGCATCGGAAAGACTTGTTTGTGCTTCACAGGCAGCAGCGCTTGCTTCCATAACCGAGTACGGAATATCCTTGGGTTCCTGGAAGGCGCCGCAAACGTAAACCCCCTTTCGAGAACTCTCGACAGGGTTAAAGGTCTCTGTTTGGGCAAAATTATCTTCATTCAATTCAATTCCAAGGCGTTCGGAAAATTCAACAAGCTCCTTGGAACTCTCCATACCTACCGAAAGGACGACCATATTAAAAGTTTCGACTTTTTTGCCGCCCTTTTCGTCGACATACTCGAGAATCAGATCATGGGTTTCAGGATCCTCGACAATGGTGTGGATTCTGGAACGGATAAACCTGACCCCATGTTCATCTCTGGCCCGGTCATAATATCTTTCAAAATCCTTGCCGTTTGTCCTCATATCCATGAAAAAAATGGCGGCATCCAGTTCATCACTGGCGTGCTCCTTGGAAATGACCGCTTCCTTGATAGCATACATGCAGCAGACCGAGGAACAATACGGGTGGTCACACTTGTTCATATCCCTGGAGCCTACACACTGAAGCCATGCTATTTTTTTAGGTTCCTCATGGTCCGACACCCGGACAAGATGTCCCTGAAACGGACCGGTGGAACTCAAAATACGCTCATATTCCATGCTTGTGACAACATTGGGAAATTCAATATACTTGTAGTTGTCAAACTTGCTCGGATCAAAAGCGGTAAATCCCGGGCAAAGAATTACCGAGCCGACCTGTATGGTCGCTTTTTCTTCCTTGTCATCAAAATTAATAGCACCAGCAGGGCATTTTTTTGCACAGGTTCCGCATTTTCCTTTTGTCAGATAGAGACAGATCTCAGGATCAATAGCATATTTAAGAGGAACCGCTTGTGAATACTCAACATAGATAGCCTTGCGCTTAATCATGTTTTCATTATAAGGATCATCAACCTTTTTCGGACATTTTTCCGTACATACGCCGCAAGCAATACATTTATCCATATCGACATAGCGGGGATGTTTGATGACCTCGACTTCAAAATTTCCCGCCTCACCATTTATCGCGGTAACATCTGTGAGGGTCAGGAGTTCAATATTGAGATGCCGGCCGACCTCGACCAGTTTGGGGGAGATAATTCACATCGCACAGTCATTGGTAGGAAAAGTCTTATCCAACTGAGCCATAACGCCGCCGATTGCGGCTGATTTTTCGACAAGATATACGTAATAACCCGATTCAGCCAGATCCAATGCCGATTGCAGGCCGGTAATACCGCCGCCTACAACCATCACAGAGCCTTTAACATCACTCATTATTCTACTGTTCCTTTCTTCTTACTCATTCTTATCCATTGGTAGGAATGATGAGAAATTCCTGCTTCACAGAGGATGCCCGAACCAACTGCTTAGGTCTTACTGCCTCTCCACAGACTGTCACCGTAGAACCTACGGCCAGTTTGTTAATATTATTTTTCTTATGCACAAAATATCAGCTTGGTTCTCGCTATTA
>JAUUWG010000057.1 GCA_030589165.1 Desulfobacterales bacterium
GCCATCTTTATTCGATACTCAATCAAATCGTCCTCGAAATAGAACGACTATTCCTGTGGCGATTAGATTTCGGATCGAATAAATTTGACCCGAACATGAGCGCTATCTGGGACACTTTATTCGTGCCAAGTCCCTAAAAGGGAATCCCGTGAAAATCGGGAGCGGGCCCGCCGCCGTAGCCGGGGACGAAACCTTTTGTGGTACCACTGGAAGCTATCAAGCTTTTGGGAAGGTCAAAGGGAATCGGTTGATCCGGAAGCCGGAATACCTGCCCTAAAAAGATCGTTCTGTCGTGGATCACAGATTTAATCAATAGGCGTTTGAGGATAAAAAGGGAAATCCCCACGCTCTTATGCGGCGTAGGGGATTTTTTTATTTAAAGGAGGAGAATTTATTGCAACGGCTATTTTTTATAACAATTTGTTTCCTTTATTCAGCCTCTCCGGCCTGGTGCGAAGATGTACCCGCCCAGGTTAAGAGGCCGATTGAAAAGTCGATTCAAACCAGACAAAAAACACAAAAAGCCGAAGACAGGTGGTACGAGGAAAAGGCAAGACTTGAAGCGGAGTTTAAGACTTTGCAGGAGGAGCAGAAACGGCTTGTTGCGCTGAAAAACGAACTGAACAAAAAAGTCGCATCAAGCAAAATCAGAATCGAAACCATGGAGAATCGAATAACGGAAATTTCACGCATATCCGAAGAGCTTATTCCCTATCTTGAGCAAGTGTATAATCGACTCGCAGCGCTGGTTGAAAACGATCCCCCGTTTCTTCGTGAGGAAAGGCAAAACCGCATTAAAAACCTTCGCAAGGTCCTTGACGATGATCAGGTTTCAGCCAGTGAAAAATTCAGGAAGATAACGGAAGCGCTTTTTGTGGAAGCCGAATATGGAAACACCGTTGAAGTTTATCAGGAAAGAATCGTGGTGAATGAAAAGGATATTCTGGCCAACATTTTTCGATTGGGAAGACTTTCACTTTTCTTTCAATCCCTTGACCAGGTAACCACCGGATATTTCGATCCTGCCCTGTCCGTATGGAAAACATTTCCCAAAGCGTTTAATCGGGAAATAAACAAGGCGATAGAGATGGGAGCGAAAAGACGTTCAGTTGACTTGCTGACTTTACCTATAGGAAGGATAGTGGCGCAATGAGATGGTTCATTATTTCGAGCATGTTAGGCTTGGGTCTTCTCTTTAATTTTTCCACGTGGACAATGGCTGAGGATTTACGTGCAATTGCGTTAGAGGCACGAGAGAAAAAAGCCGCTTTGATCGAAAAAGCAAGGCGTGAAGCACAAACAGCCAAAAAAGAGGCCCGGGAAAGTCAAAACCGGATATTGTCAGATAAAATCGCACTGAAGACAGCGGTCAGCGAACTAAAAAAACAAAACACCATCCTCGACAAAGAAATTAAAGCGTTAGAAAAAACTCGGAATGAACTTGCAACCCGGGAAAAAAAGCTTGCGTCTCAGCTTGAAGAAACGGATGCTGTCGTTCGTGAACTTTCAGGATTTGTCCGCAGCAACGCCAAGGATCTTGAAGCCCATTTGAAGCAAAGCCTCCAGAGTGCCCTGGCACCCGACAGAGGAAAATTTCTACAAGCAGTGGCCAACCAGTCAAAATTCCCCGGTATGGACGATATCCGGAAAATGGAAGATCTGCTTTTTGAAGAAATCACAAAGTCCGGTGAAGTCCGAGTTGAACACGGTCCCATCGTTAACCGGTCCGGGGAAGAGACCAGCGGAGATATACTGCTTCTGGGAAATTTTTCAGCCGCATACCGCCTTTCCAATGAAACCGGATTTTTGATCTATTCAGATACAAGCGAACGATTTTTTGCCTTATCAAAACTTCCTTCGTCCCGTATCGCAAAAAAAATAAAGCAATACCTGGCAGGCCAATCAGAAGACGTCCCCATTGACATCTCACGGGGCGGCGCATTGAGGCAGTTGACCCATAACCTCAGCCTTCGGGAACAGATCAAAAAAGGCGGCCCCATTGTGTGGCCGATTTTAGGAATCGGTGTACTTGCCCTATTTATAATTATCGAACGACTTTCCTATCTGCTCAGAATGCGTGTCAACGCGGACGGCCTGATGCAAAACGTATCCGATCTTGCTTTGAAGCAGGATTGGCAAGGGTGTATCAACATCTGTACCCAGCTGAAGAAAAAGCCGATCCCCAAGGTACTCCTGGCAGGTATCAACTTCAGAACCACCAGCCGTGAAGATATGGAAAATGCCCTTCAGGAGGCAATACTCAGTGAAATCCCCCGTCTTGAAAGGTTTCTTTCCACATTGGGGATGCTGGCGGCCATTGCGCCGCTTCTGGGGCTTTTAGGGACGGTAACAGGCATGATAAACACTTTTCAGGTAATCACCCACTTTGGTACCGGTGACCCGAGAATGATGTCCGGCGGAATATCCGAAGCCCTGGTCACAACCATGCTGGGTCTTACGGTGGCCATTCCGATTATGCTGTGCCATACGTTGTTGTCCCGAACGGTGGAAAATCAAATCGGACAAATGGAAGAAAAATCCGTTGCCTTCGTCAATACCGTTTTCAAAACCAGGAACAGCCAATGATAGGGTTTATCCAGGATCATGCCTATCGTATCGAAGACTACCTGAGCGCCGGTGGGATTATCATGATTCCCCTGATAATCCTGTCTGTCTTGATGTGGGCCCTTATCATTAACAAAGCCTTTATCCTGAGACAACTCTATCGAAAAAACATGAGCAGAAAAAAAGCGGCCGAGGTTGTAAAAGCAGATGCGTTTCCGGATCAGCATGAGTATAAAGGGATAACAGCTCTTTTTATCACCGAATTTTTGTCCAGACGCAGCGGCCGCTCTTCCATCGATAAATTTATTCTGGATGAAACCGTGATGTCGGTCGTAGCGTCCCTTGACAAATACCTTGCCTTTATCGGCATCCTTGCAGGCGTCGCTCCCCTCATGGGTCTTTTAGGCACGGTAACGGGTATGATCGCCACCTTTGACATTATATCGGTTTTCGGAACGGGGAATGCCAAGGCCATGGCCGGTGGAATTTCCGAGGCGTTGATCACGACACAAACAGGACTCCTGGTGGCTATTCCAGGACTCTACATGCGCAATTTTCTTACCCGTCGTGCGGAAAATCTCAAACAACGGATTTCTTCTTTGGGGATATATCTCAAAAGGTATGTCTAATTCTTTGGAGCTATAATCATGTTAAACATCACGGCAGCCAGAAGGACAAAACGACAAACAGTTGAGCTGAATATGGCCCCTTTGATCGACATGGTCTTTATTCTGCTTATTTTCTTTCTGGTAACAACCAGTTTCGTAAAGGAAACCGGCGTGGACATCAACAGACCGGCCGCATCCACAGCCGTCAGCAAGGAAAAAGTAAACATTCTGATTGGCGTTACCAATGATAACCGTATTTTTATGGATAAAAGAGAAATCGACATCCGTGCTGTAAGAGCGAATGTGGAACGGGCACTTGCTGAAAACCCGGAGGGAGGGGTAGTCATTGTGGCGGATAAAGAGAGCCTTACCGGGATTGCCATCAAGGTCATGGATGGCTGCAGACTCGCAGGCGCCAAAAATGTTTCACTTGCGGCCAGCTTGAGAACAGAATAATTGTTCAGTCACAAAAAAATAAGCCACTAAGGCACAAAGGGTAATGAATCCTGTGTAGAAAACATAAATACTTAGTCATCTGAAATTAATGGGGAAAAACTTTGTTTTCTTATTAATTCCAAATATTAAATTTGAACGAAATAGGGCTTTGGGTCTCTATTTTGATGACAACTATTTTATTTATTAGCGATAATGTCTAATAATTTTATAATCTTGGTGTCTTTGTGCCTTGGTGGCATGACACCTGAATAAATACCTTATAAGAAGGAAAAAAAGTGATAGTCAGTCAGGTAAGGATTCCGGCATATTGGGTACGACATCTAAGCTTGTGGACAGGCGCCACCCTGTTTTCTATTTTACTGAATATAGCACTTTTCGGCTTGATGCCGAATCTTATAACCGGTATTCCCGAAAAATCGGATAATACCGGACACGCCCAAATGATAAACATTGTCCGGGTCAAACGACCGGATACGCCGCCCCGGAAAAAGAAACCCGAAAAACCGATCGAGAGAACGATACCTGAAAAGGTAATGAAACGGAAAACGCCTTTGCGGCAAAAACAGGTTTTGCACATGAAGCAGCTTCCATTTGAAATCAATCCAAAACTCCCTGTCGTTGCCGGAACAACTCCCTCCCCTCCCATGGAAAATATCGCCCTTCAAGGTCCTGTTTTAAAAGGTACCTATGGCATAGGCGAAATCGACTGGCCACTCACACCACTTGCGCAGGCCCCGCCTGTATATCCCTTACGGGCCAAGCAGATGGGAATCCAGGGATGGGTAAAGGTAAAATTCATTGTAAACGAAGAAGGAAGCGTCGAAAGTATCGAAATACTGGATGCAAAACCCGGAAAAATCTTTGAACGGAGTGTGATTCGATGTGTTTCCGCCTGGCGATTTGCACCGGGAACCGTGGAAGGCGTGCCGGTAAGAACCCAGGTTATGACGACGATTCGCTTTGAGCTGGAATAGCAAAATTGGTAGTTTTCTAATGATATCCACGTTTAAAAAAAATATATCCCTGTTTTTCATCAGCTTGATGTTTTGCCTTTGGGTTCCATTGTATGGCAATGCCGCACAAAAGAACGACGATATTCCCCTCCCCGCCCGAATGGTACTTTATAAGGCCAATGGTTTTCTTGAAAAAAAACAAATAAACAAAGCCATCGAAGTGCTCGAATCTTTCCGGGCAAAAGGTAAAAAAGGTTATCGGCATCACCTGATTTCTTTTACCCTTGGCAACTGTTATCTGATGCGGAACACTCCCTCAAAGGCCATTTCTCTTTATCAATCGGCATTAAAGGAAAAACCCGATTTTTCAACCGCATGGATGAACCTTGCCAAGTGCTACCATGACCTGAATCAGCCTGGCGAAGCCGGCAGGGCTTTTTTGAAAGGGTATGATACTGCTGAGGAGAAAAAAGCGGAAACCCTTTACTACAGTGCCGTATCTTTCCTGGTTGCGGAAAAGAACAAAAAGGCTTTGGAAGTGTTTGGGCGTCTACTGTCCTTGCATAAAGATCAAATCCGAATCGAATGGAAAGAAAGCCTTGTTCAGACATACCTCGCCTGTGACCAGCCGCGTAAGGCCCTGTCATATATCGAAGAACTGGCGAAAAAGACCACTGGAAAAAAGAAAAAACAATGGCAGGAAGTGCTATTGTATCAATATATATCCCTTAATATGAAAACCAAAGCACGTGACTATGCCGAATGGCTGACAAAACAGTACCCCCTGGAACCCAAATGGTGGAAAGCCCTGGCCAACCTCCACCTTTCCGAAAACAGGTATGAAAAAGCCGTCGTTGCTTTATCCGCTTATGGTTTTCTCAAGCCGCTTTCCAAACAGGAAAAACAACTGATGGCCGACCTGTATTTAAGTATAGGGATTCCCATCAAAGCTACTGATTTTTATGAAGATATCCTTTTGAAGAGAATGGACCCCGAAATCGTCAAACGACTTGTCCACAGCTACCTCAACCTCCACAACCCCCAAAAGGCCCTTGAATCCGTTGAAAAAGGATTAAAGCATGTCTCTGATGATAAGCTCCTGATGTTAAAAGGTCAGGTTCTTTATGAAATGGAACGGTATCGGGAAGCAATGGCTGCCTTTGAAAAAACTTCCGGCAAAAACCCGGAAAAGGGACAGGCCTGGCTGATGATCGGGTATGCCGCATGGCATGCCGATGACATCAACAAGGCTCGCCGCGCTTTTCAAAACGCCGCAAAATATCGAAAACAACGGAAGACAGCCCAAAAGGTCCTGCGCAGACTGGAAAAATTGCCATCCCGGTAAATAATTACCGGCAGCCTGAAGCAGGGGCACGTTGCAACCTGCCCCTACCACGTGCCTCAATTCCCCTTTACGATTTTCTCGTTCCCCCGCTCCCGCGTGGGAATGCATAAGGAATTTTTAGAGTTGAACCCGGCTGAAGTCAAATGGGTGCAGTTCGTCTCATAAAAACTGAAAAATCTAAGCCGCATCGCAATATTTTTCCTGTTCATAACTAAAAAGGAATGGGATGGAAGAATAATTGTTGCTTCCGCAGAAAGTTGGACAGTGCACCATAACAGGCAGACGTATGCATTCCCACGCAAGAGCGTGGGAACGAGAAAATTTTCTGCAATTTCATGAAATTTTATTCCGTTATGTAGTAGGCACCGTTAAGTATGGTATTCAGGGCCATCTTCAACACAACCGGTAAATCATTCCGGCCAACAAGATCTGTCATTCCTTCTATTTTTTTTCCGGCAATCTCTTCTACAATGGTGTTGCACCAGAGTTTATATGTGGAAAGATCCGTCAGCAGCCCCTTTTCGTAATCATCACTTAGCGCCAGAGAGGATTCAAGAAATCCGGTATAACGAGGATCTAAAAGTATCTCCTCAACAGCACCGGCAAGATCACTTTTTTGGTTTGTGCTGCATTCACAATTCATTTCGGAAACAAAATCAAATATGCTGATCTTTCTTTCCTTAAGACGCTGAAAAATATTTCGATCAACAACAACACCATTTTGCTTATAGATTGCCTCCTTGACCCCGTCATAAACAGCATTGGCAATCATTTCTCCCATTTTGCAATGCCCCCCCGCACTGTCAATCCGGATGCCGTTTCCCTGCACCACAATGATATTGTCGGTGCCGGTCCCTGTGGCCTTATGGATCAAAGATGAATAGCTGCTTCTGATATCCATATCCATAAGGGCTGCGGTCTTGGCCTCGGTTGCAGCGATGATGGCCCGGGTCATGGCCCGGTTGGTCAGCATCATATTGGTCATGATAATGATGTTGATGGTTCCGGGTTCATAATAATTCCCGTGGTCTTTTGACATCCTGACCGCATTTGACTTCACGCCGGCGGTTACCAGGGCATAAACCTCCATATCCTTAAAGTGCTTTTGTTTAATGGACAAATTGTCCATGTCGGCACCGGTGAAAAGAAAACTGGATGTATCCTCTGATTTACCGATCGTCTGATAAACCCGTGAGCGGATATCCTTTAACCCCCGGCCATGCTCCATCCCCCAGCAAGGTGGAGAAGAATAGTGATTTCCCACGGATTCTATGCCGTCCCGCTGTCCCTCAAGGGTCGAAACGATGGACAAAGGCTTTTTAAAATCAACAATCAACGTTTTGTTGATAAAATCATAGATGTTGCTGTAGGCAATTCGGACATGCTTGATGTAATCCAGATCGATTTTAAGATCACGGGACCTGAATATCTTTTCTTTTAAAACCTGATTCTCTTTTTTTGAAAACACATCCGGATAAATCCTGGAGGAGAGCCAGGAAACAAAATATCCGGTATGGGTAGAGGCCCGGCATGTCAATTCACAGGGAAAATAAAATATCCTGCCGTTTTTTACCGCCTCCACATCCTTCCAGCCGGGGAGACTGAAAATTTTTTCAGCTGCTTTCCGGTCACCACCGCAGCCGTAAATAACCTGAGGATTGAACTTCATCCACTCCGCTTTGGTAATGGTTACAATATTTCCCTTTTTGTTCAGCTCCGGGGGAATACCGCCGGCTGCTCTGATCAGCTCATTTTGAAACGAATCATCCCCAGGAGTCATCACCGTGTCACGCCCCATGAGCCGGATAACTCTTCTCCGTTCTGAAACCGGTATCCTGGCTGTTTTTTGGGAAATGGTCTGCAATTCTTTTTCGATTTCATCAACGATTGAAACTGCTGCCTTTTCTCTGTTGAAGATTTTTCCCAGTAAAAGGATATCTTTGTAACTGTCTGCAATGGAATCGGTTTCAATATCGATCAGCCGGCATTTTCCGTGATTGAATCTCTCCCTTATTTCTTTATGGTTTCCGGCCAGAAAAATAATATCCGGCTGCATCTTTTCGATCCGGTTCAGAGAAGGCGATAAAAAACCGCCGACGATCTGCTTTTCAGATGTTTCCGGCGGCCAGGTATCATGGTAGGTCACCGCCTTGACCGAATCACCGACACCGAGTCTGAATATCATCTCGGTAATTGAGGGCACAAGGGATACCACCTGAGACGGCTTTTTATCAATGGTAATATTATTCCCTTCAGCATCGGTAATTTTTAAGGGGTAAGAGAATACCGGGGCAGCGCTCCAGAGAAAGATAAACAAAATACAAAATACGAATGTGAACTTTTTAATACAGGAAGCTGTTTCCAATTTCATTTCATTGCCTTTCTTTAATCACCTGTTTCATTCTATCTTTTATTCGTTCGCAACGGCTCGGACTATAAGTCCGATTTGCAATTAAAAAACAAATCGCAATATCAAACATCGCCGAAGCTTCATATCGATTCCAGCGCAAAGCCGGCTTATCCCGCCTTTTTAAGGCAAAAAAAGACATCACAAGATACCCAAACATAAGATCTTGCGATGTCAATTTAAAAAACACAAACTATTAATTAATATTCATAAGAAACGCTGCAAAAAAAGGAACGTTCGGCCCCAAGGAATCCTTGTACAGTCTCTACGAAGGTCGTCGCATCGTAAAAAGGTGACAGATATGTGTTATATCCCTTATCGAACAGATTGTTCGCCTGGAAAGAAAGAAACCAGTGCTCGTCCAAACGCTGCTCGAGTTTCAGATCCGTAGTCCAATAAGAATCCAAGGTATAAGTTCCAGTCTTGACATTAGGATAGGCGCCATCTGTTTCTGTCCTGTAATACACCCGATCACCCACATACCGGGCCGTAGCTGTAACGGTCAACCCAAAGTTACTCCAGTAAGTAAGATTGCCCTTGAACTGATGTTTCGGGCTATAAACCGCTCGGCGCTTAACCCAGGTGTACTGAAAATCCGCAGGAATACCCCACTCTGGCCATGGATATTGTTTTATTGTATATGCCTTATTTTCTTCTTCTGCATCGGTGTAGGTGTAATTAAGACTTAAAGTCAGGTTATAAAACGGTCCGATCTTCGTCCCGGCTTCATAGCCGTCCGCCTTGTAGGTCCTCAAATTTAAAGGCGTTGAGACCCCCTCTTCATCAACATCCCATGAAATTTTATCGTCCATATCCCAATGAAAATATGAAAGCGTAATGAACAGCTTATCATCAAACAAGCCCTGTTCGATAGTGGAGTCTGTATGCCAACCTGTTTCAGGTTTGAGATCTGGATTACCTTTTCCCATCGGATCTTCCGGCCAGAAAAGGTCGTTGGGTGTCGGTGCCTTAAAATGCTTTCCATGGCTCAACTTAAGGACTGTATTTTCCAACGGATTAACAACCAAGCCGTAACGGGGAAGTTTTTCTGATCCAAACGTGGAATGATCTTCATGCCTTATCCCGGCCAAAACCTTAAAATACTTGGAGGGCCGGTATTGAGCTTCCGCAAAAGTTCCTTTGGTATGCAAACCGGCCTTAGTGACCGTTCTTTCCCCTTCAGCTCCTGTCGCGTCGAGCCGAGTGTTATCATGTTCCCAATCATAGTCTTTGTAGTCTGCACCCAATAACAGATTTGTACCCTGAAATGGTTTGATGTCCACGGTCCCCTCAACTCCAAGTACTTCATTGGTAACCCAGGTTACATCTCCAGTACTATATTTCTGGTAACGACCATACGAATAACTCTCCATATTCGTGTAGTCTCCCTTAAGATTAAATCCCAACCATTCTACAGGATTACTCTTAATTTGCAGAACTGTATGATAGTCTTCAGTGCCGCCCTGGTCGACCAAACTGGCAACTTCGCTATTATACAATTGTACTCCATTTAGATAATAGTCTTGGGTACCTTCAGGCGGCTTGGTTCCGGGTCGGCCGTAATCCCGATCAATGTAGTCTCCATAGAGACTTATATCCAAAATATCTCCTTTATCCAGAACCAATTTGAGAGAAACATCATTATGCGTAAGATCACTGTTATCACGAAACCCATCGGTTTCACGCCGGTTGGCTGTCAAATAATATCCAAAATCACCGAAGGCAAACATCCCCTGCTCAGCCGACAGCTGATAGGTGTCTTCGGTTCCGTAACCAGCAGTAACTTTAAAATCCATCCTGTCACGCTTTGGCCTTTTTGTTATGATGTTGACAGTACCCCCCATAGCACCTGAACCATAAAGAAGTGAGCCTGAACCTTTAACCACTTCTATGCGCTCGATAGTGTTAAGTGGAATTTGGCTAACATCGGCACTACCAAGAGAAGGAGAATTGACGACCACGCCATTGACAAGAACCTGTGTACCATCACTGCCCATGCCTCTAATTTGGATCGATTCGCTAGCGCCTCCAAAATCCCCGTACGTTCTCCAGTCAATCCCCAAGTCGTTAGCCAAGAGTTCGCCCAGACTCTTTGCCGGAGACTCCTGAATATCCATCTCATCCATTACAATTACGGAATTAGGTATATCCTTACGCTTCTCTTCGGTTTTGGTGGCAGTCACCACTATCTCTTCCATTATTAAAACCGGCTCTTGACCATTTTCCTCCTCTTCAGCCCGGCTGAATCCCGGTAACACTAAAACGGCGAGACCTAAAAACAAAAAAAACCATTTTTTCATTTTCCCCTCCTTCATTAACTTTGTGTTAAACCCAGGGTTCCGGGGCAAAAAAATCCCCGAACCGATAAAAACCAATCCGGGGATGTCCCTTTTTTATCCACAAGATTTTAAGGCTTATCTTCTGTCCACGAAGGTTAGGCCTTTTTATTCAGGCAGGTCTTCTGACTCTCGGATCATCCTATTTACCGCGCCTTCCCATCTGTTTCAGACAGACAGTGACATGTATGCGGTGTTCGTCCCCGATCACAGCGGCGGGCCCGTCCCCGATTTTAACAGGGTTCCCTATTAATCTCCAAATGAGAACCTGAACTTGGATTTATTTTAATAAATGAATGTTCTATTAGAATCAAGAAAAACATCTTTAGGAATGGGGATTAAATAAATTGCACGGATCGAAAAAATTTAAAGATCGAGTACGATACTATTCAAGTTCAAATACAATCGTCGTCATGGCCCATACCTTTACCGGCACACCATCGACAGTTACCGGTGAAAAGCGCCAGGACGAAAGAGAGCGAATAACACTTTGATCAAAGATTCTATTTGGTTGCGCCTCTTGTATTTCGATTTTGTCTACCAAACCCTGTTCGGTTATAAGAAATTTTACTTTTACCCATCCTTCTATCCCTTTTTGCCTGGCTCTTGTAGGATACAGCGGCGGGACCTTTACAATCGGGACCAGCGGAGCGTCCACTTCTTCGATTTCATATATGCCATTCAGGGCGTTACTGTTTGTTCCGGAAAACTGAACAACGCCTTTCAGTTCGGACAAAGGGACGTCAACCGTCTCCATAGGAGGGGTCGGCAAGGTGCCAGGGCCTCCGGGAAGCCTTGGATTGATTTCAAATGGCAGCTTTGCCATCCGTATTGCTTGGTTGTGCGTGGATGCCGGGCGGGGGATGGATTTCTTTCCGAGACTTACGGTTCTTTTCAGCAGGATCTCTTTTTTGATCTTTTTCTTTCTGGGAGGTTCTTCCGGTCGTTTGACCCTGACGATGTTCGTTATCCTGACAGGCGTTATATACTCATGCCTGTCAGGGAGGGGAGTTCTCAAGGTCGGCATGAAGCTGAAAAGAGCGATATTCAAAATAACTGAAAAGAATACAGCACCTCCCCAAAAAATCAAAGCGCGTAACCGCTGCGATGACAAGCGTAAATAAGGCATCATAACGTTACGTTCCTTATCTTTCTAATCCGGCGGTAGATGTTTCTTAATCAGAAAGAAGATGCCGGGAAAGCGTTTTACAGGGCGTTCAAAGATTCTCCCGGGCCGCTCAATGTTCAACCGTAGTTCAGACTTTCCGTTGTAATTAAGACTTTCCGATGTCGTATATCTTTTTTCTATCTAGCCAAAAGCCATCAATACCACCCCAAGTTTTTTCTCCAGGTCCTGAATTTTCTTCAGTTGATCTTCGCTTAAATCACCAGCGAGCTTCCTCTCCGGGCACGCAAATGCCATAAGTGTTTTTCCCAATTCTTTTTCCAATGCTTGGATCTCTTTAAGTTCGCCTTCACTTGGCTTTGAAAAATTGCATATAACGGCCATAGTAAAATCTCCTTTGTATTGAAAAACTGTGTTTTCGACCATCGAGTTGAATCAGTGCCCCGTAAAACCTTTCCTTCATCAGCATCGTCTGAGCTGATTGATTTTCAGTATCTCTAAAATACCTTAATTTGTCCATAGGGGGGAGGCTCATTTTTCTTAGGAGAAATTCCCGGGTAGTATAGGTACTTGAGTTTTCGAAAAATTGATATTGACAGATGGAAGAATGAATTTTGATTTGAATTATTTTCCAAATTATAGCAAAAAGCTCAATACTGCATATTAAAACCTTTTATTCAGAGGCATTTATGAAAATTCCTTGTATTGAGCGTCTTCCTTTTTTAGTCAGTGGATTGAGTTTTCTCCAAACTGCGTTTACAAGAATTCAATTTGATAATCTGACGTTAATAGCGACAGCACTGGTATTGGGTTCCAAATTCAGTCTTACC
>JAUUWG010000134.1 GCA_030589165.1 Desulfobacterales bacterium
AATTGTACGACATGAGAAGGGAAAGCGCTTCTTGGGTTATTCCCGTGACGTCCCTGCTACGCAATCGGTTCAATCGGGCAATAAAGCGATCGATAAGCAGCGGGATATCTTCTTTGCGTTTGTGCAGGGGAGGGAGGTCCAGTTTGATCACGTTAATGCGATAAAAAAGATCCTGGCGGAAAGCTTCGTTTTTTACCAGATCCAAAAGATCTTTGTTTGAAGCGGCAATGACACGCACATCCGCCTTGACCGTTTGTGTGGCGCCAAGGGGTTGGAATGTTCGTTCCTGGAGTACGCGCAGAAGCCGCACCTGGAATGCAGCACTGACATCCCCGATTTCATCCAGAAAGATGGTTCCTCCTTTGGCCAGAGCGAAATGGCCGGGCTTGTCTTTTGTCGCGTTGGTAAAAGCTCCGGCCTTGTATCCGAAAAGTTCCGATTCCAGCAGGGTATCCGGCAGGGCACCGCAGTTGATTGCGACAAAGGGCTTTTCCCGGCGGGGACTCAGCTGATGGATGGCCCGGGCCATAAGTTCCTTGCCTGTCCCGGTTTCTCCTTGGATCAATACCGTGCTGTTGCTTTCCGCCACCTGGGGGAGTATGGTGAATATTTTATGCATGGACGGGCTGCAGCTGACCATGTCACCCAACTGAAAACGGGCATCCAGTTCCTTACGCAGTTCCTCGACAATGCTCGTATCACGAAATGTTTCAACGCCTCCGATCACCGTTCCGTTTTCATCCTTGAGCAGTGACGTACAGACGACGACCGGGATGCGTTGTTTTTCGCTGTTCACGATGTAAGTAGAGGTGTCGACAAAAGATTTACCGTGTTTCATGGTACGGCGCAGCGCGCAGTCCGTTTCACACATGTTGGAACGGAAAACTTCCCAGCAGTGCTTGCCGATGGCTTCATTACGGGAAATTCCCGTAATTTCCTCGGCAGCGCGGTTAAATGATGTGACGTGCCACTTATGATCTACGGTAAACACACCATCGGAAATGCTTTCGAGAATAATCTCCGTAACGTGATCGGGTATAGTGTAAGGCTTAGCTTTTTTCATCATAAATGGTATGGGAGTTTTTTGTTCAGGACGATTTTTTGCAAATCCATATGAACATCGTATACAAGTATTTCGACGCCATTGGCAACGGCACGTCTTAATTCCCTGCCGTACGCGGGGTCAATTGTATCCGCCGGTTTGAAGATCTCCGCATCCATTCGTTGGACCAGAAAGAAAATTATACCTCTGGAACCCTCGGAGACGAGTCGCTGAAGTTCGGCCAGGTGTTTCAGGCCTCGTTTCGTGACTGCGTCGGGAAACCGTGCAACCGTATCCTCAACAAGAGTGCAGTTTTTGACTTCTACATAACATTTATCGTGCTCACCGTTTGTCAGTAGAATATCGAGTCGGCTATGATCGCTTGTTTTGACTTCACGGTAAAACTCGCTGTATCCGCAAAGTTCCTCAACGATGTTATTTTTAATGGCCTCGAAAACAAGGCGGTTGGGCACCTGGGTATTGACGCCGACGAGTGAGGTCGGCATTTTGATTATCTCCCAGGTATACTTGAGCTTTCGCTTGGGATTGTCATGGTGAGATATATATACGGTCCTGCCCGGTTCACAGCACGTTTTCATGGCTCCGGAATTCGGGCAGTGGGCGGTCACGATTTCACCATTTTTCAGTTTTATGTCGGCTAAAAACCGCTTGTATCTTTTGAGCAGGGTTCCGGGTATGAGTTTCGGCCAGACAAGTCCTGTTAATCTGTGGGGATGTTGATTTGAGTTCATATAAAATTTTATATTTTCCGTTGCAGATATTGTTTTGGGGTTTAGATTAAAAACTATTCGTTACACTCTCTATATCATAAAATTCTTGAAGAACAATTATTCTCCTGTAATGTTTTACTTTTTCCGCACAACCTGATGCCTATCGATGACTATTCTTTTTTAACAGGTTCTAAATCTGTTTATGGGGATTTCTCCCATAAAAATGGGCATCTTCCCCTATGGACAAAAGCAATCAAATTCCATAGTATAATGTTTCACTAATAAGTTGATCCGGGATCGGTTTTTTAAAGGTTTTCCATGGAGGTGTACTAAAATGATTAAAAATATAATGATTTTATGTACTGTTTTTTTCTGGATTCTGGGGTATTCCGGGGAACGCTTTGCACTGGCTTTGACATCAAAATGCGAAGAATGCCACATTAAAATTTCGCCTGAAATGGTCAAGGATTTTAACCGTGGAGAGATGTCAGAGACAATGTCATGCGATGAATGCCATGGCAGTGAACACACCAGCAATGATGACGTTGAAAAGGCCAAGCTGCCTACCATCGAGACCTGCCGGGAATGTCATCCGGATCAGGCAGAGCAATACCTTTCCGGAAAACATGCCTTGGGATTGATCTCTCTTGAGGCCATGCCGTATACGCATATGCAACCCAAGGCATTTGTTGAGGGTCAAAAAGGCTGCGGCGGTTGTCATACATCGGGCCTGACCGATCAAAAGGCCAGACAAAGCAAAAAAAGAAAATATTATCGCTATGGAATGGACTGTCAGAATTGCCATACCCGTCATTCTTTTTCAAAAGCGGAAGCTTCTGAGCCGGAGGCCTGTATGACCTGCCATATGGGTTTTGACCATGCCCAGTGGGAAATGTGGTCAGGTTCAAAACATGGAGTGACCTATTTGATGAACAGAATCATTAACCCCAAAAACAGTGATCGTGTGCCAAAATGTCAGACCTGCCACATGCCGGACGGCGATCATCGTGTATTTTCCGCATGGGGTTTTCTTGCCGTTCGACTTCCGGAGAACGATCAGGAGTGGATGGGATATCGGACCACGATCTTAAAAGCACTTGGCGTATTGGACCCCAAAGGAAATCCCACCCCACGTCTCGAAGCCGTCAAGACGGCCAAAATGGCAAGACTTACCAAAGAAGCCTTTCAGTCTGAACGGCAGCGGTTCGTTGATATATGCAGGCAATGTCATTCGCCGAACTTTGTTAATGAAAATATGAAAAATGCGGATTTGATGGTCAAGGAAGCCGATAAACTGTTTGCCGAAGCCATTGAGATTGTCGCAGGACTTTACCGGGACGGCTTGATTGAAAAACGAAAGGACTACCCGGCCTATCCGGATCTTCTGACTTTTTACGATGTTAATACGAAAATTGAGCAAATCCTTTACGAAATGTTTATGGACCATCGGATGAAAACGTTTCAAGGTGCTTTTCATGTAAACTACGATTATTCCACCTGGTACGGATATGCCAAGATGAAAAAAGATCTTGTTGAGATCAGAGAACTGGCGAAAAAAATGAGAAGTAAATAAAGCGTCTTCTGTAATCTGCCTGTTCCTTTCTAAGTACTCATGTTCGAGTTGGGGGCAAACCTTGATTTCTATATCGGATAACTATAATTAAATCACAAGTCAAGGTTTGACTCTTATGTTGCGAGTCCTGTTAACCTATTGAAAAGATAAGAAATATTAACGGCGTGGCAATATTTCGATATAACAAATGATTACAGGAGGTTACCAGGACTCGCAACATAATTTTAAAAAAACTGTTAACATAATATGGGTGTATTTAGAGGTGTCCAACGATGAGAAATTGTCTAAATTTGCATATAATTGAATGCAATGAATACCATAAGTTTTTCATCAATTGCCCCTGTAGAATGGATTTGAGAGTTCTGATGATTGAAGAATAGCAAATTAATCTTACAATCAAAAGAATAAAAATCAAAATTAAGGGCTTAAAAAGCATTTTAAATGTAAAACACGCAACATAACGATACTCGCAACATAATGACCCCAAGCACTCTTTATACTTCTTCCAAGACGTGTTGTAAATGCGGATTTAAGAAAGACAATTTAACTTTATCGGATAGGGTGTTTCGCTGTGATAGTTGCGGCCTTGTAATAGACCGGAACTTAAACGCAGCGATTGATTTAGAAAAACTGGCCGTAGGTTCTACGGTGACAGCCTGTGGAGAGGCGGTAAGACCTAAGCAGTTTGTTCGGGCAGTCTCCGTGAAACAGAAATTTCACTTCATTTTTACCAATGGGTAAGAATGAGTAAGAAGAAAGGAACAGAATGACATGCGTGTGAACTTCGAAGAGCTGGATTACCAACGAACGGCTCTTGGTGAATTGATTCTGCGGCGGAGGCGTGCGTTGGGAGTGGACGGACGTGAGATATTCGAGGTGAAACTCAATGATGAATACCTCATGTCGTCGCTGTTTCATGAAGGCGAAGTGGCGCTGACCGATCTCGGGTTGGCCGAGCTTACGGGCGAAGGCTGGGATGTCGTGGTCGGGGGATTGGGT
>JAUUWG010000084.1 GCA_030589165.1 Desulfobacterales bacterium
AAAAGGAAAATCCGTTCCACCGCAATTATAGTCGGTTATTACATAAAATTCGGAAAGATTGATTTTCCCTTCCACATGCATGCGTTCAAGGGTATCCGTTCGAACCGTTCCAGCGTCAACTTTTCCATCCACGACCGCATAAACAACCGCATCATGTGTGCCGCCAAATTTGAGATCGGAAAAATAGCGGTAAGGATCGATCCCATGATCTTTGAATTCACGCCAGGCCATCCACCACCCCCCCAGGGAGGTTTCGTCAACAGCCATAAAGGTTTTATTTTTCAAGTCTTTCATGTGCCGGATGTCGTCTCTGTCGGCCCTGCAGAAAATCACCCCGCCGTAGCTCGTATAAGCTTTTCCAAGTACAAGATTCTTCATCGTAGCGATCCGGTTTGCACCGTACAAAATTTCCAACTCCACATAAAACGACGGATTGGAGAGTATAAAATCGACTTTTTCGCTTTTAACGGAAAGATAAATTTTTTCATGATCAAGGGGAACGATGAGAAACTTTTTCCCGGGAATCATGGCTGTCAAGTACTCAGCAGTAGGAGACCATTTTTCAAGACAATGAACGTCTCCTCTTTTGGCCAGGACACCGATTTTCACCAAACCTTCATCTTCTCCCCATGAAACGCCGGTGATCAACAAGGAAAAGACCAGGAAAGCACTACTCAAACTTGAAATTATCCTGCTGAAAAAGCTCCAGACAGGCGTCAACCGCATCGGGGTCATATAGTTTTCCTCTGTTTTTCTGAATATCCTCAAGGGCAAAATCTATACCCAGGGCCGGACGATAGGGTCGGTAAGAACTCTGGGCTTCTGTTACATCGGCTACCGTGAGTATTTTTGATTCCTGCATGATTTGATCACTTGTAAGATGCTTGGGATACCCTGAACCATCAAGCAATTCGTGGTGCTGAAGTACGATTTGGGCGAAAGGCCATGGAGATGGAATGTTCTTTAATAGGTCGTAACCGACTTCTGGATGAATTCTGATCATATCAAATTCAGCATCAAGCAGTTTTCCCGACCGGGTAAGGATTGACGTCGGTATGCGTATTTTCCCGATATCATGAAGAATCCCTGCAAACCGAATCGCATTGATCTGATCGTTTGAAAGCCCCATCTTCTTAGCGATGGCACACGCCAACTGAGCCACGCGATGCTGGTGACCCGCCGTATACGGGTCTCTGACCTCAACCATCATGGCCATGGCCCTGACAATGGCCTTCAGCATCTCTTGAAGCTCTGCTGTTTTTTCTTCAACCCTTTGCTCCAATATGACGTTCTGATCGCTGAGTTCCTCTCTCATTTTTTTGAGAGACAGATGGGTTTGAACCCTTGCCTTTACTTCCATTGTATGAAAAGGCTTTGTGATGTAGTCCACGGCACCGAGTTCAAAGCCCTGGGTTTTGTCCCCCACTTCACTCATTGCAGTGATAAAAATCACGGGGACATCTTTTGTTCGAGTGACTGATTTCAGCCGGGTACAAACCTCGTAACCATCCATCCCGGGCATCATGATATCCAAAAGAATAAGATCCGGCAGATACTTTTCTACATAATCGAGTGCTTTCGGCCCGTTTATAGCGATGCCGAGCTGGAAGTCATCCTCTAATGTGTTCACCAACAAATCAATATTGGTTGGGTTGTCATCAACAATCAAAACCAAGGGTTTACCTGTTTTCATTGTCGTCACCTTTTTCGGCCGCCGTAGCCTTTATCTTTTCCACCATACCTTTAAGGGTTTCCAGTGCCTCGTCGTAGTCATAGGCATTTACACGGCCTTCGAGTTCCCGGAAAATTGCGCCGCCAAGATATTCCCCAAGGGCGTCCATATGCTTTTTAATCTCTGCAGGGTCGGCAAGCTCAAGGGCGTCTGCAAGACGGTTCAGTACAGGAAGGATTTGTGCCGGATCCGCGCTTAGCTTTATACCTCTCTCTTTTTCGTATAAATCCTTATCCTTAATTTCAACCAAAGACGCTAAAGATTCCAAAACCTCATTCAGGCTGGCTTGAACTTTGTCGATCAGGTCGGAAATCCCTTCCAAAGAGGCTGGAGGCCCGGTTTTTGCCTCTCTGCTTGCCGTTTCGAGTTCCTGCGCATTCTTATACAATTTCTTGGCCCCGATATTGCCGGCGCTACCTTTCAGGCTATGCGCAAGATGTAAAATTGACTCCCAATCTTTTCTTTCCAGAGCATCTCGTATTTTAATGCCGGTATCTCTGTTGTTTTTGAGAAATCCCATGAGTATCCGCTTGAAAACATCATTGCTTATATTCAGCGATTTCAAGGCTTCCTGAATGTTGATCCCCGGAAGTCTCACCGGCAGCTCTTCTGCTTCCGTAACCAGCCTCTCTAATTCTCCACTCGGCCTCTCGACCTCGACCTCTTCGACATACTCCGGTCTTTTTCCGGGCTTAATCAATTCCCAGAGCGCACGAAACAATCTCTCCTGACTGACCGGCTTGGAAACATATGCGTCCATTCCGGCTTCCAGACACTTCTCCTCGTCACCTTTCATGGCATGGGCGGTCATGGCGATAATGGGGAGCGAGGTAAATTTCGGATCTTTCCGAATTGTTCTCGTTGCCTCATATCCATCCATCTTCGGCATTTGTATATCCATTAATACAGCGTCAAAATAAGTTCGCCGCACCGCATCCAATGCCTCTTCTCCATTATTGGCAACATCGACGATAATTTCCGCCTTCTCTAATATTGCTTTTGCAATTTCCTGGTTGACGGGATTGTCTTCCACTACAAGAATTCGGAGTCCTTTGAGGCGTTCCTTATAAACAGGGACCTTGACAGCGACATATTTTTCCTCTTCCACACCTCTGATCCCTACTTTTCCAAAGGCATCCATAATAGCGTTAAAAAGCGTTGACTGGTATACGGGTTTGGTCAGGAAACCGTTGACCCCCGCTCTTTCGGCTTCCATTTTTTCATTTACTTTTCCAAAAGCGGTCATTATGATTATCGGAGTAGTCAGTTTAAGATCCTTACGAATTCTTCTTGAAGCCTCGATGCCATCCAAGCCGGGCATCAACCAGTCCATCATGACAAGATCAAATGGCTTTCCCCTTTCCAGGTTTTTTTCCAGCATGTGTAACGATTCTTCTCCCGAAGAGACCGACTTCACCCGAAAACCAAAAGACTCCAACATCTTTTGCATGATGACTCTGCTGTCACCACAGTCGTCAACGACCAACACGTTTAAATATTGAATATCAGAAGGGGGCACGAATTTCCGTTCCCGTTCCAGGGGCTGCCGCCCGAAACGGGCCGTGAAGGTGAAGGTACTCCCTTTGCCCAATTCGCTTTCAACCCGGATTTTGCCTTGCATCATCTGCACCAGTTGTTTACAGATGGCCAATCCGAGTCCGGTACCCTCATATCTTCGCGTAATGGAAGTATCGGCCTGGGTGAAGCTATCAAAAATGTTGGGAAGGTATTCCGACGCTATTCCTATACCGGTGTCTTTTACAAAAAATCCCAGTCCGGCCTGGTCCAATGATTTTTCCAAAAATTTCACCCCGATAAGGATATCCCCTCTATCACGAGTGAATTTCACGGCGTTGCTTAACAGATTGGTAAGAATTTGCTGGAGGCGCATTGAATCGCCGATCAGGGCCTTTGGGGTTTCAGGGTCGATATCGACAATGATTTCGATCCCTTTCTCGGTGGCCTTATTAATAGACATTCCGATTACCAGATCCAACACCTCATCCAACCTGAAAGGACGTGATTCCAAAGCGAGTTTGCCGGCTTCGATCTTGGAAAAATCAAGAATATCATTGATGATTCCAAGGAGGGAATAACCAGACGAGTGTATTATTTCCAGATAGTGTTTAGCCTTGGGCGTCAGTTTCTCGCTCAAAGCCAGATCCGCAGCAGCAATGACCCCATTCATGGGAGTCCGGATTTCATGGCTCATATTGGCCAAAAACTCGCTCTTAGCTCTGGTGGCAGCCTCGGCGTCATCTTTAGCCTTCTTTAGCGCCTCGTTTGCCGTTCGAAGTTCAGCGGTACGTTGTTCGACTCTTTTTTCCAATTCCTTGTAAGCATCTTGCAGGGCTTCCTTAGCCCGTTTACGTTCGGAAATATCCTGGATAAAACCTTCCAGGCCGATCACTTCGCCTTTGCTGTCCCGCATAGCGCGCCCTTGAAGCAATCCCCAGATCAAACTCCTGTCCTTGCGGTAAAGCCGGCACTCAAAATTTCTAACCGTATCCTGTTCTTGCAGCAAGTGAAAAAGTTTCTCCCACTGAAGAGGATCCACATAAAGCTGACTTCCGATATCGGTAACACCATCAATCAACTCCTTTGGAGAATCGTAGCCCAGAATGGATGCCATTGAAGGACTGGCGCTGATGAAGCGGCCCTGAGATGTCGATTGAAAAATTCCTTCCAGAGCACCTTCAAAAATGCCTCTGTATTTTTTTTCTGATTCACCCAATGCCTTTTGAGCCTCTCTCAATTCTTCAATACGTAATTCAAGGGCATTGTTGAGCTGTTGCAACTCCTCGGCATGGCTGGTCAGCAATGCCTCCTTCTCCTGATAGTAGTTTATCTGCACAATAAGGTCCTCGGGTTTCACTCTGAGACCGGTCAGAACTTCACGATACACATCCATGAGGTCTCTGGTCTCCCGGGGGGTAAAAATCGTAATCTTGGCCATCGCTTTGTGGGCGGCGGCCGTTCCAATGGCTCCGGCCAGAAATTTTTCCACTTCACTGAGGAGCTTTACCAGGTCGGTGATTGAAATCCGGGTTTTTCCCTCAAGGCCCAGAGCCCGGAAAGATTTATCCATCATGTTCGCAATCTCTGCATCGGTAAAGTATCGGGACAAGAGGTCCATGATCTGTTTTCTGTTACTCTCCAGATCAATGTAAGCCTCCCTGTGAACCGGCCGGCTGATTGCGCATATATCGGCTAAAATACCCGTGAACTCTTCTGCTATGCTCTGTTCATCTTCGCTCTGTCTGAAATAAAGGGAACCCAGAACATAGAGGCTGATATTGAAAAAGAGGGTCCAGAAAACCGTATGAGTCAGGGGATCAAAGCCAGTCAAGCCAAAGAGTTGTTCAGGCCTCAGAAACGCCATACCCCAGGGCCCTTTTTCAAGCAGGCTGACAGGTATCCAGCCGCTCCTAACAAAAGAGGGCAGGAACAAGGTGTAAAACCAGACCAAAAAACCTGAACTCAGGCCCAGAAAAGCACCCGCCTTGTTTCCCCGGTGCCAGAACAGCCCCCCTAAAACGGCCGGAGCAAACTGAAGCATGGCTGCAAACGATATCAGTCCTATGTGAACCAACATGTACGACTCGCCCACTTGCCGTTCAAACCAGTAGCCGAACATCAAAACGACCGCCACGGCGGCCCATTTGCATTTCAAAAGGTGTCTCCTCAGGAAAGAGAGCCACCTGACCCATCTCATCAGGGGCAAAAGGAGATGGTTGGTAATCATGGTGGAGAGGGTCATCGTACTGATCATGATCATTCCCGTGGCCGCAGAGACCCCCCCTATGAAGACCAGCATGACCAGCCAGGGTTTACCGTGATCAAGCGGTAGCTGGAGGAGGAAGGTATCTGCCTCCTGAACCGGAAGACCCATTAATAAACCGCCCACGGCAATAGGGAATACAAAAATATTTATCAAAAGCATGTAGAGGGGAAAGAGCCACATGGCGGTCAGAATATGTTTCTCATCGTAATTCTCCACAACGGCTGTGTGAAATTGCCGCGGAAGCAACAGAATGGCCGACATGGCAAGGATAATGTAAGTAGTCCACATAAGATAAGAGGGAGCATCTGCCCCTTCAATGCTCGCCAATTTGTGAAACGGGCTTTCGGACAGGCGCTGGAAAATGTCGGCAAATCCGTCGTACATGAAATAGGTGACAAAAATCCCCGCAGCTAAAAAGCCCACCAACTTGACCAGACATTCCACAGCCAGTGCCATGATCATGCCCTCGTGACGCTCGGTAGGGTCCAACCGCCTTACCCCAAAGACAATGGTGAAAACAATCATCAATCCGACGACAATGGGGCCCACATAGCGTCCGGTCCAGAAAGTCGCCGAATCGTTGTGGATAGTAATGATGGCAAACGTGGAAAGAATAGCCTTTAACTGGAGAGCGATATAAGGCATGATGCCCACAAGGGCGGCAAGAGTTACGAGAGCTGCAAGTCCCTCGGATCTGTCATACCGTGCCGAGATAAAATCGGCGATGCTGGTGATCCGGTGGGCGTTTTTGATCCGTACAAGCTTGCGAAGGACTGTCCACCAGAGGATGATGGCAATCACGGGCCCCAGATAGATCGCAAGGAAGAGCATACCGGAAGTAGCGGCTTTGCCGACACTTCCGTAGTACATCCATGCCGTGCAATAAACTGCCAGGGAGAGAGAATAAACAACAGGATTGTCAACCGGACTTTTTCCCCTGGCGGTTTTCCGTTCCGCCCACATGGCGATCAGAAACAGAAATGCCGCGTAAAGGAAAAAAACAATGATAACCGTCAAAGGATTAAACATCCGTCACCTCGTCTTTTTTCTTTTCCCCGCTTTGGTTTGAGGCTTTTATATTATGGCTTTCAGCTATAAAAAACAACAGAAGGATGATGATCGCCCAAGCTATAAACAGATAGATGAAAATAGAGTAATTGTAACCTCCTTCGGCTATTCTCAGAATCGGCCAGCCGAATAAAACCAGGCTGATACAAAACAGGAAAAAATGAAACTCCGGCTTTCGGAATATATTTTTCAGGTTCTCCATCAATTATCCTCCCTACCGCCTACTCAAATAAGATGTTTTGTGCGAATTGATTTTCTACATTAAAAAAATAGCTTTATCTTACTTAAGATTCAATATTTATTCAAACAAATCCCAAATTTTCATTGATGCCGGCTAAAAATTTCGTCTTTTTTATTGAGTTTTTTGGGGTTTGCCTTTTAGTCTAAATCTTTATATACTTTGTCTTAATCTACGATGCCAACCCCAATAAACCGGAAAAGTGAGCTAAAGTTAATGAACACCTATCTTTTCTACGATTTAGAAACAACCGGACTCAACAAAGCTTTTGACCAGATTTTACAATTTGCCGCCATTCGTACCGATATGAAACTCAAGGAAACGGAACGCTGCAAAATCATGATTAAATTGCGTCCGGATGTTATTCCTTCGCCTCGCGCCATGATCACCCATCGTATCTCTATCACCGATGCCATGTCCGGCATATGCGAGTTTGAGGCCGTTAAGCAAATACATGGCATGATAAACACACCCGGCACCATTAGTCTTGGTTATAATACGCTGGCGTTTGATGATGAATTTCTTCGGTTCTCCTTTTACAGGAACCTGCTGCCCCCCTATACCCATCAGTACGATAACGGGTGTAGTCGTATGGATCTGTTTCCCATGGCTATCCTCTACCGACTGTATAAAAAAGAGGGATTAATCTGGCCCGAGGTTGATGGAAAGCCGACGTTAAAGCTGGAACATCTCAGCAAGGCCAACCGCCTTGCCTCTGGTCCGGCGCACGATGCACTCGTGGATGTCGAGGCCACTGTAGAACTGGCACGCAGATTTTATAAAAAGCAGAAGATGTGGGATTATCTTGTCGGCTGTTTTAACAAAGGAACGGATCGCAGTCGTATCGAGAATCTGCCGATATCTTTTCAAAACACCTCGGGAAACCACTGTAAGGCATTAATGGTCAGCGGTGAATACGGATCAAAACTTCAGTATCAAGTACCGGCACTTTCCATAGGAGATTCAATTCCCTACGGCAACCAGTCACTTTGGCTGCGTCTTGATCAGCCTCAGTTGCGTGATACCACACCTGAAACGATTCCTGAGAAGACCTGGGTAATCCGTAAAAAATACGGTGAATCACCGATCGTATTACCACCACTTGACCGCTATCTGGAAACTTTAAGCCGGGAACAGCTTTCAACCACAAAAGAGAATCAACAGTGGCTGAAATCACACACTGAACTTTTTCAAAAGATCATCGACTATCATCGTGAGTTTAAATACCCTCCGATTGATAATCTGGATGTAGACGCCGCACTCTATCAAAATGGGTTTTTATCCCGCAAGGAGCAGGAATTGTGCCGTAAATTTCACACGATACCCATAGCTGAAAAAGCACAACTTCTGGAGCATTTCCCAAATGCCGACACACGCAAATTAGCCGTTCGTTTGATTTTCAGAAACTATCCCTTAGAAAGCCTGCCGACAGGACATGCAAAATATTTCAGCAAAGCATTTAAAGACTATATGCAGCAGGTCAACCCGTCAAATAATGACAACGCCTTGCTGGATTACAAGGGCGAAAGACGCACTACGCCTTCAGATGCACTTGTAGAAATCAACCGCCTTAAAGATGAACCCGGTTTGGACGGTATGCAAATTCAATTACTTGATGAACTGACGGATTATATCGAAAATAATTTTTAGTATCTTGATACTAAGGATCGTGGATTAAATAAATTGATCAA
>JAUUWG010000177.1 GCA_030589165.1 Desulfobacterales bacterium
CCAGGTGAGCGACCACCATGTTGCTCTCTGCATAGGAGATACCCATCTCTCTGGCAGCCATTCTGGCTGCAGCCTTTTGATTCAGGGCATGAAAAGCGCTCTTTCTTTCAATTTCCGGGATGCCGGAAATCCGGGCCAGGGGGTGAAATTCATCCGTACTGGGGCTGTCCACAATCACGGCCCGGATGCCGGCCGGCCCGGCCAAATCATTGGCAATCAGAGGGCCCAGGTTGGTCGGGTGTTGACCGTATTTCCCTGAACGCAGGTCATCACACATCTGCTTATCAATCAGATACACACCTGAAGAGAGCGGTGCGGTCAGGCCGCCCCGGCTGACGATGATATCCAGTTGGCCGACATCGATGTGATGATCGGCCAGGAATTTTTTAACACGTTCCAGGTACAGGGGAAACTGCTCCATGTAACCGCTTAAAGGTCCGGTCAGTTCGGGGTCATGGGGAATGGTTTCCTGGAATTTGGGATGATCGTTTTCAAAAACGGCGGCCTTGGTAGTGGTAGAGCCGATGTTTAATACCAGAATGTTATGGGAAAGCGCCATTTTTAACTCTTAAATTATTCAGGTGCGGACGGATCCTGGCTGCTGTCCGGGTCGAGCTCCATGGCCTTTTTGATTTTCTCAGTTGCCGCTTCCTTTTGTCCTAAAGCCGACAGGGCGACTCCCCAGCCGTACCAGGCCGATGCAAAGTCAGGGCTGAATCCTGCTGCCTTCTCAAATTTCTCGACGGCTTCATCGAACTGTTTCATCTCCATCAAGGCCACCCCCCAGCTGCACCAGATCTGGGCATTTTCAGGATCATGTTTTAAAATCTCTTTGAACTTGGCAACGGCTTCTTCAAACGGCAGCATGTGAATATCTCCCCGTTTCCATAAATCAGCTAATTTTGATGAAATCGTAAAAAGTCCAAATTCGTCATGCCGGACCTGATCCGGCATCCAGAACATACTGAAATAACTGGATTCCGGCCTTCGCCGGAATGACGCTTTAAAGGAATTCCAGACTTTTTACGAAACCATCAATTTTGGCTAATTAATTAGCCGAATTTTGAAAAAAATAGTCGATTTGTCAACCTCGATTCACAGACAGCCTGAAATTGCGAGGAATCCTTGGACCTCCGGGACGTACATAAAATTATAAGTTTCTATTTTTCATCGCTCTGGCGTCCGCCGGCCTCCGATAGTTTTAACCCAGACACGCGTTGACAAAATCCCAATTGATCAGGTTTTCTACAAAAGCACTCAGATAATCAGGCCTCCTGTTTTGATAGTCCAAATAGTATGCATGTTCCCAAACATCCACGACCAAAAGCGGCGTTGTGCCATGCGCAATGGGCGAGTCCGCATTTGCGGTTTTGGTAATCTGCAACGCATCATCTTTCAAAGCCAACCATGCCCACCCACTGCCGAACTGCGTGACACCGGCATTTTTAAATTCCTCGACAAACTTTTCATAGCTCTTGAAATCGGCGTTGATCTTTTCTGCGATGGGACCCGAGGGCGGCCCACCGCCACCGGGTTTCATGCACTGCCAGTAAAACGTATGATTCCAGACCTGGGCCGCGTTGTTGAAAATGCCGGCTCTGGAAGCATCTCCCGCGGTTTTCTTGATAATCTCCTCGAGACTGTCTTCGGCCAGTTCGGTTCCTTCGATCAGTTTGTTTCCGTTGACAACATAGGCGTTGTGATGTTTTCCGTGATGAAACTCTAGAGTCTTTTCACTGATATGGGGTTCTAATGCATTTTTTGCGTAGGGCAGTTCAGGCAATATAATGGCCATCGTGTCACCTCCCTTGTTTGGATACACGGTTCAATGTTCCGGGTTCAGGGTGCAAAGAGCAAAGACATTGCTCACACCCGTTCGCTGCGCTCACTTGAGGCGCAGAGAGCACAGAGCAAAGCGCAGGGCCTATGACTCTTTGCGCTCTGCGCTTACCGCTTAGCGTATCTCAACACCCTGTTCGGTAAATACCATGGGTTTATACCTTAAACCCATTTTGTCACTATTGGAGGTCACAAATTGTGACCTCCAATTCTCAAATTCCTCTTTAAACAATTCAAACATGAAATCCGAAGGGAAACGTTTTATATTTCTGCGAACCGCTTGTTTTAACACTTTTGTTTTGACGCCGTAAAGTTCAGCAAAGTCTCGATCTAACAGAACTTTTTCGCCGCGAAGAAAAACAATTTTACCGACAATGGATTCAATGGGAACAATTTTTGTCATATTAGCGCTGAGACGCTATAAGTGTTCGCGAAACCTCATTGCAGTTTCCACAACTTGAAGTCACAATTTGTGATTTCAAACACCGAACTCTTCATACGTCAAATGAAATATAAAGCTTTGGGGCAATTCAAAAGGATTTCCAGGGCTTCGATATGTTCCGGATTCTCTTTTACGAATCTTTCAAACTCTTGCAGGTAGTCTTCCGGCCCTAGTTCCCTTCCATCTTCGGTCCTGAAAATGATTCTCGAGCTCACATAATCTTCAGCCGTATCGGCCCTGAGAAATTTTTTCTTTGGACGGGGGTAGTTTTCGCATAGATCCAGAAAGGCCTCGCTTTGCAATATATTAATGGTCTACTCCCATTGCTGATCAAGTCTCTGATGCATGGATTTGTGAGGTATTCCGTGGGAAGAACCTTGCAAATCGTTCTGTATCGGTCCGAGTTTTCATTGTTGACTTTCTTTAGACTATCTTTAGAGATCGACATCCATTTGCGAAGGCGAGAAAACACACAGTGGAGGCAGCGTGCCTTTTCCCGGCTCGCCCAATCTTTTTCTTTCACCATGAATTGAAACTGATGGTATAATATTTTAGAATTTAGTCAAGAAATTTTACATGATATTTTCAGCAGTTACCCGGGCATAGCGGCTTATTACGTCCCTTTGACAGGCAAGGGCAACGTAATTTATTTGCTTGACTTGCATAAAACATAACATCTTGATAGAAAGGAAAGACCATTAACTAGTGTTCATCCATAAATGGTCTTTTTGCCCTATCTCTGCGTTATGCTCAAAAAATAATCCTCGGAATATTAAACATATGCCTGCGGTTATTTTTTTCGCATGCCTTGATCTTGAACAAAAATCCTCATTTATGGATGGACACTAACTAAAAAATATTAAAAAATCTATATATGATCATATCATCGGCAGAATTCGTGAAAAGTGCCGTCAAGCCATCCCAGTACACTTCTGCGGTTTTGCCGGAGATCGCTTTTACCGGGCGTTCCAATGTGGGCAAATCTTCTCTGATCAATACCCTGG
>JAUUWG010000201.1 GCA_030589165.1 Desulfobacterales bacterium
GGAAGTGATAGGATGTGTTGGTTATAAAGGCCCAAAAAAATCTTTGAAAGATATGGAAGCCGCCATAGCAAAAGGAGCTAAGGAGAATATATGATTGCCGTTGATACAAATCTTCTGGTTAGATTGCTGACAAAAGATGATCCCAATCAGGCAAAACGTGCGGCGAAAATATTAGAGAGCGATGTTATCTTTATTCCCAAAACCGTGGCGTTGGAAACGGAATGGGTATTACGGCATGCCTACGGAATTAACAAAGACGCTATTATGAAAGGTTTTCAGAAAATTATGGGGCTTCCGAATGTGCGTGTTGAAGATCAGCAAACCGTATTTCAGGCCATCTCATGGTATGGATTAGGCCTTGATTTTGCGGATGCACTCCATCTGGCTTCCAGTATGAAAGCTGATAAATTCGTAACATTTGACAATGCATTTATTAAAAAAGCTCGAAAATTGATTTCAATTGACATCACCTTACCCTAGCTCACGGGAACAAGAAAACTTAGGGACGTCGTCCTGATTTGGTTGGAGGTGGTCTTATAAGGTCCCAGGGGGGCTGGTCAGCGGTCAAGGCGATGCGCCGGCTCGGGATACGTGAGAAGGCAGATGAGCGAATTTTGGGTAGTGGTGAATTTGTCAAGCAGCTTATCAAACAGTCAGATCAGACAAGAAAAGAGCAGTTTTCCGCCCATGAGCGTTTGCAACGCACTGCTTCGCATATTGAAAAAGTATGCAAGAAGGAAAATGTTAGTATCGAGGCGTTGAAATCAGGAAGTCGTCGTCAAAAAGTTGTGTTGGTCAGATCTCAACTGGCAAAAACACTTGTTGAAGAATGGGGGCTTTCACTGACTGAAACAGGCCGTCATTTGGGTGTGTCTGCTTCTGCAATTGCCAAAACTCTTTACCGGTTAGATAAACATAAGTCAAATTAATCAAGGACGTCACCAACTATCGCTCAGCTTCGTACCATTACTGATTCCCATGCATTCCGTTATCCGATGCCGGTAGGGATTAAGTCGGCAAAAAGATCGGCAGAAAAATTGCTTTTGCTTGACTTAATATTAATTTTCTGTATTAATACTGACGGCTTCGTAAAAAGTCGGGAATTCGCTTTTGTCGTCATTCCGGCGAAAGCCGGAATCCAGTAAATTCAATTACTTCTGGATGCCGGATCAAGTCCGGCATGACGGTTTTTTGACTTTTTCTGAGTTCATCAATACTGATAATTAAAAAAAATATAAATCGGCAAAAAAATCGGCAAAATGTTTCATCCGGCTCATAAAATGACCCCCCAGATGCCCGAGGCCAGCGGGGATCTTTCCGACCTTGCGCTGGACGTCTACCGCAAGTCCGCGTCCTTGAGCGGTCGGTTGCATCCGACAACCCGTAAGGCGCTGGTCGAGTTTTTACGGCTGACCAACAGCTATTATTCGAACCTAATTGAAGGTCATTACACCCACCCGGTCGACATCGAGCGAGCCATCAACGACGACTACGCAGCAGAACCGGCCGTCCGCAACCGGCAGATTGAGGCCCGGGTTCATGTCGAGGTGCAAAAAATCATCGAGGCAAAAAGTGAAACCAGCGAAATCCGGGTTTGCACCTCTGACTTTATTTGCCTGATCCACCGGCTTTTTTATGAGCGGCTTCCCAAAGAGCTTTGGATCGTTCGAAACGAAGAAACCGGCGAAGAGCAGGAAGTAGTACCCGGCCATTTTCGACAATCCACCGTAAAGGTCGGCCGGCACATTCCACCGGGCCCGGAAGAGATTGCCTGGCTCATGGAAAGGTTTGTTGAGGTCTACGCTCCTGAATCCCACCGGGGAACTGACCGGCTGCTTGCTGCGGCCGCTTCTCATCATCGGCTTGCCTGGATACATCCGTTTTTGGACGGAAACGGCCGAGTGACCCGGCTTTTTACCGGCTGCTATCTGATTCATTCGGATATGGACGGCTACGGCCTTTGGACGATCAGCCGGGGATTTGCCCGGTATCGGAACAACTACGTTCAAAATCTGGCGAATGCCGACGTCCCCAGACAGGGGGATGTGAACGGCCGCGGGCACCTGACCCAGCGAGGCCTTGACCGGTTTTGCCGCTTTTTTCTGGAAACCTGCATGGATCAGATCACATTCATGGGAACCCTCTTGGATATCAACGGCATGTTGGACCGGCTTCGGGGCTACATCGAACTTCGGAACCAGAAGATGGTCCCCGGCGTTTTGCCGATCAAGTCCGAAGCGTTTTTCCTTCTGCGCAAGGCGTTTTTGGCCGGCGAGTTTGCCCGGGGCGAGGCAGCCCGTATCACCGGCCTTGGCGAAAGAACCGCCCGTCAGGTTTTGCGCCAGCTCACCGATGAGGGGCTACTGGTGTCCGACACCCCGAAGGCCCCCGTTCGCCTGGCGTTTTCTGCGGCAACCTCCACGTATTGGTTTCCGGACCTGATTTCAGAATAGAATCCAATAGATATACCTCACTACTCCCCATTTTTCTTGATAGTATCCTCTGAATACTTGTCTGTTGCGAGCAGGAAATATTCATCCGTAATTGAACCTTTGCTGCTTTTATGCTAAAGTTTCTATTATAGAAGAAACTCTTGACATGGGCTGCGCAATCCGGGACATTGTCCCATAAAATCATAACATCCCTCTT
>JAUUWG010000081.1 GCA_030589165.1 Desulfobacterales bacterium
CGAGGCGTTTCAAAAGGGTGCCGACGGCGTACTGGTGGCAGGGTGACACATCGGCGACTGTCATTACCTGGATGGTAATATAAAGGCCGAAAAGATGTTTAATATGACACGTGAACTGGCCGGAATTCTCGGCATTGACCTTGAAAGGCTTAGCCTGGAATGGATTTCTTCAGCCGAAGGCACACGTTTTGCCGAGGTTGCCGGAGAATTTACGGAAAAGATCCAATCCCTGGGACCGTCTAAACTCAAACAAGCGGCCTGATTACGGCCGGATGCATAGAGGCATTAAATGACTGCAATAGCCGAACTGATTGAAACCACAAAGACTTACTACTGCCTGGATTGCGGGGTGTGTACATCGAGCTGCCCTGTCTCTAAGGTGTTCCCTGATTTTTCGCCCAGGCAGATTATCGAACGATCACTTTATGAACTGGAGGACCCTTCCGACGATACCATCTGGAGCTGCCTGACCTGTGCTCAGTGCAGTGTTCGCTGCCCTGCAGACATCAATTTCCCTGAATTTATTCGTCTCATACGCGGTGAAGCTATTTCTTCCGGCTTTGAAGGACAGGTTACGCACAACGGGATGCTTCAAACAATTTCGGCCATACAAACCGGGAATATTAAGCAAAACCGCAAATTCTGGATAGAAGATGGAAAAATCAGTGAAACAGGCGATATTTTCTTTTTTGTAGGATGCAGGCCGTTTTTTGACGTCATCTTTAAGGATGTTGATGCCGGTTCAATTAAAGGGGCTCAGAATATCTTAAAGATTTTAAACACCTGCGGCATAGAGCCGGTGGTGAGCAATGATGAAAGATGCTGCGGGCATGATGCTCTATGGAACGGTAACGAGGAAAAATTCAAGCAGTTGGCTCAATTAAACATCGATGTAATACGGGCTTCCGGAGCAAAAAAAGTGGTTTTCAGCTGCCCTGAAGGGTATGACACCTTTAAAAATATTTATCCCAGATATTTTGGTGAACTCGATTTTGAACCGATTCATATCCTCGATTTACTTGCATCCAAGATAGATGAAGGAACTCTTAAGTTTAAGGAATTCCAGGGAACCGTGACTTACCATGATCCATGCAGGCTGGGAAGACTCGCGGGAATATATGATGCTCCCCGCAAGCTTATCGATGCTATCCCCGGCCTGGAGCTAAAAGAGATGCCACGTTCCCGTGAAAACGGCGTGTGCTGCGGAACTACCGGCTGGAAAAATTGCACAAGCACTTCAGCACAGATCAGAATGGAGCGTCTTGCCGAAGCGAAGGACACCGGAGCCGACAAACTTGTGACGGCATGCCCCAAATGCCAGATACACTTTCGGTGCACCAGGTCGGCCTTTAACCTGAACATGGAAATTATGGATCTGTATGATCTTGTGGCCGATCAATTAGAATAAGGGTAGCCGTTCACGGCTTGGAACTTGAAATTGGAAAGTAGAAATTCGGGGGAGATGAAACGAGTTTACGAGTAGAATGCATATAAACTGGCAGAAGCGCTATCAGAGTCAAAAGCGACAGAATACAAAGCAATAGTTGAAAAACTCGGCCCAAAATTGAATACATTAATCAACAGTACAAAAGCATGAAAGACAAATTTCTATTTTCTAATTTTTAATTTCAACGTTCCATGAACACTTACAATTTAAGAAATACGCTTTTAGCTACTACAGCGGAGGAAACATATCGTGAATAAGGACATACTTGTTATTGGCGGAGGAATTGCCGGGATGCAGTCATCGCTGGACCTTGCCGACATGGGTGTTAAGGTCCACCTGGTGGAAAAACTACCCAGCATCGGCGGAAAGATGGCCCAGCTGGACAAGACCTTTCCCACCAATGACTGTGCCATCTGAATTCTTTCGCCCAAGATGCTGGATGTCGGTCGACATCCCAATATTTCTCTTATGGCCTACAGTGAGATTGAAAAAGTAGAAGGTCATGAAGGAAACTTTACGGTTACGGTTCGTCGAAAAAAACGCTATGTGGACGAAGCCAAGTGCACAGGTTGCGGAGCATGTGCTGAAAAATGCCCGACATCCGTTCCTGATGCCTTTAACACGGGTTTGGGAACCCGCAAGGCGATTTACAGCTATTTTGCCCAGGGCATACCCTCAACCCATACCATCGATCCAGATTTCTGCCGTCAGCTCAACGGAAAGAAATGCGGTATCTGTCAAAAAACCTGCCAGGCCGACGCCATCGACTTTGATCAGGAAGACAAAATCGTGGAACTCGATGTTGCCGGCATTATCATTGCTGCAGGTTACGATGTTTTCGATCCGTCACAAATCCCGGAATACCGGTACAGTGAGCTGCCAAACGTGCTTACTGCCCTTGAGTTCGAAAGACTCTTGAGCGCAAGCGGACCTACAGACGGCCACCTGGATCTCCCATCGGATCGCGCAGTTGAAGCCGAGATTAAAGCTTTAGAAAAGAAGATCGGGAAATCCAAACGGATGCTTGAAAAATTCGAAAAGAAATTCGACGAATCTTCTAAGCAGTTTTATGAAAAATATAATAAAGGGGATTACTCGGACGACAAGGATCGTAAGAAGTGGGCCGATAAATATGCAGAGTATTTGGCCATTATGGAACCTCTTGAAGATCTGAAAAAGAAGGCCGAAAGCTTCACAACGGCAAAGCGACTGGCATTTATCCAGTGCGTCGGCTCCCGCGATTTTCGGTTCTACCCGTTTTGTTCTGGATACTGCTGCATGCACTCAATCAAGGAGGCGATTATCGCCCACGAACACGAAAATGAGACAACGTCCCGCATATTCGGCATGGATATACGAGCCATCGGAAAAGGATTTGAAGAATACAAGATAAGAGGGGGAAACAACTCAAATATTACTTATGTCCGCGGACGGGTCGGTGAGATCTCGCAGGGTCCAAATAATAATCCCGTGGTAACTTACGAAGACACACACGAAAGGCTGGTAAAAAGCCAGGAATTCGACATGGTAATCCTGGCCACTGCATGTGTACCGACCATCGGAATTATTGAACTGGCAAAGATCCTGGGCGTTGAACTGGATAAGTACAACTTCATAAAGACCAGTCCTTTCTCTCCGGTTGACACAAACGTGCCGGGTATATTTGCCTGCGGCTGTGCAGGCGCGCCCATGGACGTTCCGGAATCCGTAGCCCAGGCATCAAGCGCTGCTGAACGTGCAGCCGAAATTGCCATTCAATTGAGGCAGGTTCAAAATGTTCAATTTTGATCAAGATCAAGGAAGGCGAAAATTTTAACCACAGGAATACATGTAGTATTTCGAGGATTAAAATTTTAGCCTGACGCAGATATTGGGCAAAAGGGGACGTTTTGAACCTGGCTCAACTGCAATCAGAAAAGGAGAAAGTATTTGCCTGAAAATAGAGACAATGATGTCAGAATAGGTGTTTTTATTTGCCATTGCGGATCGAATATTGCCGGCTACCTGGAAATGGAGACGCTGGCAGAGTATACCGAAACCCTTCCCAACGTGACTTTTGTACAGAGAAACCTCTATACATGTTCCGAAGGCGGCATTAACGAGATCAAAAAGGCAATTAAGGAACAAAATGTAACTCGTGTTGTGGTTGCTTCCTGCACCCCAAGAACCCACGGACCTCTTTTCATGAGTTCATGCGGTGAAGCCGGTTTGCACCCTTACCTTTTCGAGATGGTTAATATCCGTGATCAATGCTCCTGGGTTCATATGCAACTAAAAGAGGATGGCACAACCAAGGCCAAGGACCTGATACGAATGGGTGTCGCAAAGGCCGCGCTGCTGGAACCCCAGGAACCGATCATGTCCGACGTCCAGCTAAGAGCACTGGTAATCGGCGGAGGAATTGCCGGGATGACGGCCACACTTGCCCTTGCAAATCGCGGATATGAAGTAGTCCTGGTTGAAAAACAAGAAGCTTTAGGCGGCATGCTTAATCGGTTAAACAAGCTGGGACCCGTTATGACGGATGCAAGCGGCTTTATTGAGGGGATAACCGAAAAAATAACTCAACATCCAAAAATTACTGCATTTACTAATTCGCAGGTTACCGAGGTTCAGGGATTTATCGGTAAATATAAAGTCGATATTGAGACCGAATCTAAGACAAGGAATATTGATATCGGTGTTATCATTGTTGCCACAGGAGGTCGCGTATTTGTCCCGGATGGTCTTTACGGTTACGACGGTAAGAAGGTAGTCACCCAGCTTGAGATGGAACAGCTTCTTAAAAAAGGACTGGATTCAAATATAAAGAATGTTGTTATGATTCAGTGCGCGGGCAGCCGAAACGAAGAAAGACCTTATTGTTCAAGAATCTGCTGCCAGACAGCGGTTAAAAATGCCATGCTGATCAAGGAGCAGATTCCGGACGCCAGGGTTTCGATTCTGTATCGTGACATGCAGATGTACGGTGTCGAAAATGAGGAAATGTTTCGCGATTCCAAGGCTAAGGGCATCAGGTACATGAACTACGATCCTGAAAAGCCTCCGGAAGTAAAACCAGTGGCAAAATCAGTTCAGGTCAGCGTTTACCACTCCCTGCTTGGTCAGGAATTGACTCTGCCTGCTGATCTCGTGGTACTTTCCACTCCTGTAGTAGCACAGGAAGATGCTGTTGCAACTTCTCATCTTCTCAGGATTCCTGTTGATGAAAACGGGTTTTTCTTAGAAGGACATGTCAAGCTGAAACCTCTCGATTTTGCAACTGACGGAGTTTATCTTTGCGGCAGTGCCCGTTTTCCGGCCAATATCCGTGAGGCTGTGGCACAGGGTCTGGGCGCTGCTTCCAGGGCTTCGATCCCGCTTTCCAAGGGATCGGTCGTAGTAGAACCGATTATTTCTGTTCTGACTAATGAAGAAGCCTGCCGGGGCTGTGGCCTGTGCGTAGCTCTTTGTCCTTACAGCGCTCTTGAGATCCAAAATACTGAAAAGGGAAGAAAGGTTCACGTAATTGATGTGGCCTGTAAGGGGTGTGGAGTTTGCGCTGCCACATGCTATCAACACGCACTCTCCATCAATTCCTTTACGGATCAGCAACTCGAAGCCCAGATCGATGCGTTTTTGGAAGTTAGCTGATAAAAGATTCTGACAGGATTATACCGTTTGAGGCGGGAATAAGATTTTTTTTAAAAGTGCGTAAATAAAGCTAATTATTTTTTTCAGCATGAAGCTGAAATCGGATATAAAGTATAAAAATTTAGATATGGTTTGCCAGTATTTTAAATCCTGAATATCCTGTCAATCCTGTCGAAAAAAGAATGTATATTAATAGGGAGGTATCAATTGGCCGACTTCGTTCCCAAAATTCTCGTGTTTTGCTGTACGTGGTGAGGATACTCCGCTGCTGATTTAGCTGGAGTTTCCAGACTACAATATTCCCCTGAGATTAAAACTGTTCGAATCATGTGCACAGGCCGTGTTGATCCGGCCATTGTGGCCAGGGCATTTAAGAAAGGACTCGATGGCCTCATGGTAGTGGGCTGCTATTTCGGAGACTGCCATTACATCACCGGGAATGTCCAGGCCCAGGCCAAAATGGAAATGACCCGCAGATTATTTAAACACATTGGTGTTAATGAAGATCGTATTGCTTTCAGGCAGTGTTCTTCAGGCGAAGCTGCGGTTTTTGTTGAATTGATTACTGAATTTGATGAGAAGATCCGAAGCCTGGGCCCTCTGGGAGGCGACGGGGATTCCCTGAAAGCCCCGGCGATCTTTCAAAAACTGGAAGCAGCTCAGGAAGTGCTTGCCGGTGAAAAGATGCGATGGATTATCGGCAAAAAAACAGAATTTCTTGAATCCGGAAACAAGTATGGAGAAATTTTTACCGACCATGAATTCAGCCGGGCCATCGACATGATTATAGTGGAAGAAACCGATGTGCAGGAAATTTTAATAAAATTAAAGGATGGCGCTCAGTCCGTTAAAAACCTGGCCACGGCTTTATCCATTCCTTCAGAAAGGGTTTTTAAATATATTACTGCCCTTTGTCGAAGAGAAATAGTCAAAATGGAAAAAGTGTCCGAGCGAACTCCATTATACCAGTTAATTCCTCAAGAGGTGTAACACATTGAAAGAAAAAAATGTTTTGATTGTGGGGGGAGGTCCTGAAAGCGTACGGGTTGCTCTTGAACAGGCCGAAAAAGGGATGCAGGCAACCATTATTGAAAAATTCCCCACACTTGGCGCCCAAAGAATTCCTAAAGACCGGCTTATCAAGCCGGATGAGGCTTTTGTAAACTTAGACCTTGATAAGGCTCGTAATCACTCTAACATCACGATACTTACATTTTCTGATATCAAAAAGATCAGCCGGAAAAACGGAAAAATTAAGACCAAAATATTAAAGAAGAGCGTCCTGGTTGACAACAGCAAATGCGACGACTGCAAGGCCTGTATAAAAGTATGTCCCGTGAACATGGCTGACGACTTTAACGAAGATATCGGTTTCCGCACAGCCGTGGATTACTTAAATGCAGGAACGGGCGAATACAATATATATAAAGAAGATATGCCGGTTTGCCAGGAAGCATGTCCTGTAAACCTTGATATCCGCACCTACGTCGCTTTAATTGCAGACGGCAAGCATCTTGAATCCCTGGCCAAGATAAGGGAGAGACTTCCGCTGCCCGGCAGTATCGGCCGTATCTGTCCTCATCCCTGTGAAACAGCCTGTAACAGGCAGTACCTGGATGAGGCTTTAAGCATCTGCTTTCTAAAACGATTCGTTGCAGATGTGGAACTGAACGAAGATACGGATCCGGTCTATGAAACCCCGGAGAAGAAAATTCCTGGAAAAATTGCTATTATCGGAGCAGGCCCGGCCGGGTTGACATGTGCCCACGACCTGGCACAGCTGGGTTATGAGCACGTCAAAATCTTTGAAGCTCTTCCTGTTCCAGGCGGCTATCTGTGGGTAGGCATCCCTGAATACCGATTGCCCAAAAAGCTGCTTCAAAGAGAGGTGGACCTCATCTGCAACATGGGTATTGAAATTCAGTATAATACCCGCATCGGCAAAGATGTCGCCTTTGAAGACCTTAAAAAAGATTATGACGCCCTGTTTATCGGAGCCGGCTGTCACATCGGCCTCAAACTCAGGTGTCCGGGCGAAGATGAATACCAGGGCAAAGGTATCGTGGACTGTGTCACTTTTTTAAGAGAGCAGGCCCTGGGTACACTTCCTGAAGCCAAGGGGAAACTTATCGTGATAGGTGGAGGCAACGCGGCCATAGACTCTGCCCGCGTAGGCTGGCGTATGGGATTTGATGAAGTATATATTCTCTATAGAAGAACTAAAAAGGAAATGCCTGCCAACTCGTGGGAAATCGATGCGGCAGAACACGAAGGAGTCATCCTACAGTACCTTGCAGCCCCTGTTGAAATCCTTGGTAAAGACGACAAAGTTACAGGCATGAAGTGCATCAAAATGGAGCTGGGAGAACCGGATGCCTCAGGCCGAAGGAGACCTGTCCCCATCGAAGGCAGCGAATATGTAATAGATGCCGAAACCATAGTACCGGCCCTGAGTCAGGGCGCAGATTTGAGCTTTCTTAAAGAAGGGCACGATCTTGAACTTTCACGCTGGAATACATTTGAAATAGATGAAGAAACAGGTGCAACCAACGTGCCTGGTGTATTTGCAGGCGGTGACATAGTAACCGGTCCTGATATCGCCATTCGTGACGTTGACGGGGGCAAACGTGCTGCCCAAGGCATTCACGAGTACCTGAGGAGCAAGTAAATGATATACGAAAAAGAAAAACGCTATATTATACCCTTTGATGATGTACCATCTCCAAGAATAGAGATGCCTGAGATTTCTGTTGACGACAGAAGGGAAAATTTCACTGAAGTTGAAACCGGTTTCCCGGAAGAAACGGCGGTTAAAGAAGCCAAACGATGCCTGAGTTGCAGGCGATGTCTTGGGTGTGCCCTGTGCTGGGCTGAGTGCAAGCCGGAAGCCATCGACTTTACAATTCCGGATGAAAAGCTGGAACTGGAATTTGACGAGGTCATTATTACAAAGGGCCAGGATAACGCATTTCTTCCGTTTAATCCCGAACTGGGTTACGGCACCTTTCCTGATGTTATAACGGATTTGCAGTTTGAACGCATGCTCTCCCCCACAGGCCCCTCCAACGGGTTAGTAGTATCTCCCCTGGACGGTGAAATTCCCGCTCGCATTGCCATTATTCAAGGTCACACAGAAGATGATGAAACTCACCTTCTCTCAAGCCTGATTTTAGGAGTGAATGAATCGATACTTGCCCTTGACAAAACAAAAGAACTCGAGGTTGTGCTGATATCTCCCACTTGCCAACCCTTCCAGGACGGGTTTCTTTCCGAGGCAAAAAAAGTTTCCGGTCTTAAAATCATAGAGGGACTTCCTGAATCGGTTGAAAGAAAACAGGACGGGGAGGCTCTTGCCCTTAAATATTCTGAAAACGGCAAGCAAAAAGAAGAAACCTTTGAACTGGTCGTTGTCCTGACAAAACAGAAAATCTCTCCCGAACTTGTATCATTAAGCAAAAAGCTCGAACAGGAGATGATTTAATCCTCCTTCCCGACATGGGACCGGCAGTATTTTTCCCCAACCCGGATACACCGAATACACCGGTCCTGCTCCGGCGTGATTAAAGAGCACTTCGCTTAGGGAGTGCTTCGCTTAATGACCGCTTCGCTTGAAGAGCACT
>JAUUWG010000089.1 GCA_030589165.1 Desulfobacterales bacterium
GAATACCTCAACTTTAGTCACTTTAGCTCACTCCACACTTTTTTTAACGTATGACTTTCACTCCTCGATGCATAACGGTTAATTCAAGACCGACATCTCACGGTCCGGTGATCCACAGGGCCGGATGGGTTGTGGTTGATCCGTGGACGATCCTGTCCAATGGTTTTGTCAAAGTCGAGTCCGGATTGATAAAGGAGACGGGGCAGGGGCGGGGGTACGGATTCGGGCGCATCATAGACCATGGTCCCGGTGTTCTTTTACCTGCCCTTGTAAATGCACATACCCATCTTGAACTGAGTGCTTTAAAGGGGAAAATACCCTTTGAAAAAGGCTTTGGTGTTTGGGTCAAGGAGTTAATAAAACAGAGAGAATCCTTGGGTATTAACGCTCTTGCTATCGGTGCAAAAGAGGGGATAAGGTCTTTGATCGAATCCGGGTGTCTTGTTGCAGGAGAGATATCCACCTTGGGGCTGACAAGGGAAATGTTTTTAAATTCCGAACTTGCCGGTGTCTGGTTCAGAGAATTTCTCGGAAATACACCAAGCGGCCATAGCTATTGGCTTGATAAAAATGAAAAAATCATTGCATCCCTTGCCGGTCATGCGCCTCATACCACGAGTCCACAGCTTCTTGTCGAATTGAAAGGTGCTGCAAGAAAACACAATCTGCCTTTTTCAATACACCTCGCAGAGTTGGAAGCGGAAGTCCGGTTTCTTAAAACGGCAAAAGGCTCATGGGCGGATTTTTTAACGGAGCAGGAGATTGATTTTTCCGGATGGGGACTGCCTGCACAGAGTCCTGTGAAATATCTGGAACGCCATGGAATTCTTGATGAAAATACCCTTGCGGTTCATCTTGTTCATGTAGACAAAAAGGATATTGAGATACTTTTACGTCACCATGTACAGGTATGTCTCAGCCCAAGGAGCAACCAAAATCTTCATCATCGGTTGCCTGATATGGATGGGATGCTCAAAGCGGGACTAAAACCCTGCCTCGGTACGGACAGCCTGGCGAGTGTGGATTCATTGAGTATCTTTGATGAAATGGCATTTACATCCCGTGCGTTTCCTCTCGTACCGCCTGAAGAGATACTGGCAATGGCGACGATAAACGGTGCAAAAGCTTTGGGTTTCGGAGACAGGTTCGGTTCACTTGCTCCCGGGAAATCCGGCGCTTTTATTTATATGCCGGTTAAGGTATCCAGCCGCTTGAGTCTTATAGAGACTGTTGTGAATGCCCGTTTTGACAAATAGAACAAGGTAAAGATGGAAAATATGTTTGAGGATAAATTATCAAAATCAATTGCTGCCGTCGGACGGATAAGCTATATGAACGTTGCTCCGGTATATTGCGGACTTGATAATGGCCTGAAACCCTCGTGGCTTAAACTGGTCAACGGGCCCCCTGCGGTTTTGAACCAAATGATGGCAAACGGTGATCTTGACATCAGTCCTGTTTCATCTGCCGCTTATGCACGACATCAGGATGAATGGCTGTTATTGCCCGACTTGTCGATTTCATGCTTTGGAAATGTTCTGAGTGTACTCCTTGTCAGCCGGCATCCTTTTGATGCGCTGGATAACAGAAAGGTCCTGCTTACCGACGAATCTGCAACGTCGGCAGATCTTTCAAAGCTTCTTTTTGCCTCAAAAAACATAAGGCCCGTGTTTGAAACCGGGAAAATCAAAACACTTGCGGATTTTCATGAAAAAGCCGGGGCGGCTCTTGTTATCGGTGATCCGGCTCTTGCATCCGATTGGGACAGACACGTTGATCATGTGTGGGATCTGGGAGATATGTGGCGTTCATTGACGAATCTTCCCTTTGTATTTGCCTTGTGGGCTGTTCGTAAATCCTTTGCCGAAAAAAGGCCGGATGTGGTCTCATCCGTTATCGATTGTTTTGCCGTATCAAAGAATAAGGGAAAATTGAATATCGATAAAATTGCAGAATCGGCTTCGCAAAGGCTTGGGCTTGATATAGAGACATCCAGAAAATATTATGATTTGTTGCACTACGATCTTGGTACTTTTCAGATAAAAGGTCTTGAGGCCTTTTTTGAGGGGCTGTACAGGGAGAAAATTATTTCAGGAAAAGTACACCTCTCTTTTTTTGAAGATCAAGAGAAAACATACGCCGCGTGATATGAAGTGTGAAGTGTGAAGTGTGAAGTGCCTAAAGTGATCTAAAGTGCCTAAAGTTGAGGTATTCTGTCAATTTTATAAAAAGACGGAGCAAAGCGATTCATTAACTTTAGCTCACTTCAAGCTTTAGTTCACTTTAGCTCACTTTTATAGGTTATCAGCAGGCAAAAAGAGGCGCATTGCTCTCCGGTATCAGCTTGCAATTTCTTGCCATGGCAAAGAACGTTTTTATGGCCTTTTCTCCTTCCCGGCCTAACTCTATTGTAAATTCGTTGACATAAAGATCTATGTGCTGCCGGATAACCGAAGGGTCCATCTCTTGGGCATATTTTTTGATATAACCATCTGCGGCCTGTTTGTTATTAAAAGCGTAAGTTACGCTTGCATTTATCGCTGATTCAACCGTACGTGCGATTTCAGGTGAGATATCTCTGCGTATGGCAATTCCCCCCAGAGGAATGGGAAGAGATGTCTTTTTTTCCCACCACTCCCCAAGATCCACGAGGCTCACAAGACCATATTTCTGATAGGTGAATCTCCCTTCGTGGATAATAACGCCAAATTCAAATTCTCCCTTGCTTACTGCCGGTATTATTCGGTCAAAGGGCATGGGAAAGAGTTTTGGCTTATCTGCCGATATATCGGACAAATGAAGTCCAAGAAGCATGGCTGCGGTGGTCCACATGCCGGGTATGGCTACTTTTTTTGATTCAAGATCTCCTTTTGTCAGCTCGTATCCGGGTTTTGCGACAACAAGAGGGCCGCAGCCCCGTCCAAGAGCGGCTCCGCTACGAAGAAGGCCGTAAGTCTTTTGAAGATGACCCATAGCGGCAAAAGATAACTTGGAAATATCAAAAATGCCTTTTTTTGCGTACTGGTTCAGCGTTTCTATATCTTTAAGTTCCGTCTTGAATTCAAGCCCGCTGCAATCAATCAGGTTATGAGCAAGGGCATAAAATATGAACGTATCATTGGGGCAGGTAGAGTAACCCAAAGTCAAGGTTCGATTCATCACATTTCCTTTAATAGATTTCGGTCAAGATGTCGAATAAATGCAAGAACAGCAAAGGTTCCCCGTTCAAACGCCAGCGGGAGGTCCCACGAGCTCAGGTCTCTTTTACCTGCAAAGTTGCTTGCGGATCGGATTTCCACAAAAGGGATGTCGTAGTGTATGGACAGATGGGCGGTTCCTGATCCTTCCATATTCTCCATACATGCTGAAAACCGTTTATATAGAATTTTTGCGCGTTTGTCAGTGGCGGTTATCGTCGAAACCGTAATAAAAGGGCCTTTTTCTGTTCGAATATTGCCGGGTGCAAAAGCCTCTTTTACTGCCTGGAAGGCGAAATCTACCCATTTTTGATTCAAGGGATAGTAATTTTTTATATCAAGATTATTTTTTTTTATTAACGGGAAGGGAAGTTCCTCTAAAGGCAGTTCCTCATTTTCAGGTTCTATCCCCAGATGAATGTCGACCTCCTGGGTGGCGATACCGATATCTCCGATTTTCAGGCCTGAATCCCTGAAGGCGCCGGCACAACCTGTCTGTATGATGAGGGAAGGTCTTGAATTTTCAATGGCGGCGCTTAAGGCCTGAACCGTGTTTACAATGCCGGGCCCTGTGATCAGGATCTTAACGGGCTTGCCTTCCAGACAGCCGGCAGTTATCTTTCTGCCTCCTACAGTTGATGAAACCGGCCTTTTAATCCGATCAATCAGGCCTGAGGTTTCTCCGGAAACTGCTGCCGCAATAATAATATGAGAGCTTTGCAGAACCTTATTTCTCACATCCTATTCCGATACGCATAATATCCACAATGCCGGCGATCCAGTCACGGGCATTCTCTTCGTCGGTTTTGTAAAGACCGAGTCCTGCATCCAGATATTGTATGGCCTGGGCCTGAAGAAATCTGTCCATGATGGCATCCAATACGAAACTCGTCTTATCAAGGTCTATATTTTCCCTGAGTTCCCCCCGGTCTTTTGCAGTTTCCAGGAGCGAGTAAAGATATTCATGGCTATAACTGCGCAAAGATGCCAAAATTTTGTTTCTGAAAGGTATTTGGGACTCAAACAATACTTTTAAATACAGCGTGTATAAACGGGGGTGTTCTCTTAAAAAATGAACGCCTGCAAGAAGAGTCTTTTCCAGCCTGGAAAACAATTCCTCATCCTCCGTTTGATCTCGTACCGTGCGTAGATAGTCCTTGACCATCTCCATGGCCTGGTTAAACACAAACAAAAACAGTCCTTGCTTGTCACCAAAGTATTGGAATATGGAACCCTTGGCAATGCCTAAGTTTTTTACAATGGCGTTGATACTGGCCCCTGTAAATCCTTTTTCACTGAATTCCTCAACAGCAGCCTGAGTTATCCGTTTTTGCTTCGGCTCTGAAAGGTTTTGAAATGTTTTAAGTGGAGTCAATTTTGGCTGAAAGATTTAAGTTTTTTAAAAAAAATTATTTTTTTAGCATGATCCCTGGCAAAGCGCTATACAAAAATTGACTTGAACCGATACATTTTTTGTTGTAGATTTCTACAACTTGCGCCATTTTCTAAATGACGGGGGTATCTCCCAAAGCATATCTAAAAGACTATGCGCTTCGTCTCATCTGTGCAAACAATGGCTTGGTTCTCGCCACTGTGTATGCACGAAACGTTATTACCTATAGGGTTTTATGTGTCTCAGGATTGCGAGGCACAACCAGATACCTTTGACAAAGAACTAAGCAAAAACTAACAAAAGTGACACTGGAAATCAATATTTAAAGACAGAAGTTTAAAGTCAAAAACAGTTTGTGTTTTTTAACAAACTCAGCTCCGGTATGCATTCCCACGCAGGAGCGTGGGAACGAGGAATTCCTGTTCGCTGTTACTTGAAACTTCAGGTGAATACATGAAAGGCAGGCGAGAAAAATGAAATTTGATAAAAACATACTTTGTATCGGTGCAGGTTATGTGGGGGGGCCGACAATGGCAATGATTGCTCATAAATGCCCGCAGTACAAGGTAACTGTTGTGGATATCAATCCTGAACGAATTTCCCAATGGAACTCTGATGAATTGCCTATTTATGAACCCGGCCTTGATGAAATCGTGAAAGCTGCGAGGGGAAAAAATCTTTTTTTTGGCACGGATATAGAGGAGGGTATCAGGGATGCCGGTATCATTTTTGTCAGCGTTAATACACCGACCAAGACCTTTGGTGCCGGGGCCGGGATGGCCGCTGATTTGCAGTACTGGGAAAAAACGGCAAGGCAGATTCTTCAGTGTTCTGATTCGCCGAAAATAATCATCGAAAAGAGCACCCTTCCGGTCAAGACGGCCCTGGCCATGGAGAGAATTCTTACTTCAACCCACAATGGCATCCACTTTGATGTGTTATCCAATCCTGAATTTTTGGCTGAAGGTACCGCTATAAGCGATCTGGAAAGTCCCGACCGGGTACTTATCGGTTCCCGTCAAACGGAAAGGGGGTTAAAAGCAAGAGATGCACTGGTTGAGATTTATGCCAACTGGGTGCCCGAGGAACGGATCATAACCGCCAACATCTGGAGCAGCGAACTGTCCAAACTGGTGGCGAACGCTTTTCTGGCACAGAGGATATCATCGGTAAACTCCATATCGGCCCTGTGTGAAATAACCGATGCCGATATCACCGAGGTTGCCGGCGCAATTGGGATGGACTCCCGCATCGGGGACAAATTCTTAAAGGCAAGCGTTGGTTTCGGCGGGTCCTGTTTTAAAAAGGACATCTTGAATCTGGTCTATCTCTGCCGCCACTACGGTCTTCATGAGGTCGCCGATTACTGGGAAAGCGTTGTCAGGTTAAATGACTACCAGAAAGAGCGGTTTGTGCTCAGAATTTTGACGGACATGTTCAATACCCTGGCCGGCAAAAGAATATCCATTTTCGGTTTTGCTTTTAAAGCCGATACCGGCGACACCAGAGAAAGTCCTGCCATATTCATAGCCAAAAGGCTGGTTGAGGAGAAAGCGGAACTGGTAATTACCGATCCCAAAGCCTTAAAAAACGCAAAAATAGACCTGGACGGTTTAGACGGAAATATCAGCTATGTCGAAGATCCTTATGATGCAGCTGTTGGATGCCATGCCATAGCCATATTGACAGAATGGAATCTGTACAGGGAACTTGATTTTGAGAAAATATACCGGTCGATGGTTAAACCGGCCTTTATTTTTGACGGACGGAATATTGTCGATCACAAAAAACTCTTTGAAATCGGGTTCAATGTTTTCCCCATTGGAAAATCGGCCTTGACGCATTTTTAGAGAATTAGCCACAGACTCACACGGACACACACAGAAAGGATATATTTTGAATCTCAACGAGCTTACATACGAGATAAATGGTGCTATATTCGAGGTCAACAAACTCTTGGGCGCTGGATTTCTCGAAAAAGTTTACGAGAAGGCCTTAACTGTGGAACTAAGTTTAAGAGGGCTTAAAGCAGAAAGTCAGTCTCCAATTCCTGTGAAATACAAAGGTATAGATGTTGGGGAGTATTTTGCCGATATTATTGTTGAAGACAAGGTAATCATTGAATTAAAGGCCGTTGAAACATTAAAAAAAATTCACGAGGCACAGATATTGAATTATTTAAAAGCCACAGGAATAAAAATAGGGTTGCTTGTTAATTTTACCTTCCCAAAAGCTGTAATCAAGCGGTTTATACTGTAATCACCCACCGGCTGTTTCGTCTTTTTCCGGTCAGTCTCGACCAGAGGAAAAAACCTGTCTGTGTCGGTCTGTGTGTGTCTGTGGCTAAAAAAACAGGAGATCCATGAAATACCATAGTCATAAACGTATTCTGGTCACTGGTGGTGCCGGTTTTTTAGGTTCCCATCTTTGCGACCGTCTTGTCGGCCAGGGGCATGAGGTCTTATGTCTGGATAATTTTTTTACTGGAAGCAAAAGTAATATTGCTCACCTGCTCGGAAAACCCAACTTTGAATTGATCCGTCATGATATGGTTCTTCCTGTTTTTCTTGAAGTTGATGAGATATATAACCTGGCCTGTCCTGCTTCACCGGTACACTACCGGTACAACCCGGTAAAAACCATTAAAACCAACGTAATGGGGGCCATTAATATGTTAGGCCTTGCAAAGAGAGTCAAAGCTAAAATTTTGCAGGCCTCTACCAGCGAGATTTACGGCAATCCCTTGAAGCATCCACAAACAGAAGACTACTGGGGGAATGTTAATCCAATCGGGGCAAGATCATGTTATGATGAGGGGAAACGCTGTGCAGAGACGCTTTTTTTTGACTACCATCGGGAAAACCGGGTCAATATAAGGGTGGTCAGAATTTTTAACACCTACGGACCAAGGATGCACCCGAATGACGGACGGGTGGTCAGCAACTTTATTGTACAGGCGCTCAACGATCAGGATATAACAGTCTATGGAGATGGATCACAGAGTCGTTCATTTTGCTATGTGGATGATTTAATCGAAGGGTTGGTACGAATGATGAATGGCCCGGATGATTTTACGGGACCGGTAAATATGGGGAACCCCGATGAATTCACCATTATTGAACTGGCCCGGAAAATTATAGAGATAACAGACTCTCATTCAAAGATCATTTTTAATCCTTTGCCCAAGGATGATCCCATGCAGCGTCGGCCCGACATAAGTCTGGCCATGGAAAAACTAAAATGGGAGCCCGTGGTTAAACTGGAGCAGGGTTTAAAAAAGACTGTTGAATATTTTGCTGAAATTTTAAATTAAAACCTTCAATTTTGTTTGACATACAACTTAAAATATGTTCAGTGCTTTTTTGTTTAAAAGATAACGCTTTACTGTTTCACTCCGACAGTCAACTACCCACCGCTGAAGCGGGTGGGCTTGCAAAAGCCTGCGGTTGATTAGCCTAAGTTCTTCGAGAACTACGTTAAGAATATATACAGGATAGCCTCAATGCTCCACAAGTTGAGGGAACTATCAGGGCTCTGT
>JAUUWG010000027.1 GCA_030589165.1 Desulfobacterales bacterium
CTGACTGGAGGACAAAACTTGAGAGTATTTGTCAAAAAGTTGTTTCAACCAAAAAAGTTGACAAAAGTCCTATGTTGCTGATCTCGATCGGGTACTTTTCAAAGATGCATAGGCTGAAAAGTACAAACAAAACTGCTAAAGTGGGTCTTATATCCCAAGGATAAATCCTTGGGTTTTACGGCCTAAAGGCAAATATTATAAAAAATATCAGAAAAACAGATCAAAAAAATTACTTGCAAACCTGCCCTGATTTGCCTAACGTTGCGGGCGTTTGAAGGTAAAAAACAAAAAGGGTTTCCAATAGCTATTGGAAACCCTTGTAATTTCTTTGGAGCCGACGAGCAGACTCGAACTGCTGGCCTGCTGATTACGAATCAGCTGCTCTACCACCTGAGCTACGTCGGCTTTGCTTATCTAAAAAACATAATTTACAGTAATCATGACACAAAATCAAGAAAAAAAAACAATAAATGCTTTGATGGGCACTATTCGGTCAAGGCGCTGCCGTGTTGATTGCTCCGGAGTATCCGGTTCTGAAAGCGCTTATCTTGTCTCACGAGTGTACAAAAAAATCGGATTGCCTGTGTTTGTTATCGTTGCTACCCCCAAAGACGGTGAAAAGTTTTTAGAAGACCTGCACTTTTTTTTGGGAACGGACAGGCCTTATACGGCATTTTTTCCGTCTTACAATATATTACCGTACACCTCTCTCTCCTACCATGCTGAAATTGCTGCAAAGCGCATGAGTATTCTGTATCATCTCATAGAGAGCAATACCCCTCCCATTGTGGTCACGACCGTAGGTGCTCTGCTTCAAAAACTGATCCCCAGGCAGGAAATCCGTGATTATGCCGAGCTGGTTATGGCCGGTGAAGATATGGATCGGGATCTTCTGATCGAAAAACTCAATGCCGGCGGTTATGGCCGCGCGACCATCGTAGAGGAACCGGGAGATTACGCCATACGGGGAGGGATTCTGGACGTTTTTCCCCCGATGTATTCGGATCCAGTAAGGATCGAGTTTTTTGGGGACGAGGTCGACTCCATACGTATTTTTTCCGCGGCAACTCAGCGAAAAACTCAAAGTATTTCGGAAGCCGTCATTCTTCCGGCCAGTGAAGTGATTCTGAAAAAAGAATGCATGGTTGAAATTATCGGCAGGGTAAGGGCCCATGCATCCGCTCTGGGTCTTCCGGTGACAAAGGTCCGGGAGTGGGTTGACCGCATTAAGGAGGAAGGTTTTTTTCCCGGCATTGAAAACCTGATTTCGTTGATTTATCCCAAGCTGGATACCTTTTTTGATTATGTGCCTGAAAATGCGCTGTTTATTCCGGCAGATCCGGGGGAGCTGGAAAATGCGGCGGAAAAACTGGAAAATATTATTTCAAAGAACTTTTTGACGGCAAAAAACGATGGCAAGCTTTGTGTTGAACCCGATAGCCTGTATATGACATGGAAACAGGCGAAAGATATTCTTTTTTCAAAAAAACCGCTGTCATTAAAAATGCTCTCCGTATCCAAAGGGGAGGGGGATGAAGAGCAAAATACGCTGCAATGTCCTGTTGCCGTAGAGGACAACGCCGCCTTAAGCCTTGAACTTAAACATCGCCGTGAAAAGGAAAACCTTCTTTTACCCCTTGCCGACTGGATCAGGGATAAAAAAGATGCCGGATGCACGACCCTTCTTGTTTGCGGTACGAAATCCCAGGCCCGGAGGATCGAATCCCTTCTTGAGCCGTACGGCATTAAACCCATATTTATTGAGAACTTCCCGGATATAAAACAGGGCCGAAGGTTTGTGTATGTCTGCCAGGGTCTGGTCTCTTCGGGATTTGTCTGGCATGATGAATCCCTGGCCGTTGTTACCGAGGATGAGATATTCGGCAAAAAACAACACAGAAAGAGAAAACCCGGGCAAAAGGTCAGAGCTGAGTTCTTTGCCTTTGAAGATCTTAAAAAAGGGAACCTTGTTGTTCATGTCAACCACGGGATAGGGCAATACGAAGGGTTGGTAAAACTCAATTTAAACGGGATCACCAACGATTTTCTGCTGATAACCTATAAGGATGATGACAAGCTCTATCTTCCCGTCGATCGTATGAGCATGGTGCAGAAGTATCTGGGGGTGGAGGGAGTGGAGCCGGTTCTTGACAAGATGGGGGGTAAATCATGGGAACGCGTCAAGGAGAAAGCAAAAAAAACAGTCGAAAAGATTGCCGGCGATCTTCTTAAGCTCTATGCTGAGCGCAAGGTCCATAAAGGATATGCTTTCAGCAAGCCGGACGGTTATTTCAGGGACTTTGAGGCGGGGTTCCCCTATGAGGAGACTGCCGGGCAGCTCAAGGCCATCGATGATGTTCTTCATGACATGGAAGATCCGTCACCCATGGACAGGCTGATCTGCGGGGATGTGGGATACGGTAAAACGGAAGTGGCCCTTCGCGCGGCGTTCAGGGCTGTAAATGACGGCAAGCAGATTGCCGTCCTGGTCCCCACCACCATTCTTGCCGAACAGCACTTCAAGACGTTTTCCGAGCGTTTTGAACGTTACCCGGTTAATATCCAATCCTTAAACAGATTCCGCACCCCAAAGGAGCAGCATACCATTATCGAGGATCTTAAGGCCGGTAAGGTGGATATCATTATCGGGACCCACCGGCTTCTTCAGAAAGACATCGGTTTTAAGGAACTCGGTCTTGTCGTGCTTGATGAAGAGCAGCGTTTCGGGGTCAAGCACAAGGAGAAGTTGAAAAAAATAAGGAGTACCGTGGATGTTCTGGCCCTGAGTGCGACCCCCATACCCCGAACCCTTCACATGTCCTTGATGGGGGCTCGGGATATCAGTGTTATTGCAACACCGCCCGGGTATCGCCGGTCCATTGTCTCCTATATTTCCGAATTTGATCCTGTGGTTGTTGCCGAGGCGATCAAAAAGGAGCTTGACCGAAAGGGACAGATTTTTTTTGTACACAACAATATTCATAATATATCCAAAATCGCAGGATATTTGCAGGAACTGGTGCCGGAGGTAAGGCTCGGCGTGGCCCACGGCCGTTTGAAAAAGACCGAACTGGAGAACGTGATGCTTCGGTTCATCAACAAAGAGATCGACATGCTGGTCTGCACCACGATCATCGAGTCCGGGCTTGATATTCCTTCGGCCAATACCATACTTATCAATCGTGCGGACAAATTCGGGCTGGCCCAGATTTACCAGTTGCGGGGCCGTGTGGGCCGGTCTGAGGAACAGGCATACGCCTATCTTTTTATTCCCCCTGAAACCACGCTCGGCAGGGATGCCCAGAAACGCTTGAAAGTGTTAATGGAACACAGCGATCTGGGTTCCGGTTTTCAGATTGCCATGAGTGATCTGCAGATCAGGGGAGGGGGGGCTGCATTGGGCGTTTCCCAGTCCGGTCATATTGCGGCCGTGGGGTATGATATGTTTCTTCAGCTTATGGAGAATGCCATATCCGAGCAAAAAGGAGAACCGGTTATCGAGAGTCTGGAGCCGGAAATCAACATTCCCATGTCTGCATTTATTTCTGAATCTTATATTCCTGATATTGATCAGCGGCTTTCAGCATACCGCCGTCTGGCCGGGATGACGGAACTAAAAGAGATTGCAGGATTCAAAGAAGAGTTGATCGATCGTTACGGTCCTCTGCCGGTTGAGGCGGGCAACCTTCTTTTAAAAATTATGCTTAAGGTCTTGTCAATCAAAGCGGGGATAAAACGTCTCGACCTGGCCGGTCGGCATCTCTCCATTTATTTTTCCGAGGCCCATCAAAAAAATCCCTTTGGTATTGTGGATATGATCACATCGGAACCCAAGCGTTTTGAATTTACACCCGATCATATTTTAAAGGTAAAACTTTCAAAAAGCATGGACAACGGTTATCTGGCCGAGATCAAAAACATCTTGAAAAAGATCGCTCAACGTGTTAATTTTTAAAAGTTTTACTCCCCCCTGATCTGAAAGTTCCGAACAGGATACCTTATGGCACGATTCTCATTTGTAAAATCCTCGGAAAAAGATATTGTTTTTTTGACCGACCAAAATAATGACATATAAGTATTATGGAGAGCGTTTCATGTGCAGACTTAAATCTCTGTTAAAAAATTATGGATATGGTTCAAAATTCATGATTTTGTTTTATACGATCCTGTTTTGTGCTGCAGTCGATATGGCTTTTGCGCAAGTTGTCGATCGGATTGTAGCCGTAGTGAATGATGATATAATTCTGGCTTCCGAGTTGAACCAGGCATTGGACCCTTATGCGCAAAGGATAAAAGCGCAGGGGTATTCCGTTGATGAAGAGCGCCAATTGCTCTTTAAAGTTCGGAATGATATACTCGGCCAGCTCATTGACCGGGAACTTACCGACCAGGAAATAAAACGTTTAAACATTACAATAAATGAAAAAGAGGTAGATGATACAATTGAGGGATTGAAAGAAAAAAATTTTTTCACTGATGAGGATTTAAGGGAGGCATTGGCCGGGCAAGGGCTGACCCTTGAGGCATATCGTGAAAGTCTGAAGAAGAATATGCTCAGATCCAGACTGGTCAATTTTAAAATAAAGTCCAAGGTAGTAATCACCAAAGAGGACACCAGAGCCTATTATGAGTCTCATCTTGACAAGTACGGCGTAGAAAAAAAATATCACCTCCGTAATATCATTATGGAAGTCGGCCCCTCGGCCACCGATGAAGATAAACTTGCGGTCTTAAGAAAAATGGAAGCGGTTCTTGAAAAGTTAAAACAAGGAGAACCCTTTGAAACAATGGCTAAGAATTTTTCCGAATCAACACTTGCCGACAAAGGGGGAGACCTGGGATTTTTTAAAATGGATGAACTTTCCCCCCAATTGCAAGAGGAAATCAAAGGGAAAAATGCAGGTGAGTTTACCACCGTCATCGATACGGACCAGGGGTATCAAATCTTTTTTGTCGAAGAGATTGTAAACACTCCCGGCAAATCTTTTGAAGAGGTGGCGGCTGTGATTGAAGAACAACTTTACCATGATATGTTGGATGAAAAATTTCAGTCATGGCTTGCGGAGCTTCGAAAACGGTCTCACATAAAGATCATGAAATAGTCTTTCACACACACAAAAAAAACAGGCTTTTTGATATGCTGCATGATCGTAATAAAATTCTTATCGAAAGTATTAAACGATTGTTGAGGAGAGGGGCCGTATCCCACCTCCGCAAGATTGTGAACAAGACCCATGCGGCTGATTTATCGGTTGTTTTCAATTCGTTATCCATATCCAATCAGCGTAACCTTTTTGCCATGATCAAGGACCCTGAACAAAAGGGGGCCCTTTTCAGCGAGCTTGATGAAAATACCCTGCTGGGATTTATTGAAGAGATGGATCTGGATGATATCGTCGAAATACTGGAACTTATGCCCTCCGACGATGTTGCTGACCTGATAGGAAAACTGCCCGAAGAAAAGTCTGATGCCATTCTTGAAAAGATGAAAAAGGAGGAGTCCGAAGAGGTTGAAGACCTGCTTCGTTATAAAGATGATACGGCAGGCGGCATCATGGTCCCTGATTTTATCGCTTTGAGAGAGGATGCCACGGCCAAAGAAGCGATTGAATCGCTGCAGAAAGAGCATATGGACGTGGAGATGCCTTTTTACCTTTATGTGGTCGATGACTATGGCAAACTGGCGGGAGTCAGTTCTCTGAGACAGCTTGTTGTGGTTCCGCCCGAGACACCTCTTAAGAATTTCATGACTACAGATGTCTTTTCCGTCCAAACCGATATGGATCAGGAAGAGGTGGCAAAAATTGTTGCAAACTATAATATATTGGCTGTGCCGGTTGTAGATGAGACAAACAAACTGGTCGGTATTGTTACCGTCGATGATGTTATTGATATCTTCAGGGAAGAGGCAACAGAGGATATTTTGAGAATGGCCGGGGTGGGAGAGGAGTTTGTTGAAACTCAATCTATCTTAAGAAGCACGAAAATCCGCCTGCCATGGTTGTTTGCGAGTTGTATCGGTGGAATCGCCGCCTTTTTTGTTATCGGCCGGTTTGAAGGAAGTCTGAGCAAGTTTACTTATCTTGCGGCTTTTATCCCTGTTATCATGGGAATGGGGGGAAATATCGGCACCCAGTCTTCCACCATCGTGGTCCGGGGTCTGGCAACAGGACGTCTTAACATCAGACATTTCTGGTCCGTTGTTTTAAAGGAGCTTACAATCGGTCTTATTCTAGGATTTGTTTATGGAATGGTCATCGGCGTTGTCACACAGGCCCAATTCAGTAGGGCAGCTCTTGCCGTAGCCGTAGGTCTTGCCGTTCTTTTATCCATGTCCGTGGCTGCACTGGTAGGCTCTATGGTACCCATGCTTTTTGCCAGGATAAATATTGATCCTGCCGTGGCCACCGGTCCTTTTGTTACAACATCGATAGATATCATCAGTGTTTTTTTCTATTTTCAGATTGCAACCACCCTTCTTGGTATATGAACATATTGTCAAACTTTTCCACTTGTTTACCATCCATTTGCACCCATTTGATAGGATCAATAAAACCATGGCTGACTTAAAAAATATTCTTGAATCAGAGCGTGTCGAGACCTCGGCGCCGTGCAGGATCGACATGGGCGGGACACTGGATATCAATACCTTTTATTATCCGCTTCGACATTTTGCTCCCTGCACCTTTAACATAGCCATTGACTTGAGGACACGGGTGCGCCTTTTCCCCTATGAAAAAGGCAGGGTGAAGGTATCTTCAACCGGCTTTAAAAGTGCTGAGTATTTGCTTGATAAAGCGCCCTTTGACCATCCGCTGGGACTTATGTTTGCAATTGCCGCTTATTTCAGGGCCGAAGGCGTCCATATCGATATTGATTCTTCATCCCCTCCACGCAGTGCCCTTGGCGGTTCATCCGCTGCTGCAACGGCCCTTGTTGCCGCATTCTCAAAGATTTTTGAGCAGATGGGTGAAAAACCGATTTCCAGGCAAAAAACCGCACTTCTGGCCCATGGCGTTGAAGCGAGTGTCGCCGGAGTCCCATGCGGACTTCAGGACCAGCTTGCAGCCGTTTATGGCGGCGTTAATGCCTGGTACTGGCAACAAGATATCAGAGAACCGTTGTACAGGAGAAAGACCGTTTTTAAAAAGTCGTTTCATAAAAATCTTGAAAAGCATCTGCTTATAGCCTATTGCGGTGTTCCACACGAATCAAGGGATATCAATGGAAGGTGGGTACGGCGGTTTCTTTCAGGAGAGTACCGTGAATTCTGGCTGGAGATCATTGAGTGTACCCGAAAATTTGTTACTGCGCTATCCGATCAAAACTTTACGGATGCTTTTGCATTAATGAACAGGGAAACGGCCATAAGGAGAAAGATGACGCCCGATGTTTTAGATGATATGGGAGAAAAACTGGTCGAGTCCGCCGTCAAAAACAACTGTGGTGCAAGATTCACGGGTGCCGGCGGAGGCGGCTGTATTTGGGCGTTAGGTGAAGTCGGGGATATCTGCAAGTTGAAAAGTATTTGGAACAATCTTCTTTCAGGCAGAAAAGAGGCGTCTCTGCTTGATGTAAATATAGATTCTCAAGGGATACGATACAAGCTTGAAAGTATAACCCGTTCAACCAATGGAAGAAATTTTACCATAAGGGAATAATAATGAATTTTCAAGAAGTTATACTAACTTTACAGAATTTTTGGGCGGGCAAAGGGTGTATACTGGATCAACCTTATGACAGTGAGGTGGGGGCCGGGACATTTCATTCCTCTACGTTGTTAAGGGTTCTGGGTCCTGAACCATGGAATGTGGCTTATGTCCAGCCCTCCAGGAGACCTGCCGATGGCCGTTACGGCGAAAATCCAAACCGGCTGCAACATTATTATCAGTTTCAGGTCATACTGAAACCTTCTCCTGTTGACGTTCAGGAATTGTATCTGCAGAGTTTGAAATGTCTGGGTATTGATCCTCTTGACCATGATATAAGGTTCGTTGAAGATGACTGGGAATCGCCTACGCTCGGTGCATCCGGCCTGGGGTGGGAAATCTGGCTCGACGGCATGGAGATTACCCAGTTTACCTATTTCCAGATGGCCGGCAGTATGGAATTGCATCCGGTGTCTGCTGAGATTACCTATGGTCTGGAACGTATTTGCATGTATCTTCAGGGCGTTGATAACGTATTCGATCTGAAATGGAACAACGAGATCACCTACAGAGACCTGCACCATCAACACGAAGTGGAGCAATCGACCTACAATTTTGAACAGGCTGATGTCGACATGCTGCTGGATATTTTCAATAAATATGAGGCGGAAGCCGGCAGGATAATCAAAGATTCATTGATAACCCCTGCCTATGAATGCTGCCTGAAATGTTCGCACATATTTAATCTTTTAGATGCCCGTGGTGCGATCAGCGTTACGGAGAGAACCGGTTATATTGCACGAATCCGGCACATCACCAGATCCTGTGCGGAAGAATATCTCAAGCAGCGGGAGAGCATGGGGTTTCCCATGATGAAAAAAGTCGAGCATCGAGAACCGGCAGAAAAAACTCATGTATCTGAGTCGGTGACGAATGACACAACAGAGACCCTGCTGTTTGAAATCGGGACTGAAGAGATTCCTGCCGGTTATATAAAACCGGCCTTAAAAGCACTTTCGTCTCTGCTTTTACAGAAATTGACGGAAGCCCGAATCGAGCACGGCAGCGCCAGAACATTTGGAACGCCCAAAAGGCTTAGCATACAGATTGCAAATGTTGCCGACAAACAGCAGCCCCTGACCACTGAAATCATCGGCCCTCCTGAAAAGGTCGGATTTGATGCGGACGGCAACCCCACGGTAGCTGCAAAAAAATTTGCAGAGAAAATAGGGATTCCCGTAGAGAGCATAAAAATTAAGACGACTGGAAAAGGTCGGTATTTGTGCGGCGTAAAGGCTGAACGGAGGATGGCGACAAAGACGCTGCTTGAAAGCATTTTGCCTCAAGTTATTCTAAAGACCCCCTTTCCAAAGACCATGAGATGGGCGGATCTTCCCATTCATTTCGCAAGACCGATACATACTATTTTAGCCCTTTTGGGCAACAGTGTCATTGAATTTGAACTGGGGAATATAAAAAGTGGGTCATATACCCTGGGACACCGCTTCATGAGCCCCAAAAGGATTGAGATCGCCGATCCGGGTCAATACACTGATATTCTGCATTCCGCTTATGTCGTGTCTGATGTCGACGAGCGGAAAAAAATTGTTGAACAAGAGATAGCAAAGGCGGCAAGCAACGAGGGCGGCCGTGTTTTACCTGACGAAGAACTGGTGGATACCGTAACCTGCCTTATTGAATATCCGGCCGTTGTTCTTGGCAGGTTTGATAAGGATTTTCTTGAACTTCCCCGGGAAGTATTGATTACCTCCATGCGTGAACATCAGAAATATTTTGCGGTGATTGATCAAAAAGAGAACCTGATGCCCTGTTTTATTGCCGTGAATAATACCCTGGCAAAAGATATGGACCTGGTTGCCAGAGGCCATGAAAGGGTGCTTCGGGCCCGTCTTGCAGATGCTCAGTTTTTTTACAGAAACGATGTGAAAATACCTCTGGAAAATTTTGTCGAAAAATTGAAAGGCGTACTGTTCCAGGCCGATCTGGGATCTGTGTATGAAAAAGTGCTTCGGGTTCGTCAACTTGCCGAATTTCTTGCTGATGCCGTGGATAGCGCTTCAAGTCCGGCAGACAAGCTGCCTGATTTAAAACAACAGGTCTCACGAGCTGCCTGGTTGTGCAAGGCTGATCTGGTCAGCCAGGTCGTAGGGGAATTTCCTAAATTGCAAGGCATTATGGGAAGAATCTACGCCATGGCTTCAAATGAACCGGATACAGTGGCATATGCAATCGAGGAACACTACAGACCGACCTATTCAGGGGGGGCACTTCCCCATACAACTGCCGGCGCCATACTCGCTATTGCCGACAAGATGGATTCCATCTGCGGATGTTTCAGCGCAGGCCTGGTTCCAACGGGTGCTTCCGATCCCTATGCACTGCGGCGACAGGGAATCGGAATTCTTTTGATTATGCTTGATAAAGGCTTTTCTTTCTCCTTGAGAGGGTTGATTGAAAAGAGTGTAAATGTTTTTGGAGAAAGAACCGGGCAGGATATCCAAAAGACCATTGACAAGGTTTATGCATTTTTGCAAAACCGAATGGTTCATCATCTGGAAGAGCAAGGATTTTCAAAAGATGTAATCGCCGCCGTGACAAGTGTTTCGGTCGATAATGTGCCCAATATCCGGAACAGGGTACAGGCATTGGAACGGTTAAGAGCCGAACCTGATTTTGAACCCTTGGCCGTTGCCTTTAAGCGTGTTGTCAATATCATAAAAAAGGCCGGCGTTTATAAAGCGGGTGAGGCCGTAAAAGATGTTGACGAAAGCCTGTTTCAGGATGAATATGAGTCGGCTCTTTATTCGGCTTTCAACAAAATTAAAAATAAGGTGTCCGAAGATATGGATAAAGGACGCTTTGACCAGGCACTGCTCGAAATCGCTTCTTTGCGTGATTCCGTGGATTCATTCTTTGATAAAGTCATGGTGATGGCAGAAGATGTAAAGATCCGTGAGAACAGACTTGCCCTGTTAGGAAAAATAGCCGAACTTTTCGGTAAATTTGCAGACTTTTCAAAGATTTCGACTTAGAGGAATGTGTAAAAAAATATGTTTTGTGTGACTTCTCAAAAAGTATGGGCAAATTAGCCAAGTGGATTCCCGCGAAGGCGAATTGGCGTCAACTTAAGCGCTTTAATCATTATATTTCCCATATCTGAATATCTCTGGAGTGCGAAACCTTATGTTTCGCACTCCAGTTTATTTGTTAACCGCTCAAGATTACTTGCAAAAGACTTTTTAAGAAACCATAAGTTTATGGTGGAGGATGATATGGCTTTTGATTCCGGAAAAGATAAGGTTTTAAAAAAGTGGAAATGTGAAGAGACCGGACTTATAATTTCTATCAATAAATACGGCGATGCTCAGCCCAAACTTCAGATCGGCCCGAGGATATTAAAGAAAAAAGACGGTACGGACCGGGCTCCGTCCAAGGCCGGTCGCCTTAGCATAGAGGATGTGATGTGGCTTTACGATATTATTGATGAAGTCAAAGACGAACTTCAGAGTTTGGCTGAACCGTTCTGATGACACTATGCTTTTGTTGACTGCTGCTTCAATCCGATCATTTTTTTCAGGTTCTATTTTCCAGACCCGGAGTCGGAACGTATCCATTTGGGCAATCCGGCTCTTCTTGTGTTTCCTCCTCTCTTAAAGTCAAATGACAACCATACCGGCATCCAGCGAAGAAAACAGGATATATGCTCACAGATAACGCCATCGTAAATCCCATAAAAAATAAGAACGCTCAAAGCCTCGGGTCGGTTGCGGTTATGGTTGGCACACTGACGGATCTTTTGTTCCTTTGTAATCTTTTTAAGATCAAAGAAAGTGATTTTACTGATTTTTTTATGAGCAGATTGTACTGCGGGGAGGGTTGCCCTGAAGGTATTTCTTTAATCGGTCCTTTTATCGGTGCACCTTATGCAACCATCCTCCTTGAGAACATTATCGTCCGGGGCGCAAAAAAAATTATTTTTTTCGGATGGTGCGGGGCTGTCTTTGGTGATGTAAAAATCGGAGATATTATTCTTCCCACAGGTTCCGTCATTGATGAGGGGACATCAAGGCACTATAAAATAGAAACCGACCTGAAAAACAGCCGGTCTTTTTTAGACGGTAAGGATGACAAATGTTTGGCCGGACCGTCTGAATACATTCTGGAAAGAACAAAGAAAGCCCTGATAAACAGTGAACTTGAATTTCATGAAGGCCTGGTCTGGTCAACCGACGCTGTCTACAGGGAGACACCTGACAAGATCGAATATTTCCGTAAAAAAGGGGCATTGGCCGTTGATATGGAACTTTCCGCGATTTTTTCCGTTGGAAGATTCCGCGATGTTGAAGTCGGCGGGCTCCTTGTTGTCTCTGATGAAATTGCAACCTCAAATTGGCAACGCGGGTTCGGCGACAAACGGTTCAAGAAAAGTCGCAAAGAAACCGCAAAGATTATAGAGTGCTTATGCAAAACAGTATAGAGCCTGCCGCACTGAAAAAAATTGAAACCCTGCGCAAGAAACTTCACCGGCATAATTACCTGTACTATGTTCTTGACAATCCTGAAATATCCGATGCGGCATATGATCGGATGATGAAGGAACTGATGGAACTTGAATCCGCTTTTCCTGAATTCAAAAGTCCGGATTCTCCCACGGCAAGGGTAGGGGCACTACCGCTGGATAAATTTGAATCGGTCGCTCATTTTGTACCCATGTTGAGTCTGGACAATGGATTCAGCGATTCGGACATCATTGATTTTGACCGCCGTATCAAAAAACTTCTGAATACGGAGGACGCAATACTTTATACCGTAGAACCCAAATTGGACGGCATAGCGGTTGAACTGGTTTATGAGGATGGAAGGTTGACCCTGGCTTCAACGCGCGGCGATGGGTTCAGGGGTGAGCGGATAACACCCAACGTAAAAACCATCGGTTCGGTTCCCCTTTTACTTCAGGATACATATGAACAGACCCGGCCGCCACTCCTTGAGGTAAGGGGCGAAGTGTTTATCGGCAGGCAAGGGTTCAATCGGTTGAACAATCAACGACTTGACCAGGATCTCCCTCCGTTTGCCAATGCGAGAAATGCCGCTGCAGGATCGTTACGACAGCTCGATTCTACGGTTACGGCAAAGCGTCCTCTGGAGATGTTTGTCTACGGGGTAGGCAGGGCATTTGATTTCGGTGTTGAATCCCATGGAGAAATACTGGCTGCATTAAAGAGACTGGGATTCAGAATCAATCCCCTTGTCCGGTCCGGGATCACCATCAAAGAGGCCCTTGACACATACAGGGAGTTTGAAGAAAAGAGACCTCTGCTCCCTTATGATATTGACGGCATGGTGATAAAGGTTGACAATTTTTCGTATCAACAGCTTTTGGGGGCCACTTCCCGGAGTCCCAGATGGGCTATAGCCTATAAATTCAAGGCGGAGCAGGAGACGACACGGGTCCTGAATATCGAAGTACAGGTCGGGCGTACGGGCACGCTGACCCCTGTGGCCCATCTTGATCCCGTTAATGTCGGCGGGGTGACGGTCAGCCGGGCAACGCTGCACAATGAAGATGAGATTATAAGAAAGGATATCAGGGTCGGTGATACTGTTTTTGTTCAGCGGGCCGGGGATGTGATACCGGAAGTCGTCAAAGTTGTCGAGTCGAAACGGACCGGTCAGGAAACAATTTTTAATATGCCGAAAACCTGTCCGGTCTGCGGTGCCGATACGTTTCGTGTCAAGGGTGAAGCAGCGACACGCTGTATTAATATTACATGTCCTGCCCAGGTTAAAGAGCGTATCAAACATTTTGCCTCAAAGGGCGCCTTTGATATAGAGGGAATGGGAGACAAGCTGATTAACCAATTGGTGGACAAGGGGCTGATCTCTTCCTATGCGGATATTATTGGTCTGAGTAAAGATACATTGCAGGCCCTGGAACGAATGGGGCCTAAATCCGGTGAAAATATTATCAATGCCATCAAAAAGAGTAAAAGAATCACTTTTAAACGTTTTCTTTATGCCCTTGGCATACGGCATGTCGGAGAGCATGTGGCAGGTATTATTGCAAGCAGATTTAAAAACATAGACAGCCTTGCAGATGCAACACCTGAAGATCTCGCATCCCTGGAAGGGATAGGACCTGTTGTTGCTGAAAGCGCGGTAAGATTTTTCCGGCAGGATGAAAACCGGAAAGCCTTGAACAAAATCATGGACAGCGGGGTGCATGTTTATTTTGAAGGGGAGAAAAAACAAGGGGCGGTGTCGGACAAGTCGTTTGTTTTAACAGGCGCTCTTGAAAGCATGACCAGGAGCCAGGCAAAAAAAATGATCGAAACGGCCGGGGGGCGGGTGACCGGTTCCGTGAGCAGAAGTACGGATTACCTGGTTGTCGGTGCCTCTCCAGGCTCCAAGCTTGATCAGGCAAAAAAACTGGGCGTCGAAATTATTGATGAAGCCGCTTTATTGATGTATCTTAAAATCCAAAGATAAAGATAGTGTTGAGATTTGAGGAATGAGTGTAAATACCTTCTCAAATGAGGCAGACATGGAAAAAGCAAGTGTCCATGCTTTAATCAGCGGCAGGGTACAGGGTGTCGGTTTTAGGATGTGGACAAAAAAAACGGCAGAAAGATATAGTGTTTCAGGATGGGTAAAAAACAAGCGTGACGGAACCGTGGAAGCCGTATTTGAAGGGGATAAAAAGCGTGTAGAACTGATTCTTGAATGGTGCAGGCAAGGCCCCCGCTTTGCCGATGTCAAAAATGTGGATGTTACGTGGGCAAATTATACCGGAAGGTTCAAAGGATTTGATATTACCTATGCCGGATAAACCGGGAAAAGTGAGCTAAAGTTTGAAGTGACCTAAAGTTAATGAGTCGCTTTGCTCCGTCTTTTCATATATAAAATTGATAAAATTCCTCAACTTTAGGCACCTTAGATCACTTTAGTCACTTTAAACTTGTTTAAATATGGAATTTAACCATAAGGAGATAGATTAATGGAAAAGATGACGCGCACATCAAGGTTTATGGTATGTTTATCAATTACGGCTGTTTTTTTTCTCCTTTTTACGGGATGTACCTGGAACAAGAGCGATAGGAGGACCACCACCTCTCGTTCGGCGATTCAAAAGAAGAAAGAACCTGTCCCTTTATATCTTGACTTTGGAGACGTGCTTATACCCGGAGAATTAAAAATGGACAAAAAATCATCTCTGGTGATTCAGTCTCCCGGTTTTTCAACGGGTCTTATTGTTTTAAAAGGACGGGTCAATGTAAAATCCCTGATTGATTTTTTTGAAAACAATATGGCCGGGGATAACTGGAAACTGGCCTGTTCATTAAAGTCCCCTCGATCAGTAATGGTTTTTGAGAAAGAAAACAGAAGGTGTGTCATAAACATCCTCGAAAAGGAATTCAATATGACCTATGTTGAAATATGGGTTGCGCCGACGATAGATGAAACGACGTCATCAGGTTTGTTGAATTAGATCTATGCCGAATAATATCAAAAATAAAAATATTGTAATAGGCGTATGCGGCGGGATCGCGGCTTACAAAAGTATAGAGCTGTTAAGACTGCTTCAGAAGCGGGGTGCAAATGTAAGGGTTATCATGACACATAACGCCAAGGCATTTGTAGGTCCGCTTACCTTTGAAGCCTTGTCGGGCCGGTCGGTCTGTACAAGCCTTTTTGAAAAAGGAGAAGATGTCTCCATAAAGCACATTCAATGGGCGAACGAGGCAGATGCAGTGATTATCGCACCGGCAACAGCCAATATTATCGGCAAGCTTGCAAACGGACTGGCTGACGATGCTTTGAGTACGTTCATGCTTGCTGTTAAGTCCCCTGTTATCCTTTGTCCTTCAATGAACACGAATATGTATGAAAACAGAGCGGTTCAACGAAATCTTGATGTTTTAGAAGCAGATGGATATCATATCGTGGAACCGGGGGAAGGGGAGCTTGCATGCGGCACTTCCGGGGCCGGCCGGCTTCCTGAACCGGCATACATAGTGGACAGACTTTTAAACCGTCTTGCGCCAAAAGACCTCAAAGGGAAAAGGGTGCTTGTTACCGCCGGTCCCACTCGTGAAAATATCGATCCGGTAAGGTTTATCAGCAACCCTTCTTCAGGCAGAATGGGTTATGCTGTTGCCAGGGCCGCCGAATTCAGAGGGGCCAAGGTGGTTTTGATTGCAGGTCCCACAAACCTTCCCGACCCTGTCAATATTGACGTGGTTAAGGTCCGAACCGCCGGGGATATGGCCCTTGCGGTATTTGACCACATGGATGATTCGGATATTATAATAAAAGTTGCTGCGGTTTCGGATTACAGACCCAAAGAACGGGCGGAACGGAAAATCAAGAAACAAAAGGACGAGATTGTTTTGCCTTTGCAGAAAACTCAGGATATTTTGAAAGAAGTCGGCATGAGAAAAAAGGACCGGGTTCTTGTCGGGTTTGCTGCGGAGACTGAAGACCTTGAAAAGAATGCCGGAAAGAAACTTTTTGAAAAAAATCTCGATATTATTGTCGGCAACCTTGTAAATCAACCCCGTTCCGGTTTCGGGACGGACACCAACAAGGTGATCCTGTTTTATAAGGACGGAACAAAAGAGGATCTCCCTGAAATGGAAAAAGATGCTGTTGCCCATATTCTTTTAGACCGTATATTGAGAGCCTGTTGCTAGGACTGAGATGATGCCGGAAAATAAAGAAGCTTTTGTCGCGCTAACTGAAGAAATCAATACCTACCTTCGGTTTCTGGCGGAAACCGGGTGCAGGGGATTGGAGTGTTCAAAAAAAAGCCTTGAAACACTTAACAGTTGGGGGAATAAAAACGTTTCTTCCTCTGAGACGCTGGAAACCATTCGTATGGATCTTGGCGATTGCCGCCGCTGTAACCTCTATACCAGTCGCAAAAACATTGTTTTTGGAGCAGGAGACCCCAAGGCAAGACTTGTATTTGTAGGCGAAGCGCCCGGCCATGAAGAAGATGAGACAGGGGAGCCTTTTGTCGGTGCTGCCGGCAACCTTCTTACAAAGATAATACAGGCCATAAATCTTTCGCGGGATTCAGTTTATATCTGCAATATTATAAAGTGCAGACCGCCTGGAAACAGAAATCCCATGCCTGATGAGATAAAGGCCTGCTCACCTTTTTTAAAACGCCAGCTCAGGGTCATAAAGCCTGATTTCATATGTACCCTTGGAACATTTGCCGCTCAGACGCTCCTTGATTCAAAAGAATCTGTTTCCAGGCTCAGAGGGCACTTTCATAGTTACAATGGCATAAAACTCATTCCCACCTATCATCCTGCATATCTTCTTAGATATCCCGATAAAAAGCGGGACGTATGGGAGGATATGAAGAAGTTGATGAAAGCCTATCAAGAGAACGGATAACCAGTGGAAATATTACGAAAGAGAGAGTCAAACCAACAATTAGCTATTGACATTATCCAATGATTTAGTTAAAAATTTATTTTTATCTTAAGAAGGTTAAGGCTGTATTGAAAAAAGGCGGGGGCTTTATTGCCTCCGTTTGTGTTTTTATAATTGAACGAGAGTGTTGCAGATAAGGAGATTAGCCGAATATGGGTAAAAAGCAAAAGGAGACCAAGGAAAAGCCTTTGGAGAAAATGACCGCTACTGAACTTCGGGAAGTAGCGATGGAGATGGGAGAAATTACCGGTACCCATGGTATGAATAAACAAGAGTTGCTCAGCGTCATCAAAAAGGCCAGAGGGATTACTGAGGACGAAAAAAAGGCCGACGCTTCGACCCGTGAAATGAAACAAAAGATCAAAAAACTGAAAGTAAAGCGGGAAGCTGCTTTAAAGGAAAAGGACTCAAAGATGGCGACTATTTTTCGACATCGAATAAGCAGACTTAAGAAAAGGACACGCATGGCTTCATAAAGTGATTTCCGGCTGAAATCAGTTTATGTAACTCCGACATGAGTCGTTTGCTGAAAGAATAGCTATGGGTAACAAGACCCAGGTGCCCGGTTATCTCTTTATTAATATTGGAGATGACCGGACACTTTAAACCTGAACACTTAGTTCGGGCAGCTTCTGTTTTGTACACAATTTAAGGAGCGGTAAAAAAAGAATATGACGAATTTTCATGGAACAACAATTCTGGCTGTCCGGCATAAAGGGAAGATAGCAGTTGCCGGTGACGGTCAGGTTACCTTGGGTAATACCATCATAAAGCACTATGCCAAAAAAGTAAGAAGAATTTACAATGATAAAATCATAGTAGGGTTCGCAGGTGCGACCGCAGATGCTTTGAATCTTTTTGACCGCCTGGAAAAAAAACTTGAGCGTTTTAATGGAAACCTTACAAGGGCTGCTGTTGAACTGGCGAAGGACTGGCGCACGGATAAGTACTTAAGGCGGTTAGAGGCCATGATGATAGCCGTGGATGAATCCAAAATCTTCCTTATATCAGGAAATGGTGATATTATCGAACCTGATGAGGGGCTTATAAGTATAGGATCAGGGAGTGTCGGTGCTCAGGCTGCGGCAACGGCCCTTTTGAATCATACGGATTTGGATGCCCGGGGTATTGTGGAAGAAGCTATGAAAATAGCCTGCTCCATGTGTGTATATACAAATGATGCTGTAACCATAGAAGAGCTTTAGGCGTGCTTCCAAAGGAAGTGCAAAAGTGTATAGGTATAGAAATGAGTGATCTGAAACCGGCTGAAATCGTTAAAGAACTTGATAAATATATAATAGGCCAACACAAGGCAAAACGCTCGGTTGCCATTGCCTTGAGGAACCGATGGCGCAGAAAACAGGTGCCGGAAGAGCTTCGTGACGAAATTACACCGAAAAATGTCATACTCATCGGTCCCACAGGCGTAGGTAAGACCGAGATAGCCAGGCGACTTTCCAAATTTACGGATTCGCCGTTTTTTAAAGTTGAAGCCTCCAAATTTACAGAAGTTGGATATATAGGCCGGGACGTTGAATCGATGGTAAGGGATTTATTGGAACTTACTGTAAATTCCGTTAAATCACAAGAGCAGGAAGCGATTAAGGATAAAGCAAGGCATATTGCAGAAGAAAGGCTCCTGGACTTGTTGCTTCCCAAATCGAGCGACCAGCGAGTTCCCAAGAATGAGGAATTCAAAGAACCCCAGTTTGAGATTGTAGAGCCAAAGACCAGTGAAACCCTCTCTACAAGAGAAAAACTTCGTACCATGCTTGCCGAGGGGAAACTGGACAATCGTTATGTGGACCTTGATGTTTCGGAACGGCCTATGCCTGTGGTGGAGGTTTTCTCCAATGTCGGCATGGAAGAGATGGGCGTCAATTTAAAGGATATGTTCGGCGGACTTTTTCCAAAGAGTACCAAAAGGCGAAAGGTAAAAGTGTCCGAGGCCATGGAGATTCTGGCAAATGAGGAAGCCCAGAACCTTGTTGATATGGATAAGGTCGTAAAGCAGGCAATTGAAAAAGTCGAGCAATCCGGGATTATTTTTCTTGATGAGATCGACAAGATAGCAGGAGCTGAACGCGGTCACGGACCCGATGTTTCAAGGGAAGGCGTGCAAAGGGATCTCCTCCCCATAGTGGAGGGTACCACTGTGACCACCAAGTACGGCCCTGTAAAATCGGACCATATCCTGTTTGTCGCTGCGGGTGCTTTTCACATGAGCAAACCGTCGGATTTGATCCCTGAACTTCAGGGAAGGTTTCCGATCCGGGTGGAACTCGACTCCCTTGGTCAGGCAGAGTTTGTACGAATATTGACTGAACCGAAAAATGCCCTTCTCATTCAATATATGGCGCTTTTAAGGACAGAGGGCGTTGATGTGGTCTTTGAAGACAGTGCCGTTGAAGAGATCTCGAGAATAGCGGAAGAAGTTAACAGCCGTACGGAGAATATCGGCGCAAGAAGACTTCATACCCTCATGGAATGTCTGCTTGAAGATATTCTTTTTGAGGCACCCGACATGAAGGGGAAAAAGGTCGTCATCGACGCTGAATATGTAGAAAGCAAATTAAAAGATATCGTCAAGGATGAAGATCTCAGC
>JAUUWG010000068.1 GCA_030589165.1 Desulfobacterales bacterium
ACATCGTCATAAACGGTTATTGCGTTCTTGTTCCGGTCCTGCCTCCCAAGCAGTGCGCCCTTGTTAACCAACGCCTTGGCAACCCATTCAAGCAGCACACCTTCCTTGCAGTCGCCAAAACGGGAAACCAGATCGTCATAAACGGCTGTTTCCTCATGGTTCCGGCCTTCCTTCCCAAGCAGGGCACCCTTGTAGATCAACGCTCTTGCTACCGGCTCGATCAACACATCTTCCTGGTGGTTACCAAAACGAAAAACCACATTGTCACAGACGGTCATTGCGTCCTTGTTCCGGTCCTCCTTCCCAAGCACGACACTCTTATTGACCAACGCCTTGGCAACCCATTCGAGGAGCACAATTTCCTCGCGGTAGCCCAAACGGGAAACCACATCGTCAAACACGGCCATTGCGTCTTCGTTCCGGCCTTCCTTTACAAGCACTACACCCTTGTTGACCAAAAACCTCCCGGCCTTTTCAAGGTTTTTAATTCCCTCACGGTTTTCAAAGATATCAGTACTATTCCCATTGGTAGTTTTGCGACGTTGTACCATGCGTTGTTTGTCCCCTCTGCTGGTGATGTTGCGGTCGTTTCAAGCTTTTTTGTATCCCAAAGGATTTGGATACATCCCCTTCCAAAGAATGTCAAGACATGATGTTTTGCCTTGTTTTCCTATTCACTTCACCAGGCGTATCAACTCCAAATCGAACCCGATCTCTCGCCCCTTTGGATGATACCCCACCGTCCCACCCATTGCTTGGGCAAGTAACTGGTGTCCGTAGCATATACCGAGAAAAGGAATGCCTCTTTCAAATAGTCCGGGAATCCACTGTGCAATGCGCTCCGACCAGGGTTCTCTATCGGTCACCATGGCATGAGATCCGGTTAACACGACACCGGAAATTGAATCATAATCAGGAAGACGTGTATTTTTGTATGCCGCTGCAACTTTGACCTCGCAGGGTAGGGGGGGCATACCTGAAATAATCCAATCTTCAAAATCACCGCATTCTTTCACAATAGAAGGGAAACTCTTTCCCGCTTTAATTATAAGTAAATTTCGCATTAGACTTCATCCCATAAATTGTTATTTGTCTTAGACTCTATGACAAAACAAAGCAATAACCATTGATTTTGAAGTTTGTGCTTTTTTTGTGGCAGAAAATTTCAGAATCACCTCTTTTCCCCAATGCCCTCTTTTTTGTTTGACTTCACCGCAATCCTTTAATATTAAAAAGATTAAAAAATTTAACTATTATAGGATTGAAATATGAAAATTTCGAACAAAGATATTATGCAACTGGCCGATTATATCGAGCAGTTGACGTACCGTATGAAGATCATGGAGCACAGCTGCCTGGGCGCTCTGCCGAGCGATGTCAGTCTGCCTGAAATCCAGGTCCTCGTTTATCTGGGACAAACCGGCCCCAGCCGAATGAGCGATATTGCAGGTCACATGCTTACCAGTTTAAGCAACCTGACCGTCATCGTCGACAAACTGGTCAGGAAAGGACTGGCCGAACGCCGCCGTTCAGAAGAGGACCGCCGGGTGGTCATCGTTGAGATGACCGAAGAGGGCAAGGAACATTATACCCGCCACCACGATATTAAATTGCAGCTCAGCCGGCGGATTCTTGCCGCGCTCGACGATTCCGACCGTAAAACATATCTTGAATTGGTGGAGAAAATCATCAGGAACATTAAGTAAAGTGTTTAGTGCCTAACCCGGATAAACCGGAACCAGAATTATTTGCCACAAAGTCACTAAGGCACAAAGTATTTTTTAGATTATATCCTTTGTGTCTTTGTGCCTTGGTGGCAGAAAGATTTTTTTCGGTATGCATTTTAGCTCACTTTTCCGGTTTATCCGGGTTAGGTAAAACCACATAATCTATCAGGAGCAAAAAAATGAATTCAGGGAAAAACAAGTGGAAAGTTCTTTGGTTCGCCATCACAGCTTTCTGCTGCATTCTATGCTTTTCGAACCTGAGCCTGTCGGAACCCTCCCAAGAACAACCACCGGCCAGGGTAAAAATAACCCATGTTACCGAACAGGACATGCAGAAAAAAACGGAATTAATCGGGGTTCTTTATTTTGACAAGATCAGCGGTGTTTCAACAGAGGTCAATGGGCTGGTGAAAAGCATTGCTTTCCACGAAGGGGATAAAGTCAAGAAAGGCGACGTTCTGGTCAGGCTCAACACCGATTTTCTGAAAAAGGATCTGGCCCTCGAAAAAACCAATCTTCAACGGTTGGACATCCGCATTGAACAGAAAAATAAAAATCTCAAACGCTTTGAAAAACTGCTTGAAAAAGAGGCGGCCAGTGAAGTCGATTATGAAGACCTTTTCTTCTCTTATCAGGAGTTGATAAAAGAGAAAAAAGGTTTGCAAATCAAAATTGATCGGATCAACCTTGAAATTGCCAAGAGTGTCATCAAAGCTCCGTTTGACGGCCTTATCATGAAAAAATATGTGGACTTAGGAAACTGGATTCAAAAAGGAGACCCCATCTGCCAAATCGGTTCCACCGATGATCTGTTCATTCAACTGCCGGTGGCGGAAAAACTGTTGAAATTTGTTCAAACCGGTGACGCCATTGATCTCATTATCAATGCCTCGAATAAGCAGATGACCGGAAAAGTCGAAGGAATCAGACCCATCGCAGATGAAAAAACCAAAAATATTTTTCTTAAAATTCGCCTGCCGTATATGGAGCTGGCCATAGAGAACATGTCCGCCAGGGTTTTTATGCCGATCAGCGAAAAGCAACGGCTGAAAATGGTCCCCAGAGATGCTTTGGTCAAGTTTCAGGGGAAAAATTTTGTATATACCATCCAGGACAATCAGGCCAAAATGGTACCGCTGAATATCGTAACCATGTCCGGGGCCTATATCGGTGTTGACAATCCTCAAATTCAGCCCGGCATGCCGGTAGTGGTGGATGGTAATGAACGGTTGAGACCGGACCAGCCGGTGCTTGTCGTAGGAGAGAACTAATGGACCCGATCAAATACTCTATTTCAAAACCCATATCGGTCGCGGTAGCCGTTATTCTGATCGTCATGTTCGGCCTCATCGGTCTGAAAAACCTGCCGGTCCAATTGACGCCCGACATCGAACTGCCGGAGATTACGGTCACAACAACCTGGGCCGGAGCAACCCCTTATGAAATCGAACAGGATATTATCGATAAGCAGGAAGAAGTGCTTAAAGGGTTGCAGAACCTGACAAAAATGGAAAGCTCCAGTTACAACAATTATGGTGAAATTTCGCTGACCTTTAAAGTCGGAATCGATCTGGACAATGCACTGTTGCGCGTCTCCAATAAACTCAATGAGGTTTCAGACTATCCGAGTAACGCCGATAAACCGGCTATTGAAGCGGCAGGTGCCCAAAGTTCGCCCGTCATCTGGATGATGCTCAAAATCAAGGAAGGCACGTCATCCGAGGTCAATAAATTCAAAACCTTTTTTGAAAATGAAATCCGCCAGCAGATCGAACGCGTATCCGGGGTAGGTTCTCTGTTTGTGGGCGGCGGGACCGAAAATGAACTGCATCTGGTGCTCAATGCTGAAAAAATGACGAGACATAACGTCACCATCAGCGAAGTCATCGCCAAAATTCAAGGGGCTAACCAAAATCAATCCGCCGGAACCCTGGGAATCGGCAAAAAAGACTACCGCATCCGAACAGTCAGCAAATTTCAAAACTATGACGATCCGTTAAATGTCGTGGTTTTTGACGACGGCATCAAACGCATCTTTTTCAAAGATATCGCCCATTCCACCCGGGGACACGAAAAAGCAACCTTTTCGGTCATGCAGAATGGCGATGAAGTGATTGCCATTGGTGTCCGTAAGGAACAGGGGGCCAATGTCATTGAACTGGTCAATCAGCTCAAAAAAGTGGTTGAAAACCTGAACAAGGGGATTTTAGCCGATAACAACCTGTATATTGACTGGGTTTATGATCAGACGCCGTATATCAATACCGCGATTGCCATTGTAAAACAGAACGTACTTATCGGCAGTATTCTGGCCATCACCGTTCTGCTGCTTTTTTTAAGAAGCATCAGTGCCACGGTGACCACAGCGATCGCCATCCCGATTTCCGTCATTGGGACCTTCATCTTTTTATGGGTATTCAACCGCAATTTCAATGTGGTCAGTCTGGCCGGAATTTCCTTTGCCGTGGGTATGCTGGTAGACAACTCGATTGTCGTACTGGAAAATATCGACCGTCACCGCCATATGGGGAAAAATGCCTTGGATGCCTGCTATGAGGGTGCCAAGGAGGTATGGGGCGCGGTGCTGGCATCGACAGTGACCACAGTTGCCGTATTTGTACCCATTATCTTTATCCAGGAAGAGGCGGGTCAGTTGTTTCGTGATATCGCCATTGCCATCACCTTTTCGATCATCATCAGCCTTTTTGTCTCCGTCTCCGTCATTCCTACTGTTTTAAATCAATTTTACATGCGGCGGTCAAAAAAGGTAAAACCCCAAAATGATCCCATCAACCGGGTCGGTCAGATGTTTGTCAATGCGATCATGGGTATTTCCGGGTTTTTCCTGAAAAATACGGTCACAAGGCTGGCATCCATTTTTTTCTTCACGTTATTATCCATTACACTGGTGTTCCTGCTCATACCCAAAGCGGAATACCTACCCCAGGGCAATCGTAATCTGATTATGAACATTCTGGTTCCACCGCCTGGAAATTCCCTTGAAAAACGAAAAAGCATCGGCAGCTATATCTTTAAGGAGGCAGCGCCGTATTTTGAAGCAGACTATAAAGACGGTATCCCTAAAATTAAAGATATTTTTTATGTGGCAACCCCTCAATTGAATCTGTTCGGTGGTATCAGCACCCATGAAACCGAGGCCGGAAAAATGATGCCGCTGTTTAACCGGATCATGAATTCCATCCCGGATATGTTCGGCGTCAGCATTCAGACCGGTATTTTCCAGAGCGATATCGGCGCAGGGCGATCCATCGACGTAAATATCTCCGGAACGGATATTCAGGAAATTATCACAGCGTCGCGCATGCTCTTCGGGAGTATCAGCGAGGCAATCAAGGGGTCTCAGATCCGGCCGGTACCCTCGCTGGAAATCAGTTATCCGGAAGTCACCGTAATTCCCGATAAAACCAAACTGGCGGCCAACGGCCTCACCGAAGGTGAACTCGGAATGTATATCGATGTTTTGATGGATGGGCGTAAAATTGATGAATATCAACCCGAAGGCGTCAAGCAAGTCGATTTGATCATCAAAGGCGCTGATGATATTTTCAAGACTCCCGAAGATATTCTTAACAGTTCCATTGTCAATTCATACGGCAATCTGATCCGCATCGGTGATGTGGCCAACCTGAAATACACCAGCGGCATGAACCAGGTGAACCATCTGGAACGCAAACGAAGCATCAGGCTCGAAGTCACGCCGCCGGAGGATTTTCCCCTGCAAGCCGCCATGGAAACCATCGAAAACAAGATTATCGAGTCCCTGAAAGCAAAAGGGCAACTGGAAACGGTGAATATTTCCATCGGCGGCAATGCGGACAAACTGACAACGACCCGTCAGGTGCTGCAATGGAATTTACTCCTGGCGGTGGTCATTATTTATCTGTTGATGGCCGCCCTGTTTGAAAACTTTTTTTATCCGCTGATCATCCTGTTTACCGTACCTCTGGCCGGCGCCGGCGGTTTTATCGGCCTGCGACTGGTGGATGCAGTGATTGCACCGCAGGCCTTTGACGTTTTGACCATGCTGGGCTTTATTACTCTGGTCGGAACGGTGGTCAACAACGCCATTCTGATTGTTCATCAGGCACTGAACAATGTTCGTTATGAAGGAATGCAAGGGATTGCGGCCATATCCGAATCCGTGCGGACACGAATCCGCCCGATTTTCATGAGCGCCTCGACCAGTGTTTTCGGATTGCTTCCCCTGGTGGTCTCCACGGGCTCCGGCAGCGAACTCTATCGCGGTCTCGGCAGTGTTCTGTTGGGCGGCCTGATGTTCTCAACCGTATTAACCCTGTTTGTCATTCCCTCTTTACTGGCATTTTTTATCAGGTTTGAAGGAAAATAAAGATGAAACGATTGCATAACCGGTTTAATATTCTCGTCAGTATCTGCATTTTCATCATTGGGGCTTCAGGTGTTTATGCACAAACCCTGGACGAATTGATGACGGCAGCCGTACAAAACCGTGAGCTGATCAAGCAATATCTGGCCAATGTTGAAAAAAGCAAAGAAGATATCCGCTTTGTAAAAGGCAATTTTTATCCGGCAGTTGATGTCGAATATCGCGGCAGTCACTTTGACGGCAATTTAACCACGTTCGACGATTATGAAAGATATCACACGACGACCAGCAGCATGACATTGAATGTGTTTTCCGGCTTCAAGGATTATTACGATCTTAAAGCCGCTCTCAAGCTCCATGAGATCGAAAATTTCAAACTAAGCGGTGTCGAACAGGATATCAAGCTGGAGGTATCTCTGGCCTTTCTTCAGATTTATCGGGATCAAACCTTTCTGAACGTTGCTGAAAATGCCTACCGGCTTCTCGAAAAAGAACATAAAAATGCCCTGCTCAAATATGAAGTCGGAATTTTAAAAAAAAATGACGTTTTGAAAATTAAGGTGCAGATGGACAATGCGGCCCAGGAAGTCAACCGGGCAAAAACGGCTGTCGTAAAAAGTCTGAATACCTTAAAACGAATTGTCGCTAAAGATCTGAATATCACTGATCTTGATTTTTCATATTTTGATACGCTGCCCGATTTTCTTGAAAAAGCTGAATATGAACCGCTCCTGCTCAGCCGGCGCAGTGAATTGAATGCGCTTCGAAAATTTCATGAAGCCGCTCAATTAGCAGTGAAATCGGCCAAATCAACTCTTTATCCCCGGGCGGACATCTCCGCCGGTTACCGGAACGGCGAGAATGACTATTTGCCGGGTTCCGGTGATGAATCCGAGCATGAATTTGAAGTTCAACTGAAAATATCCTTGAATATCTTTGATGGTTTCCAGAAGTATGCCGGGATCAACAAAGCCAAACTGGATGTCAAAAACGCCGGCTATGATCTCGCTGAACTTGAAAGAGATCTGGAAACGCGGTTAAAAAACATTCTTCTGGATCTGGATGTGGCCTTTGAAAATCTCAAGGTGGCTCAAAGCAGTCAGGCCGAAGCCGAAGAAAATTTAAGAATCACCCAGCTCCAGTTTCAAAGAGGGATAACGACCTCAACTGAAATTTTAGATGCAATTTTCTTTCTTGCCAGGGCCCAGTTCAATGTTGTTGATGCCCGGACCCGTGTCATAGGAAACCATTTTAACTTAACCCGGATGATCGAAGGATTTCCTCGATAAATCAGTCATTCCTGAACCGGGAAGTGGAAATCACGGCAGGGTGCAGGGGAGTATAAAGCGAAGCCACCTTCTGATTGTTTCTGTCCACCGCCAAAACATACTGGATCAGGTCATTGGTGCCGATACTCACAAAATCGACATACCGAAGCAATCTATCCAGAATTTTAGCCGCTTGAAATCCCTGCTCAAAATTGATATCGGTGTCCATACACACAATGATTTTGGTATGGCCACGGCCAATGCCGTCAGCGCCCTGACCGCCGGAGCGAATTTCGTCGATGTAACGGTCAACGGCCTGGGAGAACGGACAGGAAATGCTGCTCTGGAAGAAATCATAGCCTTTCTGTTAAAATGAGTCTCAGCGATGAAAATCTTTTACATCTTTACCATTCTCTTGTAAATGGGTAAGGAAATTGAATCCTGTAGAGGCACGTCGCAACGTGCCCCTACCTGTGAATAATTCGGAAAACGACGCATAATTGAATACCGAAGGGTTTACACAGGAGCTTAAGAATGATTATTAATATAAAATCCGAAAAAAGAACGCAATTAATCGATATTACATCAGATATTCAAGATGCAGTCCGATCGGCCAGGATCGATGAGGGGCTTTGTTATGTTTTTGTGCCCCATACCACGGCAGCAGTTACCATTAATGAAAATGCCGACCCGGATGTAAGGACCGATATCAAGACTATCTTGAACAAAATGATTCCATGGGAGGGGGGATATCGCCACATCGAAGGAAATTCCGCCGCCCATATGAAGACAAGCCTTGTCGGCTCTTCGGAACTTGTTGCAATAGAAAACGGCAAACTGGTATTAGGTACATGGCAGGGGATATATTTCTGTGAATTTGACGGTCCGCGTGCCAGAAAGGTTGTTTTAAAATTAATGCGCGCTCCTTCCGAAAAGTGATCTAAAGTTAAGGCATTCTATCAATTTTATATAAAAAGACAGAGCAAAGCGACTCATTAACTTTAGCTCACTTTTAACTTTTCCGGTTTATCCGGGTTAGGGACTCGGATAACAGTCGATTAATGAAAGCATTATAGGCATCTTTCATGGGGAGTTCCATGTCCACCTTGATTCGTCTCCTCTTTGCCTTAACATGCTCCCCTGTTTTTGGGTTGGTTGCATCTTTCTCGTAAATCTCCCAGTAAAGGCCGCTTCCTCTCTTTTGCCAATTCGGCAAGTTATTGAAATTTATTTCCCGCTGAAAAAGCAATTCGTTCTTTTCTGAAAACGATACTCTCAGCAATGTCTCACTGGCAGCTTGAGGACTCTTGCCTTCTTCACGGAGCGCCCAATAACAATACGAATTCAATGCATTTCGGTGCGCATCTTCGCTGCGCCAACGAAAATAGTCTGCTACCAGGTCAACATTAGGCAACTGAGAGATGCGGCAGTCAAAACAGGCCATATCTCCCAAGAGCATGGAAAACTTGGCACTCGCTTCTCCTGCCAGAATAGAATTGTACTTTCGCAACTTTCTCTGGAAAACCTGATCGGCCGGATGAAGCAACAATGAAATTTCATCACTCTGGGTATAAGCGAAGATCACCCGGAAACCACAGTTCATAAGATGCTTCATTGTCTCGATCATGAGGTCACGAAATAACGGATCGTATGGTACTTCAAAATGATGCTTCTCCTTGGTGAGACGGGTAAAACTCCGTCCGTCCAACCTGGCCACCATGTAAATCCCCGGTAATACACAGTGATCGTGGGCGGTCTCAAAAATCCGCATCTTACTTTCAAGCTCATCAAACTTCATCATGTATTTGTTACATTGTCGGATCAACGACTCTGCCGAAAAATAATATGCTGTTTGAAAGATTCTCACGAATAAGAAACATAAAGGGGTGATCGGCTCGGAAAACAGGTGCGGGTCGGGGTAAAGATTTCACACCTATGACCACGCCTGTTGCTGCCGCCGCCTCGGTTCCCTGTTCGTCAAGGGCTATGAATGCTTTGTGAATTACCGCGGAAATGTTCAGCTTTTTGGTTCCGTCCATCCCTGAAAAGTCGGCATTCATGCTAAAGGCATCGGGCATACCCATCAAAGCAAGCGTCTTGTCCAGCCTGAACGCAGATGTCATCTCGAACTTTGGCAAAAATACCCAAACCTCTCTCTCCCCGAGGTGCCTTGTCCATTTTTTAAGGTTATCTGCTGTCAGCTTGTTTTCAAGTTCCGTCAGACCGTCAACTTTTTTGGGTAACAGCACAAGCATCGAAAGTTCCTCTCCAACATAGGGCAATTCAAGAATCTGCAAGTTTTCATGCTCTGCATATCCAAACTTTTGCTTTTGATTCATCATCGGAACTTTAATTGATTTTCCCGGCAAGAGGTGAAACATAGCATCTTCCGTAAGTTTTTTATCAAACCGGTCTGCCCAGTTGCCTTTAAAATATATGGCATTGGTCAGAACAAGTCGTACCAGCGAATCAAGTATGCCTCTTTTTATCAACTCCTTGATTTTGTCGTTTGTTTTCCGCTCCACCCATTTATTGATTGTTATGCGGGCCGCTTCATGATCGATTTTATAGTTGAGAGGGGTAATTCTCGCCCCGTAGTTCTTCTTTGTTAATTCGAGAAACTCTTTAAGAAAAACATAATCTTTCTGAGGCCATAGTGCATTTGCAACACTCAGTTGAACGTCTCCTTTCTTCTGTATGTCTTTCAACCTTGCTTCAATGGACGCGAATGCAGGATGAAGCCGCTTTTGGTCCAATGTGAAGCAGAGCACTTCTGCCATTTCTTTTTCAGTATTTTCACGAGCCCCGGCATAGGTCAAGGCAAGGGCTGTTGAGATACTATAAGGAGAGAAAAACAGATTGCCTTCCGTCTCTTTGAGTTTAGAGTAAAGATTAAGCGCAAAAGCTGTGTTGCCTTCCACTAGGGCTTCTGAGTTCGAACTGTCCTTAGCTTCAGCAAACATGCCGGCCATAAGGACCGACATTCCCATAATCGCCATTAAAACTATTGAAAACAAACATTTAAGCTTCATCACATCTCTCCTCTTGCTTTCAGCACTTTTTTGTTATTTCCTGTTTTCCTGAAATAATGGCCGCTCTTTTTTGACGTCAATTCATAACATCATAATATTTCCTTGCTAATTCGACAATGCCTCATATAATGAGACGTTCTTGAATTTCTGATAACAGTCAACTACCCACCGCTGAAGCGGGTAGTCTTGTAAAAGCCCGCGGTTGATTAGCCTAAGTTCTTTGAAGAGAACTACGTTAAGAATATATACAGGATAGCCTCAATGCTCCACAAGTTGAGGGAACTATCAGGGCTCTGTAAACATGGCTGACGGGTAGGCCAAGTCAACCCTTTAGAAAGATTCTTAACATTGGCGATGTGGACCAAC
>JAUUWG010000016.1 GCA_030589165.1 Desulfobacterales bacterium
TCTGAGATATTCCGCACGTCCCAGACCCTGCGGCAAGTGATTAAACAATCTTTAAGAGGGGCAAAGATAGTGTTGCTTGTAAAAACCGCTTAATAACTTTGGCGATGCGGCTCTTACTGGTTTGGTAGTTCCAGGGAAAATTGTTTCTATTTTCCACAAAAACTACCTTTTTCTAAACTTATTAACCTAAAGGAAGGCGGCATTCCTCCCCGCCTGAATCAAAGATTCAGACGGGATCTCTTGCCGGGTTTATGATGAAAATATTAACCACCCCACGTATGGAAAGGTGCATTGGCTGCCACTCCTGCTCACTGGCCTGCGCAAGGCTCGTTCATAAACGCTTATCCTGGAACACGGCCGGCATCCGTATTGCCTCTTCAGGCGGCATATCAACGGGGTTTCAGGCAAAAACCTGTTTGGCCTGCAATCCGGCACCCTGCGCCGCAGCCTGCCCGACCGGGGCTTTTTCCCAGCGTAAGGGCGGCGGGGTAATCGTCAAAAAAAAACTTTGTATCCGTTGCGGCGAATGTGCCAAGGCATGCCCGGTGGACGCAATTTTTCTTGACACGGCAATTGAGCCGTTTGTGTGCATTCACTGTGGCCGATGCGTTCCGTTTTGCCCTCACGAGTGCCTGGAAATGGTAGAAGCCCCGGTTGAAAAAAGTACAAATGAGGTAAAATCATGATCAGGGACCATTTCAGAGTAATGATCGTGAATCTTTCCACAGGCAGGGGCAATCCGATCAGATTTGACGGCCGGGAAACCCTTGCCGGGGGTAGCGGGCTGGCAGCGGCCCTGTTCAACACATACGGCCATGCAGACAAACCGTGGAACGACCCGGAACAGCCGCTGATCTTCACCATAGGCCCCCTCACAGGCTTTTTCCCGTTGATGAGCAAGACCGTCTGCGGATTCAAATCACCCTACCACGACCAGTACGCCGAGAGCCATGCCGGCGGGCGATCAGCCCTTTGTTTGCGCTTTGCCGGACTGGACGGACTGGTCATTACCGGTAAGGCGGGCCAGCCCTGCTGCCTGTCGGTGGGCTCAAAACACCTTGAGTTCAAAGACGTTCATTTTATGTGGGGCATGGATGTCCAGAGGTCCGGCAAGCTGCTTCGCAGCATGTTTCCTGGGTCCGGGCATCGGAGCATACTGCGCATCGGTCCGGCAGGCGAAATCGGTTCGGCCATGGCCTGCATCAATGTGGATACCTATCGCCATTTCGGCAGACTCGGCTCGGGTGCCGTCATGGGGGCCAAAAATCTAAAGAGTATCGTAATTCAGGGCGACGGTTCATTTGAACTCGATGAGGAGAAGGAATATTCCAAGCTCTTTAACAACGTATACAAGCAAATCACCGCAACCCGGATGATGAGCAAATACCACGATCTGGGAACTGCCGCCAATCTAAAAGTGTTAAACGATATCAACGCCCTTCCCTGGCGAAATCTGCAACAGACTAGCGACCCTGCAATTGACGCCATAACCGGGCAAAAATTCGCAGACGATACCCTGTTGCGCAATACCGCCTGTGCCGGATGTCCGGTGGGTTGCGTTCACATCGGGTTTGTGCGGGAAAAGTTCATGGAGGAGAACCAGTACCTCTACCGTCAGGTGTCTTACGACTACGAACCCATCTTTGCTACAGGCTCCATGCTCGGCGTAACCGACAACTTTGCCGTGCTCGGCATCATGGATGTTGTGGAAAAAACAGGTCTGGATGTCATGTCTGCAGGCGTGGCACTGGCCTGGGCCACGGAAGCGTTCCAAAAGGGCATTGTATCAGAAAAGGGAGTGATCGTTCCCTTAAAATTCGGCGATGCCCAAGGTTATAAGGAAGCTATGCATCATCTGGGAACAGGGACCAACGATTTTTACCGTCTGCTCGGACAAGGCACCCTGAAGGCGGCAAAACACTATGGCGGTGAAGATTTCGCCTGCGTTCTGGGGCAGGAAATGGCCGGCTATGCAACCGGAGAGGTCTTTTTCACGGCCCAGTCCCTGGGATTCCGCCATTCACACCTGGATACCGGCGGATATTCCTACGACCAGAAATATAAAGAAAAAAACCTGGACGACGCAGTAAATTTTTTGATCCATGACGAACAGACCCGGGTTTTTCTGACTTCAATGGTTTCCTGCCTGTTTGCACGCGGCGTGTATACAGACGAACTGCTGGCCGATTGCCTGAATTCCGTGGGGTGTAAAACTTTGGCAGAAAAAATGGACGATGTCTCACGCCATATTCAAAAACTGCGCTGGCAAACCCGCGTGGCCACCGGCTTTGACCCGACAAAAGTTCGTATACCCAAACGTTTTACCCAGGTAAGCACCTGGAAGGGACCGGTGGATGAAGATTTCCTGAATGCCCTGAAAAACGTATACGCCAAACGCATCATAGAACTGGCAAAAGATTAAAAGAACGAAAGAGGTCAGTGTTTGGTTTGAAAAAAACTTTTTGCAGGGTGCTCAATGAACTACAGCCGAAATTTCAGACTTTCCACAAATGAAAGGAGATTTTACTATGGCCGTTATATGCAATTTTTCGAAACCAAGTGAAGGCGAACTTAAAGAGATCCAAGCATTGGAAAAAGAATTGGGAAAAACACTTCTGGCATTTGCGTGCCCGGAGAGGAAGCTCGCTGGTGATTTAAGCGAAGATCAGCTGAAGAAAATTCAGGACCTGGAGAAAAAACTTGGTGTAGTATTGATGACTTTGGGCTAGATAGAAAAAAAATATACGACATCGGAAAGTCTGAATTACGACCGGAAAACTCTTTGAGCACCCTGCAAAAAGTCTTTGTTACACAGCTTTTTTAAAAGCCGATTCAAAACCTCATTGTGACTTGAAAGGAGGCCCATATGGCAAATGAAATGTTTACCATAAGAAACGTTCTCAAAAGCAATCGTGGCCAGCTTCTTGACAGGGCGAATGTGGTCGCCACAGGGATTGGATACAAAGTTACAAACAGAAAAAAGACGCCAACCCTTGGCATTGTTTGTTCGGTAACAGAGAAAGTTGCTCTTTCTCAGCTATCCAGCCGGGATAGAGTGCCGCCGATGCTGAACGGTATTCCCACGGATGTCATCCAGACCGGGCCCATCCGGGCCTTACAGTCACCCACTGATCGGCACCGGCCGGCACCAGGCGGTGTGAGTATCGGCCACCGGAACATCACGGCCGGGACCCTGGGCTGTCTGGTGAAAAAGGGCGAGCAGTTCTTTATCCTCTCCAACAACCACGTCCTGGCAAACAGCAACCAGGCCAAGGTGGGGGACCCCATATTGCAACCAGGGCCCTATGATGGCGGCAAATTTCCCGATGACCATATTGCCGACCTGGAGCAGTTTGTGCCTATCTCCATTATCGGAGTGCCCAGCGATTGTTCCATTGCCTCCAAAATAGCGGACATACTTAACGCGGTTGCGAAATTTCTTGGCAAAGATGCGCGCTTGCAAGCGGTCAAAGCGCAGATCACGGACAATCTCGTGGATGCGGCTATCGCACGCCCGCGAAAACCGGTATCGGAATATGTCAAAGACGAGATCCTGGAAATCGGTGCCATCGATGGCACAGCCCAAGGTGAGTTGGACATGGCCATAAAGAAATTTGGACGCACCACCCACTTTACCACAGGAACTATCGAGCAAGTGGATGTATCGGTGAATGTCCAGTATGGAGAGGGAAAAATTGCCCGATTTACAGATCAATTAATGGCCGGAGCAATGAGCCAGGGAGGAGATAGCGGTTCGGCAGTGCTGGATGACAACAACCGCTTGGTAGGACTCTTGTTTGCAGGTAGTGATACCACAACGATCATCAATCGAATTGAAAATGTTTTTTCCGCACTTGGAATCACTAGATGAACCGCCAACTGCTGTTCATCATATTGTTGCTGTTACCTGTTGCGGCTTTAAGCGAGGACTTTAGTATGTCACACTCAATTCAGGAAGTTAAGGCAAAACATGAGGACCACCTGATGGCATTACCCGGCGTGGTTTCGGTGGGCATCAGCAAGGACAAAGATGGTAATCTCGTTATTATGATCGGCATGGATGGCCCGCGCCCTGAAACCGAGGCCCGGTTACCACACTCACTGGAGGGTTACTCTGTGTTGGTCCGGATTATCGGTACAGTAAAGGCGCAATAAACGGCTACTCCATAATAATCAGGTCGAGAGCTTTGCAAAAACCTTCAACTTTGTTCGAGTTCATTGAGCAAAAGAAAGTTTATACAAAGCTCTCGGGTCGATTGACCGAGACAATACTGGTTCGTCTAAAAGTTGCCTGTTATCCTGACTCTCTCCCTGATATTTATCTCAGGGTGCAATATTGAAAATGCATGGCATCCGGTCTGCGATGCCATCGACCTCCCCATATAAATCCTTCATCTTCGAAGCATTTCGCTACCTCTTCAGACATCTGAAACGATGTCTGCCCAAAACGGCTCCAAGGCGCATTAATATCTATTGCAATAGCCCATGCGTGGGTAGACCAACTGCCGGAGCCGCGCATACGGCGGGGATTAAAACAACCGTCAAAAGTCTTCAGAGATGTGTGAAGTTTTTTTTGCACTATTTTTCCAAAGGCCGCCTGAAAACGCGGAGCCACCAGACGATGGCAAATAAATCCAAACCAGTTGTGATGAACAAAGGCCTTGTCTTCCGGCGTCATCCAGCCAAAATAAAGGTGTTTCAATTCCTCCTGATAACGTGAAAGATCGCATCGCACTAAATTTTGTTCCTGCCAGCCGGCCAGGCGGAAATCATCGAAGATATCGAAGCATTGGCTGTAAGGTGGCGGCGGGCCATCCAATGTCTCTATGGCTACAGGAAGTGACTGGCCGAAAAGCGCCCCCCATGTTTCATTTCCGACAACACCGTCAACCGAAAGTCCCTTGTCAGTCTAGAAGGCCATTACAGCTCTTTCAGTCCGGGGACCCAAAATACCATCCACAGCTCCAACATTGTAACCCATCTCATTCAATCGGTTCTGAAGACGACGAACGTTTTGATTTTGCATTCCTTTTTTGAGAAACATTCTCTACCCCCCAGAATTAATAAACATACATGTTTTATTTAAACAACTGTCGGAGAGACTGCCATTATCTAAAAAAATGCCATAATCTTGTTCAAGTTGTCCATAGAGGAAAGGGTTCATTTTTTTAGGGGGAGATCCCACAGGGAGAGGTTTTTTCCCGGGTAAGGCATAGCTATCTACCATGTAAAATATTGTTTTGGTCATAGCTTGTCCAGGTTAGGAAATTTCAGATTTGAACCTTGACCGTTGGGCGCTTTTCATCTTTCTCCACCCGTCAAGCCTCTGTTTAACGATCTTTTCATACCCCCGCTCCGTCGGGGAATAGAAAATCCGGCCATGAAGCTTTTCCGGCAGATGCTCCTGGGGGACATATCCCCCTTTATAATCATGAGCGTATTTATAATCCTTGCCGTATCCCAAATTTTTCATCAGGTTTGTCGGCGCATTTCGGATGTGGAGAGGAACAGGGAGGGTCCCTGTATGTTCAATAACCTTTTTAACCGTATTGTAAGCCGTATAGATGCTGTTGCTCTTGGGGGCGGTGGCCAGATACACCGCGGCCTGGGCCAGGGAAAGTTCGCCTTCCGGAAGTCCGAGAAACCGGTACGCCTCCATCGCGCTCATGGCCACCTGCAGCGCATAGGGATCCGCATTGCCCCCATCCTCGGATGCAAATCTGACCATCCTGCGGGCGATATAAAACGGATCTTCACCGGCGGAAAGCATACGTCCCAGCCAATACAGCGCTGCATCAGGATCGCTTCCCCGCAGGCTCTTGTGAAAGGCGGAGATAAGATTGTAGTGTTCATCGCCGGACTTGTCATACCTTAAGGCCTTTTTCTGAAAGGCATTTTCTAGGTCCTGCAACATTATATGCCGGCTGGAATCACTGTCTGACGTCTCACGTTCCGATATAAATACGGATGCGGTTATTTCAAGACCATTTAAGGCTGTTCGAACATCTCCGTCTGCAATCTCTATCAGATGAAGCAGAGCCTCCCGGCTTAAATCCAGGTTCATTTTCCCAAGGCCCCTGTCTTTATCCTTGACGGCCCGGTCAAGTATAACCGCCATTTCATCAGGCGAAACAGAGGTCAGGGTTATCACACGACACCGGGAAAGAAGCGGCGGGATCACTTCAAAGGAAGGATTTTCAGTGGTCGCTCCAATCAATGTGATCAGCCCGTTTTCAACATGCTGAAGGAATGCATCCTGCTGGGCCTTGTTAAACCGGTGAATTTCGTCCACAAAAAGGATTGTTCGCTTTCGGTAAAGCCGTTGCTGATTCTTTGCATCCTCAATCACCGTCCTGATGTCTTTGACCCCTGAAAGTACGGCAGACAATTGAACAAAATGAGAACGGGTTTCTTGTGCAATAATGCCGGCAAGGGTTGTCTTTCCGCATCCGGGAGGTCCCCAGAGAATCATGGAAAAAATACGGTCTTTTTCAATGGCGTTGCGTATTAAGGCGCCCCTTCCCACAATATTATTTTGCCCGACAAACTCATCCAGACACTTTGGACGCATCCTTTCCGCAAGAGGGATCGAGGATTGAGCGGCTTTTTGCGCCTGATGTTCAAACAGATCCATATGCGTTGTCAATTACTTCCGGCTCTTTTTTCTGGATTGTTTTGTGCGGCGTTTTTTTCCGGCATTTTTGGGGGTATGAAATTCAATCCGACCGGTTCGCAAACGGAAAAGTACCCGGATGGGCGTCTTGTCCAAGCCGGTCTGCTCCCGAATCTGGTTGATCAGATACCTTTTGTAGGAAAAATGAACGGCATTGGGGTAGTTTACAAAACAAACAAAAGTAGGCGGTTTTACGGAAACCTGGGTGGTATAATAAAATTTAAGGCGTTTTCCTTTGTGCAGCGACGGCTCGGTTTTTTGAAGAGCCTTTTCAATGATTTTATTTAACTGCCCCGTCCCTATACGCGTGTTATACTGCTTATAAACTTCATCCACAAGGCCGAAAATTCTTTGGACCCTCTGGCCGGTCAGAGCGGAAATCGTCATGGCGGGTGCAAAACTTAAATATTTTGCATCCATTCTTAATTGTTCATAATACTTTTTTACTATTTTATCTTCCTTTTTGACGATATCCCATTTGTTTAATAAAAAGATGCAGCCGCATCCCCGCTCAAAAGCATATCCCGCAATGGTTATATCCTGATCGGTAATCCCCTCGCTCGCATCGATCAGGATCAAAGCCACATCACATCTGTCGAGGCTTCTTAACGATTTGATGATAGAGAACTTCTCAAGTTTCCGGGATACCCGCCCTTTTCGCCGGATACCGGCAGTATCGATAATAAGATACGATTTGCCGCTGATATCACAAACCGTGTCAATGGCATCACGCGTTGTGCCGGGAACATCGCTGACAACCATGCGTTCTTCACCCAGTATCTTGTTGATAAGGGATGATTTGCCGACATTGGGGCGGCCGACCACCGCCAGACGTATCCTGTCGAGAGATTCTTCAGGTTCGAACTTCGGGAGATCCAATACCAGGTCATCAAGAAAATCAGTCATGCCGTAGCCATGCTCACCGGAAACAGGATACAGCTTTTTTATGCCCAGACGGTAAAAATCGTAAAGACCGACCTCTTTTTCATACCCGTCTATTTTATTTACCGCATAAAATACCGGTTTTGTCACTGAACGCAGGACCTCGATAATATCGGTATCAAAAGGCGAAACACCCTCCTTGCCGTCCAGCACAAAAACAATAACATCCGCATCTTGTATGGCCTGATGGATCTGAATCCGAATATGACGGGTAAAATCATCTTCTTCTCCTAAAAAGCCACCCGTATCCACCAGGGTAAATTCAACGTCGTTCCAAACCGCATCACCGTAATGACGGTCCCGGGTAACACCGGGAAAGTCATCAACCAGGGCCTCCTTTGTTCGGGTAATACGGTTAAAAATAGTCGATTTGCCGACATTGGGCCGGCCTACTATCGCTACAATAGGTTTCATTCTCGTTTTTTTGTTCCGTTTGTCGCAAATGAATATCACGCAGGTTGGGTTAAGCCATAGCGAAACCCAACAAATTTCGGCAAATTCGCCGTCTAATAGTTGGGTTTTGTTCTTCAACCCAACCTACAAAATCTCAAAATTAGAATTGCTTCTTGTTCTTTAATAAATCATAGGTCAACTCAAGGAAATCAGCTTCCGTCACGATACCCACCAACACCTCTTCGGAGACGACGGGCAAACAGCCGTACTTGTTTTTCAAAAGAATCGGTATGGCCGAACACAAGTCCATCTCCGGGTCGGCGGTGATCACATTTTTCGTCATGACGTTCATCAGGGGGATATGACGATCTAAATCATATTGTTCCGATTCATCCATATCCGCCAACAAGGAGATCGTCTGGGCCAACAAATCCCTGTGGGTCAACAACCCGACAAAACGCTTGTCTTTATCGACGACAGGGACATGGCGAATACGCTTCATTTCCATTAAAGAACGTGCTATTTCAAGAGTTTGTGTTTCAGACAAGGCAAAAACTTCTGTAGTCATGATATCTTTAATCTTAAGCATAGTCTCTCCTTTAGAGTTTCAGGAATATCTAAAACAATAAATCCCAACAGCAACTTTATCTTTCAGGTATTGCTACAGAAAATTTTATGCCCCAAATATACTCAGATATTTCCATATAGGCAATATTAAAACGTTCTCACCCGTTATCCAAACAATAGGATTGTTTACACCGATAAACCATATGTGTTAAACTTTCTTCTAAATCACTCCTTGTTGCATAGAGGCACGGAATCAGTAACGATCGTTATCGTATGGTTTGCCTTAAACCATTAACAGAGGAGATACCTGAGAATCATGCCGTCTTTTAAACCGATCTACCTTGAAACGTATAATAAGGGTTTGCTTCGGGAAAAGGTAAATAAAGCCCATGAACTTTTAAAAACATGCAAGCTGTGTCCCAGAAAATGCAATGTCAACCGGCTTGAAGGCCGGCTCGGGGTTTGCAAAACCGGTGAAAAAGCATATGTTTACAGCTATGGGCCTCACTTTGGGGAAGAGGCTCCCCTGGTGGGTAAAAACGGTTCCGGTGCCATCTTTTTTTCCCGGTGTAATCTTCTGTGTATTTTCTGCCAGAATTATGAAATCAGCCACGAAGGTCAGGGCGAAGAAGTATCAGACGATGAGTTGGCCGGTATGATGCTCTCTTTGCAGGATTCAGGTTGTCATAATATCAATTTTGTTACACCGTCCCACGTTGTCCCCCAGATTCTGTCTGCCGTTGAAATAGCCATAAAAAAAGGATTGTCCGTACCCCTGGTTTACAACACAAGCGCTTATGACCGTGTTGAAACATTAAGACTGCTTGAAGGTGTCTTTGATATATACATGCCGGATTTTAAATTCTGGGACCCTGAAATTGCCAAAACCATGTGCAAGGCAAAAGATTATCCGGAGTGGGCACGTAAAGCCATTATAGAGATGCATCGGCAGGTTGGAGATCTTGTCATTGATGAATCGGGCATAGCAAGACGCGGACTTTTGATACGACACCTTGTTATGCCTGAAGGCCTTGCCGGGACACGGGATATCATGAGATTTATTGCACAAAAGGTATCACCCAACAGTTATGTCAATATAATGTCCCAGTACCGACCCTGCGGCAAAGCTTTTGAAGTAAAGGAAATCTCCAGACAGATTTATCCGGAAGAATATGAAACAGCTTTGCAGGAGGCAAAAGAGGAAGGGATTACGCGACTCGACAAGCCCAGACGTGTTTTTATGATATACTGACGGAATCTTTGATCAATTCACAATCCTTAAAGGAGAGTTCAATATGACCGCTGTAGATATGGGTATATTAGCAATACTTGGTTTTGTTATTGGAATTTTGATATTTGTCCTTAAAGGATCCGACTGGATTTCCGGTCGGAAGCCAAAACAGCCGAAAGATGATACTGGTCAATCAAAAGGTGGGTCTGATATTGAATAAAGATCAATCCTTTAAAGGGTTTTCGGCAATTTGAAACAACAAAGGCTCCTGAACGTCTATCTTTTATTCTTTTCGGTGGGTATCGGGGTTTTATCCGCCGCCGGGGCCCTCTGTTTCCGCAAGCTCATCGAAATTTTCCAGTATTTTTTATGGGCCTCAGGCCCCACCTTTGTTGAACAGGTGATCCATTCACCCTGGTGGCTGAAGATTCTGGTTCCGGTTTTCGGAGGGTTGGTTGCCGGTCCTGTCATCTTTTTCTGGGTCCCCGAAGCAAAAGGACCGGGTGTGCCCGAAGTCATCGTCTCTGTAGCCAGCCGACAAAGCACCATCCGCCATCGTGTGACTTTTTTAAAAGCCTTGGTAACCGGCCTTCTCATCGGCAGCGGCGCTTCCGTGGGGCGGGAAGGCCCGATCGTCCAGATAGGCGCATCGGTCGGCTCGTCTGTGGCCCAATTTTTTCGGCTCAATCCGGATCTCCGCCGTGTTTGCCTGGCGTCAGGAGCTGCCGCAGGCATCTCCGCCACATTCAATGCACCCTTTACCGGCGCACTCTTTGCGGTCGAAATTATTCTATTGGATATTGAACTGACTTATATCAGTCATATTATTATCTCTTCCGTGATCGCTTCGGTTCTTTCCCGGATTTTTTTGGGACATTTCCCGGCCTTTGAAGTGCCCGCCTTTGAATTAGCCCATTATTGGGAACTCAATGTTTATCTTCTGCTCGGAATCTTTTCAGGGATCGTTGGAATAGGGTTTATTCGTCTTATTGAAGCCGCAGACAGCCTTTTTCACAAATTACGCATTCCTGAATGGCTCAAACCGGGCATCGGCGGGTTGCTGCTGGGTATCATCGCCCTTAAACTTCCATATAGTTTGGGCGTCGGATACGAAACGGTCAACGCAGCCCTCAGCGGGAGCTTGGCTTTAAAAACGGCTGTCTTGTTCCTGTTCGCTAAAATGATAGCCACATCTCTTTCCATTGGTTCAGGGATGAGCGGCGGGATCTTCGCTCCATCTCTGTTTTTGGGGGCAACATCGGGCATTACCGTATGTCTCGGCATCAACCATTTTCTGCCGGATCTTGCTCTGAATCCGAGCAACTATGCCCTGGCGGGTATGGGCGCCGTAGTGGCCGGAACAACCCTGGCACCTATTACGGCAATCATCACTATTTTTGAACTTACCTACAATGACCAGATCATTCTTCCCCTTATGGTGGCATGCATTTCAAGCGTACTCGTCGTCAGAGTCTTATTCGGCTATTCAGCTTACGAGATAAAACTCCTCAAACAGGGGATCAATATTGTGCGAGGACACGATGTCAGCATTCTCAGGAACCTTTATGCCAGGGATTTTATGGTCAAGGATTTTGAAATCGTACGCGATACATCTTCATTATTGACGATCGTGGACCAGGTAGTTAAATCCCTGTATCCTCACTTTATCGTCCTGAATCAAAAAAAAGAGTGCGTGGGCATCCTCTCCCTCAGAGACATCAGGGGAATTCTTCACAGAGTCGAAGAACTCAAAGATATCATCATTGCAGCCGATATGATGACCAAAGATATGATCACTCTCTCCTTAAACGACAATTTAGAAAAAGCACTGCAATTATTTGAAACCCATCGGATTTCCTGCCTGCCGGTAACAGATCCCCATAATCCAAAAAAAGTATTGGGAATTTTTAAAAAAGACGACCTGCTTCAAGCCTATAAGGAAAAGGTATTGAAAGACCGGATTCTGTCTTCACCCATGAAACGGCCAGGTAAATTCTAAAGAGTGACACATCGCTCTCTTACGCCTTCATCAAAATCATTTATGAAAAGAATAAAATACTCTTTTGATAAAATCGTTGATTTTCTTGCCGTTGATGTCTGGCACAATCCCGCCGGTGCGGATCGTTTTCGTATTTTTCTTCTCCAGATATTACGCGTCTTTTTGTTAACGATCAGCGGATTAAAAAAACAACTGATTTTTTTACGCGCATCAGCATTGGCATACAACACGATACTGGCAATTGTCCCCTTGCTGGCTGTTGCTTTTTCCGTTCTGAAGGGTTTCGGCATTCCGGGCCACATCGAAAGTATTCTGGTCAATTTGCTGGCCGCCGGCCAACAGGAAGTCACAAACCGCATTATTGAATATATTTCCAATACCAATTTCAAGGCACTCGGCGCTTTGGGATCAGGTTTTCTCATCATAACGGTGATCAACATGCTGGGCACCGTCGAGAAGACCTTTAATTATCTCTGGGGAATCACTCGCTCCCGGAGTTTGGTACGCAAAATTTCCGATTATATCAGCGTGTTGGTCATCAGTCCTATTCTCCTGGTCGTCTCCTTGACGCTGATCGCCTCCCTGTCTTCCAATACCGTGGTCATGAAACTCAGCCAATATGAAATATTCAATAATTTTTTCGTTCTTTTCAATAGTGTCATTCCCCTTGTGGGCATCTGGATTGCTTTTACTTCAATTTACATTCTTATGCCCAATACGCAGGTTAAATTTTTCCCGGGCGTGGCCGCCGGCATCTTCAGCGGCACCCTGTGGGAGATCGCTTTCAGGCTGTATGCCGAATTAAATATCGGGGTTGCGAAATACAATGCGATTTATGGCACCTTCGCCGTCTTCCCCATCTTCCTGATCTGGTTGTATATCAGTTGGCTTATCTTACTGATCGGGGCCCAGTTGTCCTGTGCCATCCAGAATGTTAACACTTATCAGCAGGAAATGAACGAATATGAAGTCAGCAGCGGCCAACAGCAATATATGGCCTTAAACATCATGCTTCAAATCGCAAAACGTTTTTATCAGGGTCAACCCCCGATGACCGCCGAAGAATTATCACATGCCTTGTCAATACCGATCCGCCTGGTGATAAGCCTGTCCAATATCCTTGCGCGTCAGGGTCTGGTACAGGAAGTTTTCACTGATCAACGGTTATTTCAACCTGCACAGAGCTTGCATCTGATAAGTGTTTTAAATGTTTGTGAGGCCGTACAAAATGCCGGGAGAGTCGATTGGAATTTTCCTGAAGAAAAAAAGGATGCCGGTCTGGAAGAGTTGCTTAAAATCAAAGAAACAACAGATAAGGAGCAATTGGGGGAAATTACGATGCTGGACCTTTTGAAAAACAGCAGCAACATGGAAAAGAAAGACTGATTATCGAGTTTCCAAAATAAAAAAAGAGAACAGTTAAAAGCTCTCTTGTACAATCAAAAAAAGATATAATTTGGAAATTTTAAAAAGTTTCTTAATGGCGGAATAAATGGCGTCCCCAAGGGGATTCGAACCCCTGTTGCCGGCGTGAAAGGCCGGTGTCCTGGACCAGGCTAGACGATAGGGACGCAATGTATTTTATGGGCCGTGTTGGGCTCGAACCAACGACTCTCTGCTTAAAAGGCAGATACTCTACCGACTGAGTTAACGGCCCCGCTTAACGCTTAAAAACAAAGACCTTATAACTCCTTACTCTGTTTATGTCAACAAGAATAATCATAAAAATGTAAAAAAGATTATTTTTAAAAGATCGGCGTTTTGACCCATATATAGATATGGCAAAACCATTTCGGGATAAATAACAAAATAAAATGTTTTGGTCAAGCCATATTATTTCTTCCAGAATTCCGGCACAAGAAGGATTATCATCGTATACACCTCAAGCCTGCCCAAAAGCATACACCATGCCAGGAGCCATTTGCCGAGTTCCGGTATCTCGGCATAATTTTTTACAGGCCCTACCAGTCCGAAACCCGGCCCGATGTTTCCAATACAGGATGCAACAGCTGTCAGGGATGTCACAAAATCCACCCCCATGCCGGAAAGCAAAACGGAACCCAAAACAAAAAGGCCGATGTACAGTGCCAGGAAACCTAAAATGCTTCTCATTATTTCATCAGAGACAGGTTTCCCTCCGATTTTGATATGGGTAACCGAACGGGGGTGAATCAGAGAGAAGAGCTCTTTGTAGCAAAATTTAAAGCAGAGCAACAGACGTATACACTTCATCCCTCCTCCCGTGGAACCTGCGGAAGCGCCTAAAAACATGCAGAAAAAGATGATAACCTGAGCCATGGGAGGCCACATTTCATAATCCGCCGTGGCAAAACCCGTGGTCGTAACAATGGAAACCACCTGAAAAGAACCGTAGCGAAGCGCCGGACCTATTTTTTCATATACGCTGCCGTAAAGATTGAAGCTTACCGCAAGGGTCAACAGGATAATGACGGCAAGAAAAAAACGGCACTCCGAATCCTGCCAGAAAGCAAGGGTTTTTCCTTTGAGCATCTGATAGTGAAGAGAAAAATTTATGCCTGCAAGCAACATGAATACGATGACGACAATATCGAAATAAGCGCTGTCGTAATGGGCTAATGATGCATTTTTTGTTGAGAATCCACCGGTCGGCATGGTTGTGAATGCGTGACACACGGCATCAAAAAGATTCATGCCGCCGGCCATGAGAAGCAATATCTCTACAAGGGAAAAGACTGCATAAACCTTCCAGAGAATCTTTGCGGTGTCCCGGATTCGAGGTTTCAGCTTGTCAGGGACGGGGCTCGGTACTTCCGCTTTGTAAAGCTGCATGCCGCCCACACCCAAAAAGGGAAGAATAGCCACCGACAATACGATGATTCCCATCCCGCCAAGCCATTGAATAAGGCTTCGCCAGAAAAGCAGCCCTTCTGATGTCCCTTCAATATCCGTTAAAACCGATGCGCCGGTCGTGGTAAAACCTGAAACGGATTCAAAGAACGAATCCACAAAAGTAGGGAATATACCTCCCAAATAAAAAGGAAGTGCACTGAACAGACCGATGACGGTCCACCCGATCGCCACAATCGCCATGCCTTCACGCTGGCTGATATACTCCGTTTCAGGCGTTCTGAAACACGCATAAAGTAATACCCCGACCGCCATTGTTATGCCCATGGATTTTAAAATGGGAACAACACTCTGATCATGATAATAAAGCCCGACAAAAAGCGGGAAGATCATGACCAATCCCATAAACATGGATAATACTCCGATAATATTGATAATATAACGCCAGCGCATTTAAAAGAACTCCAGCTTTACAGCCAGAATTTTTTCAACCTTGGAAATAGCCTGTTTCACTGCAAAGATGATAACCCGGTCATCCGGCTCAATAACGCTGTCACCGGAAGGAATAATAATGATATCCTCTTTGCGCATTATAGCGATAAGGAGCGCCCCCTTTGGAAAGGAAATCTCCTTTAAAGGCTTGCCGACAATGTCTGATGTAGGCAGGGCCACCGCTTCCATAACTTCAGCCTGTTCCCCTTTGATCGATATGGCCGAAAGGACCTTACCCTTGCGTATATGCTGCAAAATACTGTTGATTGCCGAAAGTCTCGGGCTTACCACCTGCTCTATTCCGATCATCGGCATCAAGGGAAAATAACTGAACTTACTGATCTTTGTTATTGTTTTTTTCGCTCCCATGCGTTTGGCAAGAAGGGAAGACAAAATATTGGTCTCCTCATCATTGGTCAGGGTAACCACAACATCCATATCCCGAATATTCTCTTCGAGCAGGAGGCTCTGGTCCGACCCGTCTCCATGAAGAATAACAGCCTTGTTCATTCTGTCCGCCAGCTTTGTGCATCGCTTCGGGTCCTTTTCAATAATTTTCGTATTGATCGATTTTTTTTCAAGCAAAGTGGCCAACCTGAACCCTATGCGCCCTCCTCCGATAATAAGGACCCGACGCAACGGCTGTGCATGTTTATCAAAAACTCTCAGCACATCTTCAAGCCCCTCCTTTTCACAGACAAAATAAACAAGATCGCCGGGAATCAGTCTATCATCTCCTCTTGGAATAATAAGCTCCTCATCCCGAACGATGGCAGTAATAAGCGCTCTTTGTTTACCCACCATTGAAGGAAAATCAGAAAGATGAACGCCCGCCAGATGGGTATCCTCGTCCAAACGTATCCCGATCAATTTAACACGGCCGTCCGCAAACTCTCCCACATCGACTGCTCCGGGCACACTCATCAGCCTGTCAATGGTCTTCACCACCTCGATCTCTGGGTTGATTACCGTATCGATGTGGGGTGCATGCTCACGAAACGTATCATGATACATATCAAAATCGGCATCTCGGACACGGGCCAGTTTCATTGTTGCCGGAGAAAGGATGTCGGCAACAAGACATGCCACCAGATTTGTTTCATCACTGTTGGTTACGGCAAGGAATATATCAGCTCCCTTGATGCCGGCATCATTCATAACGATGGGACTGCTCCCGGAGCCGTTTATCACTTGAACATCTATACTGTCGGACACACGACGTATAGCGTCCGGATCTTTGTCAATCAGCACCACGTCTTTGTTTTCATAGGATAGACGGCTTGCAATGTGGAAACCGACCTCTCCTGCCCCTACAATTACGATTTTCAACTGATCTTTTCTCCTGTTGGGTTATGATAAGAAATTGAATTGGATTTACTATAGACAAATTCATGTGTCAATTCCCGACGGGCTATTGTTCAAATAAAAACTGAACACAGACAAAATATTTTACTTGACAAGAAAAGATGTGTTATCTTTAAAAAAAGTGTGAAGTGACTTCAAACTTTAGCTCATTTCAGCTCACTTTACCGGTTTATCCGGCTTAGGAATCCTATTTGAAAATTTTTATTAAAAACAATATAAAGCTTAGCAATATCCCTTTGGAACTGCGGCAGATCCTTGTCAGAAGACTGACCACTCCCAACCCCAAATGGATTGAAAACAATCGCATGGGCCGTTGGAACGGAAAGACGCCGGAGAATTTATGCTTTTACCGGGAAACAGACGCCGGCGGCCTGATTCTTCCCCGTGGTTTTGCAAGGCAGTTGATTCTGCTTTGCAGAGAAAAAGACGTTGACTATAAAATTGACGATAACCGGCGCAGTTTCTCCCCGGTTGAATTCAATTTCACAGGGCGGCTTAAATCCTTCCAGCAAACTGCCGTTGACACCATGCTCAAAAAAGATTTCGGAACATTAAACGCACCTACCGGCGCGGGGAAAACAGTCATGGCGCTGTATATGATCGCACGGCGCAAACAGCCTGCCCTGATCCTGGTACATACAAAAAACTTAGCTTTTCAATGGGTTGAACGGATAGAAAATTTTTTGAATATTCCCGCAGACAAAATCGGTTTTATTGGAGGCGGAAAACAAAGAATCGGCAAAGAGATCACCGTTGCACTGGTGCAGAGTATTTACAAACGAACCGACGAGGTAATCCCCTACATCGGGCATCTGGTTGTGGATGAATGCCACAGGACCCCATCCCGGACATTTACCGAGGCGGTATCCGCCTTTGATTCGAAATATGCCCTTGGCTTAAGCGCTACATTGTTCAGAAGAGACAAATTGTCCAAATTGATATTCTGGCACCTCGGAGATACTCACCATCAGGTGGACAAGTCCCGGCTTATCGAAAATGGGGATATTCTTTCGGCTGAAGTGATCATACGCAAAACGGAGTTCAAGCCTTTTTATGACCCTGCCCGTGAATATACAAAGATGATTTCCGAACTCGTATCAGATGACCAAAGAAACCGCCTTATCGCTTCTGATGTGGCAGAGGAAGTCCGGCACGGTAAAGGGATCTCCCTGATACTCTCCGACAGAAAAAAACATTGCGAAACCCTTCAGGCCCTATTACGCTACAAATTCAAAATACCCTCCGAGCTGCTGACCGGAGACATCGGAAACACCCAGAGGCTGGAAATTATGGATCGCCTGAACCGGGGAGAAGTCAAGGTTCTTGTGGCTACCGGCCAGTTAATCGGAGAGGGTTTTGATTGCAGAAATCTTTCGACTTTGTTTCTTGCAACGCCTGTCAGATTCAGCGGCAGGGTGCTTCAGTATCTTGGCCGGATACTCAGACCTGCCCCGGGGAAGGAAAAAGCGAGGGTCTTTGATTACGTGGATATTCATGTCGATGTGCTTAAAGCAGCCGCACATGCCAGACAAGGGGTTTACGGCATTGATTCAAACCCATGGAATCCTGACAAACATGCAAATCATGTTGACACGAATCATGCCCCTTAGATAAAAATAAGGGCTTGATCATAACTCCGGCCGGTTTGTTTAATAATAGTGGCCGAAGATATGATCAATCTCAAAAATGACATTTACACGATGCATACAATTACAATTTGACAAAAGAGGAATAGTCCCATGCCCATGTCAGAAAATTTCAAGGGTCGCCTTTATCCGGTGTTAAACGAGATTGCCGAACACTTTGGCACGCCCTTTCACATCTACGATGAAACCGGCATCCGTGAAACCGGCAAATCAGTCAAGGAAGTATTCTCCGGTATAAGCGGCTTTCGTGAATATTTTGCCGTCAAAGCGCTCCCCAACCCCCGTATTCTTGATCTTATGAAAAGTATGGGATTCGGCTTTGACTGCAGTTCCATCCCTGAACTGACGCTCAGCCGTCAGGTGGGCGCTCGTGGAGAGGAAATCATGTTTACCTCCAATGACACCGGCGCTAAAGAATTTATGGCTGCCCTGGCTGACGGCGGCTCCATCTTAAATCTCGATGACATCACCCTGATCTCAAAACTACCCAAAATGCCGGAACTGATCTGCTTCAGATATAATCCCGGTCCCCGCCGCACCGGGAACGTCATTATCGGAAATCCGGTTGAAGCCAAATACGGCGTCAGTCACGAACAATTGCTTGACGCCTATCGAAACGCGCATAGTCTCGGGGCATGGCGCTTCGGCCTTCACACCATGCTAATTTCAAATGAGCTGAACTATGAGTACATGGTTGATACGGTCCAAATGTTGTTGGAGCTGGTGGAATGGATCTCTTCCGAGCTGAGTATAAAATTTGATTTTATCAATATCGGAGGAGGACTGGGGATTCCCTATAAACCTGAAGATGTTCCACTCAATCTTGGCGCAATGGCCGAAAACATCCGTAAACGCTTTGATACATTCAAAGAAAAAAACGGATACGTTCCAAAGCTTTATATGGAAAGCGGACGTTACATGACAGGGCCTCACGGTGTTCTTGTCGTCAAAGCGATCAACCATAAGAATACTTATCGCAGATACATCGGCGTGGACGCCTGCATGTCCGCACTTATGCGTCCGGGAATGTACGGCGCCTATCATCACATCAACGTGCTCGGAAAAGACGAGGAGGATAAGACTACAGTCGTGGATGTGGTGGGCTCGCTTTGCGAAAACAACGACAAGTTTGCCATTCAGCGAGAGCTCCCTGAAATTGAAGAAGGCGACTTGTTGATCATCAATGACACCGGTGCCCATGGCCATGCCATGGGATTTAATTACAACGGCTCACTTCGGCCAAAGGAACTTCTTCTTAAGACCGACGGCTCGGTGGAACTGATACGCCGGGAAGAGACCATGGCTGATTATTTTGCCACACTCAACTTTGAGCCTGACACCCTGACCCCAACCGGAAAAGTGAGCTAAAGTGAGCTAAAGTGAGCTAAAGTGAGCTAAAGTGAGCTAAAGTTGAGGAATTCTATCAATTTTATAGAGCCTTCGCACAAACTAAAAAAATACCATTTTATCAAAGAGTTAAGCTAAAAATTTACTTAATTATTTTGTAAATATTACTACAAAAAATACTACCTATAAACGCCAAATGCCTATTAATGCTGAATTCATTATCATTACAAAGTAAAATAAAAAGTATTTTTTACAATAATTTACAATAAAATTATTATGTAACCAATTGAATTAATTGGATGCAAAAAGTTTATGCGTCCACTCTATATATAAAAAGACGGAGTGAAACGACTCATTAACTTTAGCTCACTTCAAACTTTAGATCACTTTAGCTCACTTCAACCCCTCTATATTCATGAGGCGTCCTTCTATAATAACTTCAGCAGCCTTTCATGAATATTATCAAACCCGCCGTTGGACATAATCAAAACAGCATCACCGGGTCCGGCCTCTTTGACCAGAAAATTTATAATCGAATGGGTATCTGAAAAATATTGCGCATACTTTCCGCGATTTTTCAGGTCACTGACCAACTGCTCGGACGAAAAACGCTCTGCCAAAGGGATTTTTTCAAGCAACGGCGGTTTACGGATACACACAACATCCGCATCATCAAAGGAAAGCGGGTAAATGTCCTGAAAAACATTGCGCATGCTGGAGTTGGTCCTGGGTTCAAAAACCGCTATCAGCCGTCCATCCGGATAAAACGGTTTGACTGCTCGTATGGTTTCCCGGACGGCCGTAGGATGATGCGCAAAATCATCAATTACCGTAATATTATTTTTCCTGCCGCGCACTTCCTGCCGCCGCTTTACACTTTGAAACGTTTCAAGGGCTTTTGCAATGACCCGGTCCGGAATCATCATGTTATCGGCTATCGCGACGGCAGATAAGACATTTAAAAGGTTGTGCTCTCCCATCAATCTTGTTTTGTAGGTTCCAAATGTTTTTCCCTTTTTCAGGACCTCAAAAACACTCCACGGCGGCCTGACGGCAACAGAGCCCAACTGCCAGGGTGAGGCTTTATCTTTGCCGTATTTTTCGATCTTAAAATTCCTGCCTGCTGTTAATCCTGAAACATTTTGATCACCGTCAAAAGCAACCAGGGTGCTCTTTTGAGAAATACCCGAGATAAAAGCATCAAAGGTTTGCCGCACCTGTTCAAGGTCCTTGAATATGTCCGCATGATCGAATTCAACGCTTGTCAGCACTGCCATCAAAGGGTCATAATGCAAAAACTTGGGGCCTTTGTCAAAAAAGGCCGTGTCGTATTCGTCTCCTTCAATAACAATGTACTCTCCATTGCCGAGGCGGTAGTTGCTGTTAAAATTTTTCAGAATCCCACCGATCATAAAACAAGGATCAAGGCCGGCCTCATAAAGTATCCAGGCCAGAAGAGACGATGTGGTGGTTTTGCCGTGCGTACCGACAACCAGTACGGTTTTTTTGTCCGCTGCAACGAATCGGTTTAACGCCTGGGTCATGGAACAAAAATCAATCCCCATTGTGTTCATGGCAACAACCTCGGGATTCTCCCTGGAAACAGCATTCCCGACAACTACCAGATCCGGGCCGTATGCAATGTTTTTCTCATTAAAACCATCAGCAAGCACAATCCCCCGGTTTGAAAGGAAATCGCTCATGGGCGGATAGACCTTGTGGTCCGAACCTGTGACCTCAAAGCCCATATCCTTGAGCATACAGGCCAGGGCACCCATACCCGTCCCGCATATGGCAATAAGGTGTATCTTTTTTACATGGGCAGGAATCCCATTTTTGTTTAAATTGATTCGTGAATCAACCACTTAGAGCTACCTTTCATCGATATATAAAAAAAAATAAAAAAAGTGCAAAGTGCCTAAAGTGAGCTAAAGTGCCTAAAGTTGAGGTATTCTGTCAATTTTATATAAAAAGACGGAGCGAAGCGACTCATTAACTTTAGCTCACTTCAAACTTTAGATCACTTTAGCTCACTTTTTCTTTGTGCCTAGTGCCTTTGTGGCAAAACACCTGAGCAGTTACAAATCTTTTTTAATCCCCCAATCCGCTGAAGACCTCTTCGGCCGCTTTGATGGTGGCATCAATATCTTCTTCAGTATGTGCCGATGAAAGGAAAAATGCCTCAAACTGAGACGGCGCAAGGTAAATCCCATTTTCAAGCATCCCCTTGTAATAGGCTGAAAACATCTCAAGATCGCAGGCCTTTGCATCTTCAAAATTTTTAACTTGCTTAGCCGAGAAAAAAAGCCCCATCATGGAACCGACCCTGTCCACCTGGGCCTTTATTCCTGTTTTTTCCACAGCCTTTTCAAGGCCTTTTGCCAGGCGGCCGGCTTTTTCATCAAGCACATCATAGAATCCGGGTACTTTCAATTGGGTAAGTGTCGCGATACCGGCAGCCATGGCAACCGGATTGCCGGAGAGGGTCCCCGCCTGATATACCGTCCCCTGGGGTGCGATATGCTCCATGATGTCACGTTTACCGCCATAGGCACCCACCGGCATGCCACCACCGATAATTTTTCCCAGACAGGTGATATCCGGAGAAATTCCGTACAAGGACTGGGCTCCGCCGTATGCCACCCTGAAGCCGGACATGACCTCGTCAAATATCAGCAAACTGCCGTTCTTTTGGGTCAGTTCCCTCAACGTTTCCAGAAAACCCTTCACACCTGGAATCATTCCCATATTTCCGGCAACCGGCTCAACAATGATACAGGCAATGTTCTCCCCCTCTTGGTCCATCACTTGTTTAACGGCCTCTATATCGTTATACGGAAGCGACAGGGTGTGTTTTACAAAAGATTCAGGGACCCCGGAACTGCCGGGAATAGCCAAGGTGGCAACGCCTGATCCCGCCTGAACAAGAAGGGTATCTGCATGGCCGTGATAACATCCGTCAAATTTGATTATGGTGTTCCGGCCGGTAACCCCCCGGGCAAGTCTTATGGCACTCATGGTAGCTTCGGTGCCGGAATTTACCATACGGACCATATCAATTGAAGGAACCGCTTCGACAACCATATCCGCCAGGTTAATCTCCAAATCCGTGGGAGCACCGAAACTGGTCCCCCTTTTCAAAACGGATTCAATGGCCTCTATAACCGCCGGATACCTGTGCCCGAGGATCATCGGTCCCCATGATCCGATATAATCGATAAAACAATTACCATCAGCATCAAAAATTTTGCTTCCATCGGCATGATCAATAAATAAGGGATCCGAACCTACGGATCTGCATGCGCGTACAGGGCTGTTCACTCCACCGGGTATAACTTCCAAAGCCCGATCAAAAAGTTTGCGGGATTTTTCAAAATTCATTTTTATTCAACACCCTTCCCTTGTTTATAAAATTATAACAAAAGTGTCAGTTGTCGATTGTCAGTTGCAAACAACAACGGACATTGTAAATTTAAATTCACTCCTCCGGTTTATCCAGGTTAGGTTTTAAAAAAATCATACTTCTAACCAGATTGACTTTTTGTACTAAAATAAAAGAATTAACAGACCCCCTTTTTAAGGTCAAGCATGGTTTTTATTTTGTAACCGGAAGATAATTTGGTATAAGTTAAGGCATGAAAAAACAAAGATCTTCAAAAGAGTTATCCAAATTTTTATCGTATGTGTTAGGACGAAAACCCGATGAATTCGGTCTGGTTCCAAACGAGGACGGATTTGTCAAATTAAAGGAATTTTTAAAGGCTGTCCGCGAAGAAGACGGGTGGCGGCATGTTCGCCAGGCAAATATTGATGAAATTCTGATCACTTTGCCGAACCCGCCTTTTGAAATAAAGGAAAATCTTATCCGTGCCCGGTGCCGTGATAATCTGTCGGAACATATCCTTACCCAAGACCTTTCCAAGCATCTTTATACCTGTGTAAGAAAAAAATCTTACCCCTTTGTTCTTGATAAAGGGATATTCCCGACGGCCCATTCTCATGTGATCCTCTCTTCAAGCCTGGAGATGGCCCAAAGGATGGGCAGGAGGATAGACCGGACGCCGATCCCGCTGACCATTTCCGTCCGCAAATCGTTGGACAAGAATGTGGCTTTTTATCAGGCCGGCGACCTGCTCTACCTTGCCGAATCTATTCCGGCAGATTGTTTCACCGGGCCATTTATGCCCAAACAAAAACCTGAAACCAAAAAACAAAGCGCTCCGGAAAAGAAAAAAAAGGACAACACCCCCGGCAGTTTTATATTGGATCTTCACTCAGAAAAAAATCAGTCCAAACACTCTGTTCATCAAAAAGGGAAAAAGGCATCATCCTGGAAAAAAGATAAAAAAAGGATGAGAAAACAAAAACAGAAGACGTGGCCGATGTAATTAAAGGTTTTCTAAATTATCGGCATAAAATAGATTGACAATTTATTTTATAATTGCTATAGAAGTTTAATTCTTGATTGAGGAATATTCATAATAAGGGCCGTTAGCTCAACTAGGCAGAGCACCTGACTCTTAATCAGTAGGTTGAAGGTTCGATTCCTTCACGGCCCATCAAAAAACAATTAAAGGGTTACAGCAAATATACTGTAACCCTTTTTTTTGGGTTTTTAATTCGGCAATAGTCCAGTAAAAAGAACGCTGGGTTTTGAGCCAGCTTTCGATCAGTCTGTCCCGCACACTGAACACCAGCCCCTGGTAATAGGTATCTTTTCTCGGGGGAACATAATCATTGCCCAAATAAGACACGATGTGATGGTGAATATTCTGTTTGAGAGAACCGGTTTTAAGGGATTCTTCAATATAGTTGAAATTTGAACGAACTTTTTTTTCGTTCGGTCATCATATCTCCTTGAACTTCGGGGAGCGGAAAATGAAAAGCGCATGGGAATTCAGAGCATGCGGCAAAGGGTCATTTGATTATTTTATTCTCAAATTCATTGAGATCGGTCTGTTATTCACCGCGCGCAGCGAGCCAGATCGTATGGCGCGCGCCTTTTTTACCGCGCGCCCGCACCCGGACCTGCTCCACCCTGAAACCTGCCTTGCGCAGACGTTTCGTGAATTCGCGGTCAGGACCGGCGGACCACACGGCCAGCACACCCTCCGGCCGCAAGGCCCCAAAGGACGCATGCAGCCCGTCCATGGTGTAGAGCCAATCATTGTTTTTGGAGGTTAAACCATCGGGACCGTTATCAACATCGAGCAAGATTGCATCATACGCCTGCTGCCGGGTCTTCAGAATATCTGCGACATCACCCTCACAAACCGTGGCCCGTTTGTCCTCAAGCGGATGGCCCGCGTGCTCCCCAAGGGGACCTCGGTTCCACACAACCACTGCCGGTACCAGTTCAGCCACCACGACCTCGGCATCAGCACCGAGATGATGCAGTGCCGCGGCCAGTGTAAAGCCCATGCCAAGGCCGCCGATCAGCACACGGGGCCGGAAACGATCAGCGATCTTTCCGCACGTAAGCTCAGCCAGCGCTTCCTCGGAGCCATGGATCCGGCTGTTCATCAGTTCACCACCATCCGCGATCCTGATCGAGAATTCATCACCGCGCCGGTAGAGGCGAAGCTCGCCACCGTTTCCGGGTACCTGTGCAGTATCGAGTAATTTCCAGGGAATCATTGATAATATTAAAAAAAGTCGTTTAAAATTTATATTCTTTTTTTCTTAATGGCAATGGATATGCAGACCACTGCTCCGCCCCAGGTAATCCCCAGGCCAATTACCATCATGATTACAGCTGAAGTTGTCATTTGACCATCCTCTTAGAGCCTGTTTAAAAACTGATGAATCTGCTGCAAAACCGTGAGAGCGGTTCAAATTGTCGTAAATTTTCGGCAAATAGGCTTGCTATTCACCTCAAATTTGCAACAATTTGCCCTCGCTCTCACACTTTTTCACTTCGATTCCCTAATTTTTAA
>JAUUWG010000049.1 GCA_030589165.1 Desulfobacterales bacterium
CGCTGTTTCTTTGTACTAAGAATAACGAAATCAGCATATCCCTTGCTTACGTCAATTCCTAAATAATATGGTTGCATAAACTCTCCTCTTCGATAAAAAGTGAAGTAGAAATTACCAGGAATCATCAGCCTTGTCCAAATCCGGTGTCTCTGCACCATGTTATTCACCGACTTAAACCTGGCGGAAGGAAGAAACTCAAGGACGGGTTCGAAACCCAAGGGAGACTCCTTCTCTTCCGACATTTCTTACAGTTTTACCGAAAAAGAAAGCTTTAATCTTAAAATCTAAGCGGGCGAGGGGACACCCCCTGCAAACCCGCGCTTCAAAAAGCTATTTTCTTTAACTTTCGCCATACAAGGGGGGGGCAGGGGGTGTTATTCTTCAAAATTATAATTGCTGAAAGAGGATGTTGTCAGCAAAAGACCGGCGATGAACTTTTTGGCTCTGCAGTGAATTTGACAGTGCAAGCTAAGGGTTTAATGATAATAAAGGTCAAACGTAGACCTGACCCCTTTTTCCTTGAGAATATAGTTAAGCGCCCGGGTTGAAAAGGTGGGAAAGCAAACAGGAATGGGAGCTAAATATGGTTGGTGAGATCTTCGGAAGATTGCATTGAAGTGGATCCAATGTCCAGATCATTTTTTGTATGGATAAAGGGGGGTGACTTTGACCTGCTTATAAACCGCCGCCTTTTAGGCAGTTAGGAATTGAAAAATGGTTTTGCAGCGTTAAAAATGTTTTTATTATTCTTCCTGCCTCGGCATAGTTTTTTTTTGCATATAAGAAGATGCGTCAGGAATATTGGATAACATTCGTTTTGCGATTAGCGCTGCAACAAAGGCCAGGCCGTCACCGAATGTGGTCACCACACGTAAAGCACAACTAATACCCACTGCAGCACCGGCTCCATAGAGCGGGGATAATGCCGCCGTTAAAATAGCCTCCCTGACCCCCAAACCGGCAGGTGCACCGGGAGAAATGAATCCTGCAACCCATGCAACAGCAAAAAAACCGGTTAACAGCCAGAAATTACTATGTGGTGCATCAAATAGTCCTTGGGCAAGAATATTCAAAATGATTCCCAACAACAAAAAATTAAGGCTATACAGTAGGAAGCAGGCGAAAAATACTGATCGGCTCGGTATGATTACCTCATCATTTCCAAGCAGTTTTCTTAGAGGACTGGGACGCCATGTATTAATGGCCCAAGCCCCAAGTAAGGGAATCAGACTCGCGGCAGTCGCAACCGCTACAATCTGCCATACGGAAGGCAATTGCGGCATGGCTTTGAAAAGGCTTTTCCCAGCCGTAAGAAGTACAACAAAAGCTAAAAAAGAACTGCCCACGATAGCCCATCCAGCTTCAAGAGTCATGGTGAAAATGACGCGGGTTACATTGAGATTATAAGTACGAGCCAATGCTACACGACCCACATGATGCCCTATATTGCCAGGCATGTATTTAGCGAACTGAGAAACACATAATATGATTATAATGTCCGCTAAACGCGTTATCTCTCCAGAGGCGCTTAGCAAAAGGCGCCATGCAAATGCGGAAATAAGGAATTGAAAAATGTAAAAGGAAACCGCGGCAACTAAACAGACAAATGCTTGAAAATTCCAATGTATAATTGGAATCGACGAAAAATGACTGAACGCAAAGACAAGAAAATAACCTGTGGCGGACAAAACGAAAATAACGCTGATTAACCTGTAAAAGTGTTTCATAGATTTTGCGGAGCCATTATGGTGGTTTATTTCCTTACCGCTATCAACGAAGAGGAGGATGAATGTAAGTTTGGGAATGTTTTAAACAGGAAGGTATCCAGTCTATAGACAACTTTTGATAGGAACTTGTCGAACAAATTAAACCTCTTGGAGAGAAAAGCCGCCGGGCCCCAGAACAGTCGCAAGAACCTCATAGCCGTTGCTGAAGATTCCAAAGGTACTGATAAATAAAATAGTGGAAAAACCTGGAAATCCGATTCTTTCTTCCCTATTAGTCTGGCATAGGCGCTTAAAGGCCTGAAATGTACGTGATTACCACTATAGAAATCTTGTTTGCAGGGACAATCGGTGAATATAAGATAACCTCCGGGCTTGAGCCAATTCCATGCATTCAGCAGAGCATGCGAGAAATCTTCGTCATCAACAATATGGTATAAAACATCCATGAAAGTAACGATGGTCCTATCGCTGAAAATACTTTTGTTTATCGGATCCGCAACATTAATTTGAATAGCGGATTTCTTTTGTTTAGCTTCACATGCGGCGAGCTCTTTTTGCAGCCAGCGAATACCTTCTGGTGATAGCTCTAACGCTGAATATTCACCGACACCATGTTGGCGCCAGAATGGCCAGAAGAGACCGAAGCCTGCTCCACAATCGACTACTTTCATTCCGGAAAGATCGCTTCCGGAAAATTTTGAAAAGAATGCTGCCAGAACATCATATCTTCTATGGTATATAGCTCTATTCCAATGTTTTCCCAGGGCACGATGCCCAACCATCCTGTAGATGGACGTATCCCCTTTCAGGCGAGTTTTCCAATAAGAAAGTTCATTAAAACCTGCTGGCATTTTGATGCTCCCTAATCCCAAATATCAATCTTTAAATTCTTTTACATTTATATGGATACGCATACCGAATGTGCCTTGGTAAAGTCCTCAAACAATTTGAATTTCGTAAGCGCCGGCCATCCGACAGGCTTTTAACCCAAAATACACAAAGTCGTTCACCAAAGTGATCCTTCAGCACTAATTGCGTCGACAGGACCGCCTCAGTTTACGCGCTTGTTCCTTTCTTGAGCTTATGCCCAGAGCGGCGAGAGGCTTATGGGTACCGATATTGTTCATATCCCAACCCTCTTATCAACGCTGGACGTTTCTTTTGCCTGAATCATGCGGTCGAACAGCTCTGAAAAGGCTTGGGCAGAAGATATCCTGGAAAATTTATTGACGGTCAACCGATACCCTCTTGTACGCAAATTATCAGCAAGTGATGGTTCCATCACGAGCCTTGCCACCGCTGCGGCGATCTCTTCAGGCGAGCGCTCGTTGACCAGCAGCCCTGTTTCCTCATGCCTTACTGAATCTACGATACCGCCCACACGAGTCGCAATGACAGGCGTCTTTGACATCATTGCTTCTATAAACGTGAGGCCTTGTGATTCAGTCCATGATGGGCCAACAAAGATATCACCGGCAGCCAAATAGGCGGGAACGACATCCGGTTCAACCCAACCGGTAAATATCACACGATCTGTAAGCCCAAGCGTCTTGGTTATTCCCTCCAATGCAGACCGATCCTGTCCCTCGCCTACAATCAACGCGGAAATATCAGGAAATCGCGGCACCAGAATGGCAACGGCTCGAATCAGGTCTTCCACGCCTTTTTCTTCCACAACTCGCCCGACAAAGACAAGCAAAGGTCCATTCCCACGTCTATACCGATTGCGCAGTTCAAGTGTGGAAAGGGATGGCTTCACCTTATGGAGGGATACCCCCATTGGAATTCGGTGCAATTCTTTCAAGTGCGGTGCAATTTGGATCACTGCTTTCTCTGTCACTGAACTGTTGACGGTCACGGCATCTGCATGACGCAATGTGAAGCGTTTAAATTTAGTTAATAATGCGCCTTGCAGGCCGAAAACGTCTCCGCCGTGGACCGTCGTAACATGAGGGATTCCCAATAGACCAGCCGTCAAAATGCCGTTAAATCCTTGTGGCAGAATCCAGTGCGAATGTAACAGGTCGTATTTACCTTTGATCAGCCTGTGTGCAAGGCTGAAGCACTCAGAGCCCACTATGGCGGGTAACTTGAGGTAATTTGTTCGATTTTTTCGGAGATTGATGAGCGCACCGCCTTGATAGCAAACGGTTTCTAATTTTGGTGGCCACAAATAGCGAAATCGCTCAACCTGGACACCCATGAGGGTTTCCCTTGGGGCCGTTCCGGAAGCATGCGGCGCAAGTACGTGAACTTGCCAGCCAAGTTCCTGAAGATCCTGAGCCAAGTGTAAAACAAAAGGGGTTGTACTATCGCCGGCCCATCTGGGGAAATTGGATGTGACGCACAGAATGCGGCCGCGTACCCTGTGAGTTCCGTGAAGCCGGTGTTTCATTTTTTATTAATCTTGTTCAAATGATCGAGTTCTATACGCCTTACCCTCAGCAGAGTTTCTTCTATGAGCTTACGGTTGAAGGAAATCACATCGGCAACCAGCCCGATCATCAGAACCTGGAAACCGATAACAAATAAAATAGATGCCAGAATCAGGGACTGGATATGTCCCCCTCCTTGCCCCATGAAATAATAGAATAAAAAGCGGATTGAGGGTATGAGACCCACAAGGATACACAGACAGCCGATGTAAAAAAATACTTTTAGAGGCTGATACATGGTGTACATGCGGATCATGGTGGTTGCAGAATGTTCGAGGAACTTGGGAATACTTTTGAACAATGTGGATTCCCGGGTCTTTGGATTCGTCCCGATGGGAACATTGGCAACGGCCAGATTTTTTTTGCCGGCCTGGATAATGGTTTCAATCGTATATGAAAAAGACGAGACAATATTCATCTGCATGGCCGCTTCACGGCTGAACGCGCGAAAACCGCTCACCGCATCCGGCACATCGGTTTGGGAAAGAATGCGCACAACAAAGCTGCCTAATCTTTGCAATTTTTTCTTTGTTGGGCTGAAATGGGGAATGGTGTCGGTTTGGCGATCGCCGATTACGATATCTGCTTTGCCTTTCAGGATCGGAGCGATCAGTTTGGGAATATGCTCCCCTTTGTACTGGTTGTCACCGTCCGTATTGACGATAATGTCCGCCCCAAGTCGCAGCGAAGCATCTAACCCGACAAGAAATGTTCGAGCCAGGCCTTTGTTGCAAGTGTTTTTCACGATGTGATCGACCCCGATCTCTTTGGCGACCTCCACGGTTCTGTCTTCAGATCCGTCATCAATGATCAGGATTTCCACCTGTTCGATTCCTTCAATCCGGCGGGGAATGTCCCTCACGGTTTGGGGCAGGGTTTTTTCTTCATTGTAACATGGAATCTGGACGATTAGCTTCATATTTGAATTCTTTATCATAGGTTCTATGATCTTGTGCTCATTACTTCCAATTTATGGATTTAAAAGACTATATTTCCCTTAATTCCAACTAATGAAGCACTCTGTAAACCTGACTTTACGGTTAATCGGGAAAGAACATAATTTTGGTCAAACTCAATCGGAACAACTTTGAATGAATCAAGCAAGCCTTTTTCCCGAATCTTTTCCCACCGCAAGAGATCAAAGGCGGCATAAACCGAATGCCCTTTTTGGAGATGGAATTCGGCCAAAGCAGGAAAATCTTGAAAATTGTCTTTACCTGGACAAGCGATACGGATTCGTCCTTTTTCAATTAAACCCGAAAATGCGTCATAATCATTAGTAAAAAGAATTGAATTGTTGGAAACAACTTTCGCCGCACGGTCAGCAACGTTAAAATTGTATTGTCTGAAACGGTAGGCAAGAGGGTAATCATACAAAAATGCCACAAGCCCTGACCATACCATTGCCATAAAAAATATTGCTACGAAGGTACGGGCAACAAGGTACCGGTTGAGTTCAGCAAACTTTATGCATATTATTAAAAGAATAATCAACAGCAAAGCCAACAACAGAGGCAGAGTGAGAAAGGGGATTTCCTGCTGAGCAATTGTTGCTGCTCTTTGAAACAGAAATAAGAATATAAAGCTGGTTAATAAACCTATTAATAATGAGATCCTGCTCCATTGCCAATTCAGGTTGCCGGGCAGCTCACGCCAGGCATAAGCGGAAAGAATAGAAGTAAAAGGTAAAATCGGGATAAAATATCTGAGATTTAAACACAATCCGCCGTGCCATGCATTGTGATATGAATAAAAACCTGTAAAAACTACAGGGATAAGAAATAATAATATTAAAGGCACATACTCTTTATCAAGGCGGACAATTCTCAGAAAAGGGAGCAGCAACACCACAAGATAGGGGCAGCTCTGCAGCAGCGACTTTTTCAGTCCGTGTATATATATCATCCCGCCACCCGGACTCCGGGACAGGCCCCCTTCCTTGATGTCAAGATCTCGTATACGCAAATCAACGATTAGCTGGTAAGCTCCGTTCAAAGGTTTCCCGACCGTGTTTCGTACCTGGGGAATCATTGCAAGAACAACGATTAACAAAATGGCCGCAATTATTGCCGGGCGTTTGTAGCGTTTCAGGCCTGAGGCCACAGGATATCGCGTTAAAACCCACAAAATAACGAATGTAACTATGCCCAGCCCTGCAAAAGGAAGGTATCGCTTAATCTCTGATAGTCCCATGGAGCTTTCAATGGAACGCCCATAGGAAAGGAGCGAGAGGACACCGAATTTTACGTAGTTTGTAGCGCTAAGGATCGATAAGCCCGGGAGAGCACCGATGCAGACTGCCAGGGCAAGCCATGGACGCCGTGGTTTCAAAAAGAGGAAGGGAATAATCAAACAGGGAAGCACGAAAATAGAATCAAGACGAATTCCCACGGCAAAGCCTGTAACAAGACCGGATGCCAGGGCTAGAGAAAATGCGATTTGCGTTGTTTTTGCGTAGAACGAGCAAATGTAAATGTAGAAGGCTGCCATAAGGAAAAGGGTTGCAGTGGCGTGAGGCCAGGCAGCTTGCGAATATTCCCATGAAAAGGTTGCCAGGACAAAAATAAAGCATGAATTTAAGGCTAAGTTGCGGTCGTTGAATAGTTTCTGTGCAATAGAATAACACAGGGCTACAATGCCTAAGAACGCCATGACATTGATAAAAAAAAGGCCAGGGTAACCCCATGTTCGGTAAAACGGATTACACAGGATGGGATAAAGGTAGGGATACTGAGAAACCAGTCTTCCATTGCGGGTGAATATGAACTTTGACTCCAGTTCCGGAGAGGGATATTCCCGATACCCGTTCTCTATTTCTAAACCGCCTGATTCCGAAAAGTTTTTTGTCATCATGTGGTAGGTGACCTCATCAATGGAGAGGTAGCCCGGAATGATTGTAAAAAGTGAAATCAGGATATGTGCAACGGCAATTAGAAAGAGCGAGTAAAATTTAAATTTTTCCTGCGATACCATGGCATGCTTTCTGTCTATCTGATGATGCAGGTGATCAAAGCGGTCTTCAAAATATTCGGACCAATCACATCTCCACGAAATAGTTTTTCCACGCTTTGGCTATGACTTCTCTCGTGAGTTCCGGGGGGCGGTCGTAGTAGTATGCGTCGTCAATGATGTGGTCAATGATATCCCTGGGGTGGCAGGCATTGAGCTTGATGTCGGTTCGTCTGTAGTAGTTGTCAATCAAATCGTTAAATATCTCCTTTTTGAAGGTGATACCGTTTGAGTCGCAAATTTTTCGGAAGATTGCCTCGTATTCGTCCAGCGTGGGGTGGTCGATCTTGATCTTGTAGCGGATCCTTCGCAGGAAGGCCTCATCAACCAGGCTTTTAGGTTCCATGTTCGTTGCGAATATCACCAGCTGGTCGAACGGGATCTCGAACTTCATACCGGTTTGGAGGGTGAGCAAATCGGTCCTCCGTTCCAGGGGGACTATCCAGCGGTTGATGAGCCGCTTGGGGTCCATTTGCTGCCGCCCGAAGTCGTCCACGATGAAAAGCCCGTTGTTCGCTTTCATCTGAAGGGGGGCTTCGTAGAACTTGGATATGGGATTAAATTCAAGGTCGAGGGTCTTGAGGGTCAGCTCCCCGCCGGCCATGACGACCGGCCTGTGTACGCGTACCCACCTGTAGTCGGTTTCGTCAGCGCCGGGATCCGGTTCTGCTGGAGTGTGGTTGGCCGGGTCGTACACGGTGATGATTTCGCCGCCTGCCAGGAGTGCATGGGGCATGTAAACCGTCTCGGGAAGAACCTTGCCGATGGTCTCGGCAATGGTTGTCTTGCCGTTGCCGGGTGGGCCGTAGAGGAATATTGCCCTGCCGGAGCATACTGCCGGGCCGACTCTTCCCAGGATCTGATCGCTTACGACGAGGTGAGAAAAGGCTTTTTTGATGCTCTCTTCGTTTGTTATGAGATTTTTGACGGTCTGCATCTCAACCATGCTCCGGTACTGCTCCAGGGTCACCGGCGCGGGGCCGATGTAGCGGCATAGATCGAGAAGACCGTTGCTACGGTTCCTTCCCTGTTCGGTAATGGCAAACTGATATGTAGCTTTGGTCAATTGTGCCGCACTTTTTACCTCTAAGAAGCGTTCATTCCGGAGCATGTCAATGGCTTTTTCAACCACCGGAAAGGAGAGCTTTACCCTGTCCGACACTTCCGAGATGGTGAATTGTCCCATAAAGAGAACGTGTTTCATTATGAGGTCTGCAATAAAGGAGAATTCAAGGCCGGTCTCTTCCACGGTTTTGGGAATCGGCGGGGACATCTTGAAGAACCTGGAAAGCTCCTCTTCGCTGATGAGGTTGAGGGCAAGCAGGTTGTAGCCAATCCTTCCCCCGTGGATCCGCTGCCGCTCCAGAGCCGCATGAAGTTGTTCCTCTGTAATGAGTTTGTTATCTATCAGCCTGTCACCCAAGCGCCTTTTCATAAAATATACCTCCCTTTTTTAGCGCATACGAATAGTATTTGCAGATTGAATTTGTGTGGTTCTTTTCTGCGCAGGTATCATATGGACTTTCATACAAGATCAAACGAGTAAGGATTATCTATGTTCCATGCCGTTTTTATTTCTGCGATCAAATCCGCTTCTGCGATCAAATCCCTTTCTACGCTCTTTGCTCGATCTTCTCTCAGGAACGTAGTCTGTGTATGAAAATTGTCGTCTATCGATGCCTAAACGTCTACCACTGGTATTAATTATTTTTGTCTCTACGATTGCATTCCTCATGAAGTGTTTCTCCTGATTCTTTGTGCGTAAAAAGAGCCGGGATTATCCTGGATTTTTAAGAAAAAAATCAAAAACGCACTTTAATCTCTTTACGCTTTTTTAAATTCTAAAAATTTTACCATAAAAAGCACAAATTTCAGAATTAAGAGGCTTAAGAGGCTAAATGTGTGGAATGCAAAAATCATGCAAAAATAATTGTTGATTGAAATAATGAAAAAAAATAAAGAGTTAACGAAATTAAAAGGAGATTGGATCTGAAATATTGGGAATAAATTTAACAAAGTTTGGGAAATTTATTTCACAATTTTGAATACTTTATAAAGCAAACACGTTGTTGATAGCATGTAATCCGTATCGTTGCAAGTTGTGTCTCATACTCGCAGCAATTCTAATTATGGCATTTTTTTCTTACAGTTTTGTGTTACATCCCCCTTATCCCCCTTCAAAGGGGGAATTCCAAAGGGGGAATTCATGAAGATCCCCCTATAATTTAACCGAAAAATTCCCCCTTTGAGGGGGGCAAGGGGGGTGTTCTTCTTCAAAATTAGAATTGCTGTCATACTTGCTGAATGATTTCTTGATTTTAATTGTTTTTTAAAAGTATATTAGCTTGAGTTTTCGAATTTTAATTATTGACAAAAAATAATAGGCTTAAATCAGGTTTATGGAACCACTGAAACAAGGAACGGGTATATGACCGTTAAAAAAAAGGAAGAGATAGAACTTTCCATTTCGGATATGGCGTTTGGCGGCAAAGGGATTGCACGGGTTGACGGATTTGCCGTTTTTGTCGACCGGACCGTGCCTTTGGACCGGGTACGGGTACGTATCGTCAAAAAGAAAAAAAACTATGCAGAGGCACGTGTCATAAAGCTTATGGAACCGTCACCGTTCAGGACCAATCCGCCTTGTCCGTACAGCGGTTTTTGTGGCGGCTGCAAGTGGCAGTTTTTAAAGTATGACAAACAGCTTGAGTACAAACGGCAACATGTTGCCGATTCCATAGAGCATATCGGGCTTGTAAAAGATGTTGCGGTCCGGCCTGCAATCCCTTCGGACCTGATTTTCGGATACCGGAACAAGATGGAATTTTCCTGCTCCGACAAAAGATGGCTGCTGCCGGATGAGTTGGGCAGAGAAGATATAGACACCAGCTTTGCCATTGGGCTTCATGTACCGGGAACCTTTCACAAGGTCCTTGATAACCGCGTATGTCTTCTTCAGCCGGACCTTGGTAACAAGATTCTTGATGATGTCAGAACTTACATAAAAAATTCCGACGTCCCCGTTTATGGATTACGCACCCACGTCGGATTTTGGCGTTTCCTTATGCTGAGGCATTCTGTTGCTTATGATCAGTGGATGGTAAATATTATAACGGCAACAGAAGATCGGGATGTCGTACAGCCCCTTGCCGACCTGTTGATGGAAAAATATCCCCGGATCGTTTCTGTCGTAAACAACATAACGTCGCGCAAAGCCGGTGTTGCCGTTGGAGAATATGAAATTCTTCTTGGAGGAGAGCCCTGCATAAAGGATAAAATAGGGCCGTTTGAATTTGAAATATCTGCAAATTCTTTTTTCCAGACCAATACCAGGGCCGCAGAGCGGTTGTACCGGACGGTAAAGGAATATGCGGGACTTTCGGGCGGAGAAAGCGTTATCGATCTTTACAGCGGAACCGGGACCATACCGGTATGGCTTTCAGATTCCGTCCAGGAGATCATCGGCATGGAAATGGTTGAGAGTTCCGTGGCCGATGCAAACAAGAACTGTCGCAATAACGGGGTCTCCAATTGTCGCTTTATCCTCGGTGATATAAAGGAATGCCTCCCCCGGATTACAAAAAAGCCCGATGTCATGATCATCGATCCGCCAAGAGTAGGGATGCATAAAGACGTGGTAAAACAGGTTCTTCAAATGGCGCCTCAAAGAATTGTTTATGTCTCCTGTAATCCCGCAACCCTGGCAAGGGATCTTGCCATGATAAAAGATGAATATACAATTTTAGAGGTGCAGCCGGTCGATATGTTCCCCCATACCTATCACATCGAATCGGTTGCCAAACTTGAAAGAAAGCTGTCGGCCGAAAAGTGATCCGTACACTTGATAGTATAGGAATTTCCATTTTTTACTCAATGATAGAGGAAATTCCAAATAACAAACTCCAAATAACAAATAAATTCCAATGAAAAAAATTCAAAATTCCAAACAACCAACCAAAGATATTTGAGATTTTCTTGGAGTTTGGATATTGTATTTTGAGATTTATTTGAAATTTGGTGCTTGAGATTTGTTATTTTAACTTGTCCGGTATTAAAAATGCAATAGAAGTAAGGGGTTATACGCCATGAGCATCTTAATGGAACCGATCGGTTTTGTGCGGACGGATGGAAAAAAACCGCCCCGCCACTGGAGTCTTTCTGATATGGAAGGCGAGCTGGTTATTGATAAGAAATATACAAAAGGCCTTAAAGATATAAAAGCCGGCCAGCGTATTGTCGTTATCTTTAATTTTCATGAAAGCTCTGAATTTGACCGGAGATTTCTGGTTCAAACGCCTCCCCACCGAAATAAAGCCATGGGTGTTTTCAGCATCTGTTCTTCCTTCCGGCCCAATCCCATCGGAATGTCGGTTTTACAGGTTCTTGATATCAAAGAAAATATAATCAAAGTCAAAGGGGTGGACATGCTGGATAAAACGCCTGTCCTGGATATCAAACCGCATATAGAAGTTAAACACGATTGCCCGAGCTTTAAGGAGGAATGATAGGATGAAACCCTCAAACCGGATCGGCATACTGAAAAATATCGTACAGGCGTATGATTGGGGGTCTTATACGGCTATCCCTGAGCTTTTAGGCAAAAAGACGGTTTCGGAAAGACCCCAGGCCGAGCTTTGGATGGGGGCGCATCCCAAGGCGCCTTCTATGGTTCAATGGGACGATGGATGGATATCCCTTTTAGAGTTGATCGAAAAAAATCCGGAAGATATTCTGGGAAAAGAGGCGGCTGAAAAGTTTGACAACCGGCTCCCCTATCTTTTTAAGGTACTGGCTGCCGCAAAACCCCTTTCCATACAGGCCCATCCGGGTTTGGCAGAGGCAAGGGAAGGATTTGAACGTGAAAACAGACTCGGCATCCCCTTGGATGGCTTTAACAGAAATTATAAGGATGACAACCACAAGCCCGAGTGCATTTGCGCCCTGACCCCGTATTGGGCCTTGAAAGGCTTTCGGAAGATTTCCGATATCCTGTGGCTATGGGGAAAGATCCGCCCGGCAGGCTTGGAAGACGAGATTGACGCCCTTGGGAATAACCCGAATCCCAAGGGGTTAAAAGAGTTTTTTAACCGTCTGATGACAATGGAGCGGGACCGGCGGCGGAAGGCCGTCACCGATGCCGTAAAAAAAGTGCAAAAATTTGTTCAAGCCGGAGAGCCTTCTAAAGAGGCCGGCGTCTTTGAATGGATGATCAGGCTTAATAAAGCGTACCCTGAGGATATCGGGGTTTTTGCCCCTGCAATGTTGAACCTTATATGCCTTCAGCCCGGCCAGGCGCTTTTTCTTCCGGCAGGAGAGCTTCACTCCTATCTTGAAGGCACGGGCATAGAACTGATGGCAAATTCAGACAATGTGCTGAGGGGCGGACTGACCCCGAAACATGTTGATGTACCCGAACTGTTAAGGGTTTTGAGTTTTGAAGACAGAGAACCCGATATTCTTGTGCCGGTAAAAAAGAGCGAGTGCGAGCGTGTCTATCCAAGCTTTGCCGAGGAATTTGTTCTCTCCGTCATCTCTGTAAAAAAGAATATGACATACACAAGTCCGCTGAAAAGAAGTGCTGAAATACTCCTTTGTACCGAGGGAGAGTCAATTATAACGGATATTGAAAAAGACGAGAAGATCTCTCTTGTAAAGGGGACATCAGCCATTGTTCCGGCATCCGTCAGGCAGTATGGGATTGAAGGGAGTGCCGTAATTTATAAGGCTGCGGTGCCGGTTTGAATATCTCCGGAGTACGAAACATAAGGTTTTGCACCCCGGATCATATATAAACAAGTCCTCAAGTTAAAATCACAAATATCTATCTTGGGTTAGTTGTTTGGAATTTGGAATTTTGTCCATTGGAATTTATTTGTTATTTGAAAATTGTCATTTGGGATTTCCTCTATCATTGAGTAAAAAATGGAAATTCCTATGCTATTAAATTAATAGGTGAACTTGCCGTTCTCATATATCATGACCGTTTTGCCGGATGCAAGACGGGCGGTGACCCTTTTGTCTTCCGTGTTGATAATGTCCCAGTGAAGCGCGGAATCATTAAAACCGAGTTTTTCTTTGGTTTCCTTGGTTAACTCGGACGGATCACCGTCATAAGTGTCTGAATAGGACGCTCCCAGGGCAACATGGCAGTTTCCGTGTTCGCCGCCGTAATTTTCATCAAAAAGGGTGCTGGCCATGAATTTGCCGATCTTTGAAAATCTTTTGTCCGTCAGGGAGAATTCACCCAGTTTGTTTGCACCCTTATCCATTGAAAGTTGTTTCCGAACAAAATCTTCTCCCTTTTGGGCTTCTATTTTAACTGCGGAGCCTTTTTTAAACTCGATCCTTATCCCTTCGACGTAATTACCGCTTCTGAATGAAGGCTGGTTTGCAAAGTAAATCCCTTTTGTTCCCCGCCAGTCGGGAGAGATAAAGATTTCAAAACTTGGAATATTATGGCCGGATATGCCGATCCATTTCCTTTTTTCTCCAGGGGTTATTTCAATATCCGTGCTTTCGGATTCAACATGAAGGGTCTTTATCTCCATGCTGTTCAGCCATTTCTTGATTCTCTGGGCTTCTTTGAAAATATTTTCCCATTCCGCAACAGGGTCCGTATGGTTAAGAAAACATGCTTTCACGATCTGCTCGGAATATTCTTCAATCGTAAGTTTTGCATGTTTTGCCGGTTCCTGGGTAGGAATGACGCACAGGGTCCAGCCGAAAGCGCCTTTTTCTTCCCGTGTGTTGAGAATATCGCGCAAATATTTTTTCGCTACGGCGGCTTTTCCTATTTTCCGGGGGTCTATTCCGCTGAGATGGGTTATGGATTCAGGCGCATGCAGAAAAATGCTCCCGTTAAGATTGTTGAAGAGTTCTTCATCCCCGGGAGTCCGGAAGACAAGTTGCCCGTCATCGGAAAGTTTGTAGAAATTTTTTTCCATGACCGGGGTCGGCATCATGCGCTGAACAGGATTCATGCCCATGGTCAGAAATTTTTCATAAAGGATTTCAGCAAGCCTCAGTGCAGGCAGGTCATATCGGATAAGAATGATATCGTTTTTTTTAAATGGGTCGGTTCTCGCGGTTTTAAGGCCCCATAAAAGCACGTCCGCATATTTTTCAAGTTGTATTTCAGTGAGCATTATAATTCCTAACCTGGATAAACCGGAAAGGTTAATCCTTCAAGAAAAGACGATGGTACTCGGATTCTTTCAGATGCTTTTTCATCGTAAACGCGGCAGGAGACCCCGCTTGAATCTTTGATTCAGGTGGGGAGGAATGCCGCCTTCCTTTCGGTTAATAAGTTTAGAAAAAGGTAGTTTTTGTGGAAAATAAAAAGCATTTTCCCTGGAACTACCAAACCAGTAAGAGCCGCATCGCCAAAGTTATTAAGCGGTTTTTACAAGCAACACTATCTTTGCCCCTCTTAAAGATTGTTTAATCACTTGCCGCAGGGTCTGAGACGTGCGGAATATCTCAGA
>JAUUWG010000213.1 GCA_030589165.1 Desulfobacterales bacterium
TCAGGGCAAAGTCGGTTGGGGACTGAAGTGCAAAGAAAATCTAGCTGATGTTCTTTCTCCCGTAGGCGGGGTGATAGTAGAGGTCAATTCAAAGGTCAGAGAAAACCCGGAACTGGCCAACCGCGAACCGTATGAAGATGGTTGGCTCTTCATGGTGCGCAACCCCAATATCAAAAAGACTGTAAAAGAGCTTATGAGGGATGCAGGCAGCTTAAGCTGGATAAATAACGAGGTCGCTACGCTTGAAAATATGATAGAGGATGTGGCCGGTCCCCTGGCGACGGACGGTGGTCTGCTGCAGGAAGATATATACGGAAACCTTCCTGACCTCGGGTGGAAAAATTTGACAAAAACCTTTCTTAAGACCTGATGCATGCCTGTTGTCCGTTATTCCCGCCCCGCCCCCGGGATAAACTGCGGCGGGAATCCAGAAAAATCCTTGTCCTCGATCTGATCGGAGAAAGGAGTTATGGATTCCTGCTTTTGTAGGAATAACAGAACTTTGGACTGTCTATTTTTTACGAAACGTTTTAAGTTTTAGGATTTAAGTTTTAAGTCTCTGTTAAAACAGACAATATCATTAACCTAAAATCTAAAACTTAACACCTAAAACCTGATGAATTCGACTTTTTACGACGCGATCAAAGTTGGAGAGGTAAAATAATGGAAGCAACACGCATAGATAATCGATTCCAAAAAGAATCAAGCCCCTGCATCTGGATGCAGGCCGGCGTGGTTCACCGCAGGTTTTGCAAAAGTGATTTTCTTTGCTCCACATGCCGCTTTGACAGGGCTCTGCGACGGGCAGCCGCTAAAAACCAAAAGCTTCAAGAGTACGGTGAAAGACCGAAAGGAAGACAGGGAAAAATCGTTTTCTGGAAAGAAAGATTAAAAGAACTTCCGGTATGGAAGCGGCCTTGCCTGCACCATATGAAGGAGCGAATCAATTTCAGAGCATGCACCAATGAATACTTATGCGGTAACTGCGAATTCGACCAGTATTTTGACGACCAGTACACTGTGCATGCTGTTGTAAAGCCGATTGATGTGATGGATATCGAAGGATTTAAGGTGCCACAGGGCTTCTATCTTCACCGGGGACATACCTGGGTAAAGATGGAAGAAGGTTCTGCAGTCAGAATTGGTATGGATGATTTTGCTTTGCGAATGCTCGGCCCCCTTGATCGGATTGAAGCTCCTCTTATGGGCAAGGAGATAAAACAGGATCGTCCGGATATCATAATAAATCGTGGCCGGCACGAAGCCAAAGTGCTCTCTCCTATCAGCGGAGTCGTCACAGCCATTAATCCCGCCCTGAGAGAGCAGGGAAACCTGGCTAATCAGCACCCTTACTCTGAAGGCTGGGTTTTAAGGATTCATTCCAACAATCTTCGTCATGATTTGAAAAATCTTATGATAAGAAGCGAAACAGAAGATTTTTTGAAAAAAGAGGTTAATCGTCTCTATGATGTAATAGAGGAAACCGTTCCCATGGCAGCGGACGGCGGTCGCCTGGGGGATGATATTTACGGGAAAATGCCTGAAATCGGATGGGGAAGGTTAACAAAACTTTTCCTGCATACGTATAACAGCTGATAGCTCATAGTTGATAGTCAATGTCGTTAACTTAAGCAAATATTCAAGTAATTTGTGAATATCGAATATCGAACAGGGAATATCGAACCACAGAAGTAAGGAAAAACACTTCGGAATTCGACATTCCTTGTTCGATATTCTGCGGTTCAATAATCAATAATCGCTTAAGTAATGGAATTGAACTGATAGCTGATAGTTCCGTCCCAGACTAAGCAGTATAAATGATGAAAAACCCTTTCCCCTATGAGCTATTTTCTATTCTTTTCATTTCATCCTCTAAAGGTAATCCTTTATAGACTACCCACGAATTGTTATTTAATCTCAGATTGACTCCTGTGTGAACTGGTAATGCTGTTTAACGCCTTGACCGAAGCCATCTCCAGGCTGTCTACGATCTGTCCCGTGGTTGTCATCAACTTGGCATGGCAAAGCAGAAGCGGGATCGCGGACATCAGGCCAAAGGCCGTTGTGTTCATGGCCACCGAGATACTGGCCGACAGCATGTCGGCCTTTTCGGCAGGGTTTGCTTTGGCAACGGCAGTAAAGGCCTCAATCAAACCCATGATAGTGCCGAGCAGCCCCAGCAATGTGGCAATATTCGAAAGCAGGGCCACATACGATGTACGTTTCTCTAATTTGGGAATGATCTCCATCATGCTCTCTCCCATGGCAATTTCCACGTCTGCGCGACGCCGCATCTTGCCCTGGCGCGCCAGCCCCATACCCAGCATTTGTGAGATCGTGGATTTATCCTTGTTTGCGATTGTTTTCACTTTATCGAA
>JAUUWG010000188.1 GCA_030589165.1 Desulfobacterales bacterium
TAAAGTGTCCCAGATAGCGCTCATGTTTAGGTCAGATTTATTCGATCCGAAATCTAATCACCACAGGAATAGTCGTTCTATTTCGAGGACGATTTGATTGAGGATCGGATAAAGATGGCCTGAAGAGGAGATGCTAAATGGGATAATTTATTTGTGCCGAGTCCCTAACATCAAAAGATAGGATGAAAGTCAATTTTTATAGAATTGACCGTTTTTTTACTACTTGAGGAATTTTAAAATGCATAAAAAGATCCGTATCGGGGCACTTATATCAGGAGGAGGAACAAACCTACAGGCCATCATAGATTCGTGCGAATCAGGAAAAATAGATGGAGAAATCGTATTTGTGGGAACGGATAATCCGGATGCATCCGGCCTTGAAAGGGCCAAAAACCATGGAATTAATACATTTACAGTGGACTATTCGTCAATTATACAAAGCTTGAAAAAAGAACCTGAAAAGATTGCGCCCCCAAAGGATTTTGACATAGATGATCTATACGCAAAACAGTCTCTTTTTTCCGATGATGCCGATCCTGAAAAGGTAAAGTTTTTTATGGTGTCAAGGGCAATTGCCGAGGCAAAGCTTCTTGAAGAGATGGCACCCTATCCTTTTGATCTGCTGATGCTGGCGGGTTTTATGCGAACGTTAAGCCCGTATTTTATCGACCGGGTCAACAAAGAGGCCGATCATCCGCGCATCATGAATATCCATCCGGCACTGTTGCCGTCTTTTCCCGGTACGGACGGATATAGCGATACCTTTCGCTACGGATGCAAGGTCGGGGGGTGTACCGTTCACTTTATCGATTACGGCGAGGATTCAGGCCCGATTATCGGGCAGAAGGCTTTCCAAATACAGCCGGATGATACCATAGCTACAATAAAGAAAAAAGGCCTGGAGCTTGAATGGGAACTTTACCCGGAATGTATTCAGCTTTTTGCACAGGGCCGGCTGAAAATCGTCAACCGGTCATATCCGACGAAAGACGGCAAAAAGATCCAAAGACGTATAGTGGATATAGTTTAGAGAATCCAGGCACTACAGCACTTTTGCCATTAACGGAATGGCAACCATGGTGCCCACAGCGCTTCCCAGATTTGTAAAAACAACGACAAGCAGAATTCGGGTGGCTCTGTTTTTCCAGAACCCCCTGAGGGAAACGATGTCTTCGGGCAAGCGTTCCAGATCCTTAACCTTTGGCTTCCTGAAAAAAGCCTCTGTCAGCCCTGCCACCCAGCCTGCCGCAATCATGGGGTTCAAGGAAGTTAAAGGGGCCGCCAGAATCGAAGATAAAATCGTAAGGGGATGAGCCATGGCAATTAAGGCGCCGAGGCCTGCCAGAACACCATTTGCCATGAACCACCACCAGATCATGTCGGTGCCGGCATCGAAGCCGCCGTAAAAAAAACCGAACATAAAAAGTAGCAATATCCCTAAAGGAATCATCCATTTAAAAAAAGCGGCGGTCTTTTTTTTGGGTGGCAGCTTTTCAAGGGACTCGATATCCGTATCCCTGCCCGTATTCCAGCAATTCAAGATGCCGGGGACATGACCTGCACCCACAACCGCCACGATTTTTTTACCCGGTGCCGTCTTGATCTTGTATGCCAGATACCTGTCCCGTTCATCGATCAGAATATCTTTTAAAACCGGATGAGTTTTCGCCACCTCTGAAAGAAGCGTCTCAAGCACATCTTCCTGTTTCATTTTTTCAATGTCTTCCTCGTTTATGTCACCTACCTCTCCGAGAGACATGACCATCTGAAACAAAAGCTTGAGTTTTTCCCAGAATCCCATGATTCGCCAGATTCTTGAGAGGGTAATAGTGATATCCCGGTCGGCAAGATGGATTCGGGCGCCCGCGGCCTCTCCGGTTTCAACGGCTTTTATCATCTCCTCACCGGGTTTTATATCCAACTTTTTAGCGACCTTTTTTTGGAAAGATGCCAGAAGAAGGTTGGAAAGAAGGAGAAAGGCTTTTTTCTCCTTGATCACCTTGACAATATCCGTCTCCTGCCATTTATCTTTTTGACGAATAGACTGATACCTGGATCGGCAGAGTTCAACACACACCGTATCCGGTTTCTCATCATTAATAACAGAGACAACAAGGTCGGCACTCTCTTTTGACACATGAGCCGTACCCAGAAGTATGATTTCTTTATCCTCAATATTAAGGCGTTTTACGTTGTTGTTTATATTTTCCATCAGGTGCAAATTCCTTTTATTGAAGCCTAACCCGGATAAACCGAAAAAAGTTAGCTAACATGAGATGGGTATCTTCGTGACTGAGTAAATAAGAGCCGATTGTTGGGGAAGGATAAAAAGTGGTAATAAAAAAACCTGGCTGTGCACCATCTATCGAACCTTTCCGGAAAAGCATAAGTCGCAACATGACCGGGATCAATCCACGACACAGACTGCATTACTTATCGCTGCTTCCTTCCGGATCTGACGAGGTTCGTAATTGTCTGTTGCATGGCGGCCGATCAGAGTAACTTACAAGCATTCAGGTAAGGGCCTTTAGACAGAATTCAGCCCCGCATAAAGCGGATTTCGGGAAAAGGGCACCGCTAACTCCCCGCCTAGCACAACCAGGTAATTTTTTATACTCTCAAACAATTATTTTTTTTTCAAGAAAAAAATAGGCCATCATCGGCGTTCCCCCTTTTTTCTTGGCATAAAATCCAATATATGATATTTTTTGTAAGTTATGATATTATTAAGAATTTAATATTTGTCCGACGTTACAATCCCCTCCCGGATAACTGAATAAAATCGTTAAGGAGTGATCTGAGATAGAAATTTTTCCCGATCAATTCATACCAACATTGCCTGACAATTTTAAATATAGTGCGTTTGTTCAAACAGTCAAACAGACTATTGCCGACTACGGAATGTTTCACCCCGAAGAATCGGTTCTTGTCGGTGTATCCGGCGGGCCGGATTCAATAGCCCTGCTTCATGTTCTGCTCGATTTATCCCCCTGCATGTCTTTAAGGCTGGGTGTTGCCCA
>JAUUWG010000198.1 GCA_030589165.1 Desulfobacterales bacterium
ACAGGCCTTTGATGCCTTTATAGGCGGCATTTCTCCCCAGAGCACCCTGCTTGCATGTGACAACGATAAAAACGTTGCGGATCTGGTCTGCAAAAGAGAGTGCTGGGTTGTAAAATACGGAAGAAATGTAAATACCTTTTGGCGTATAGGCGCTGTTTCCATTGACCCGCCATGGACGTTTTTTGAAGTTTTAAAGCATAATGCATTTTTCGGAAATTTTAAAACAAGACTTGTCGGAGAACATAATCTGTTAAATTCTTTGTCCGCCATTGCCGTTGCGGATAATCTTTTGATCCCGGCAAAGGCAATTGCAACGGCTTTTGAAACATTTGAAGGTATCAAGCGGCGCCAGGAAGTGCGCGGGAAAAAAAGCGGCGTTACCGTTATGGACGATTTTGCCCATCATCCCACGGCCGTTCGTGAGACCATCCGGGCGGTCAAACCGTTTTACCCGCAAGGACGGGTGGTTGCGGTATTCGAACCCAGAACCAATTCCAGCATGCGCAAAGTTTTCCAGGACATCTATCCGTTTTCATTCGACATGGCAGACCTCATATGCATCCGCAATCCCTCGCGTCTTGACAAGATCCCTCCTGCAGAAAGGTTTTCAGCTCAAAAACTGGTGGCAGACCTTAAACATCGCGAAAAGGATGCGCACTATTTTCCGGACACCGATTTGATCATCGATTTTTTGCTCACAAAGGCCAGGCCCGGTGATCTTATCCTGATTATGTCCAACGGCGGATTTGACAATATCCACGAAAGACTGTTGAAATTATTATAGATCTTTCAACAGCGTTGTTTGTAGTTGTGTATGGGGTGCGTTTGGGTTGCTCGCGTTATCCGCTTCAGGTCAAAGGTATTTGAACATAGCGAAGTACAAATCCATGGGGGTAGGATTCCAGGTTTTTATGAATCCGTGTTTTCTGTAGAAAGCTTCCGTGCGTGGAAATTTGGGGACTTCAACTTCTATTTCATGCAAGCCTGCTTGTTTGAATCGATTTTCGCAATGCTTATATATGATCGAGCCGCAGCCTTTCCTGCAATAGTCCGTTTTGACCTGCATTGTTTTTATGACAAGCTTCATTCCCTTTCGTACGACGATCCCACACCCAATCAGATCTCCCTCATCCTTCGAAAGGGTAACCAGGTAGCCTCTCTTAACTTCTTCCTGAATTTTCTCCGGCGTTGCAAAGGCATTTAATCTCTCTATCTGAGCCGGAGTATACTCTCCTTGATTGACGTCCTGAGTATTTTTCCTGATCAACGCTGTGACTTTATCCGCTTCTGAATAGCTCAGAGGTTCTATCTCTCCTTCCAGATTATCTATGATATTGATTTTCATGGTTCAACACATTGTTTTTTTTAGGAGATCTGAAGACCGCTCCGGGTAATCGCAGCATTATCAGGCAATTGCTTTTATGTCAATAAAATTGAACCGACCTATTTCAGTTTCTCACTCCACTACCATTAAAATGGGGTGTGAAACTTTAGATAGTGTCCATCCATCAATGGTCTTTTTGCCCAATCTCTGCGTTATGCTCAAAAAATAATCCTCGAAATATCAACTAGATGTCTGCGGTTATTTTTTTCGCATGCCTTGATCTTGAACAAAAATCCTCATTTATGGATGGACACTAGATAGCCATTCAGTCAAAAGGGTTATCTGAATCCATCGTCAGGTTACTCCGGATCGTTAGTTATTCCGGGGTAGTTTCTTATTAACTCCGCATAGATTTCTACGGGATGTTTAACAACTATATTGTCACCGGACTTTGACAGCATATCAAAGAACTGAAGCATACAGGCCGGACATCCGGTTGCAACAACATGGCATCCGGACGCCTTGATGTTTTCCAATTTTAATTTTCCGATATTGGCCGAAAGTTCATAGTATTGGAGATTAAAACTTCCCCCAAGGCCGCAACACCAGTCCGATTCAGGCATTTCTTTAAGTCGGTATTTGGGGTTGGCTTTGATGAGAGATCTGGGTTCGGCAAATACTCCTAAGGTTTTTTTAAGGTGGCAAGGGTCATGATAGGTTATGGTAACGGAATCGGTACAATCATCAACTGTGACATTTTCCAGTCCAACCTTTGATACCAAAAACTGATTGATATCCATGATTTTTTGAGCAATTATATCGACTCTGCTCTTAACATATCCGGAATCTTTATCTGCCATCATCGGCCATATTTCCTTAATTGTCGACGTGCAGGTGGCGCAAGAGGTAACAAGAAAATCAAATTTTTCGGCATCAAATATTTCAAGGTTATGACGCACAAGACTGTTGAATGTCTTGGTGTCTCCTGAAGAGATTGCCGGAATTCCACAGCAGCCCTGTCCCTCAGGCATAAAAATTCCCACGCCATGATGATTTAAAACATCGATAACATCTCGGGCGATGTCAGGAAAGATTTTATCAATAAGGCACCCCACATAAAGGGCTACTTTGATGCCGGAATGGCCCGGGTCTGTATTTAAATATGGAATCATGCGGTGAAACGGTACCGGGGCAAGTCGTTTGAAATGACGGTTTCTTAGCAATGGTGAAACCAACCGGGCGCAGGATGTTCCGATACGCTCGCTTGCCGGTCGCGTGAAAATTTTCTGGAATTTAGCACCCCACTCTACCATACTGTCAAAGATCTCGGGCTGGGACAGCACCCCCCTCAAAATTACCTTTT
>JAUUWG010000098.1 GCA_030589165.1 Desulfobacterales bacterium
TCGAAGTGAAAAAGTGTGAGAGCGAGGGCAAATTGTTGCAAATTTGAGGTGAATAGCAAGCCTATTTGCCGAAAATTTACGACAATTTGAACCGCTCTCACGGTTTTGCAGCGGATTCATCAGTTTTTAAACAGGCTCTGAGTCCCTATAGTTGGCCAAAAAGATTTCGAATCTTTGGAGACAGATATTCTGCTAATGCATCGGCAATGGTTTTATCCGTAAAATCGTAATAAAGGTTCTCTTCCTTAAAGCCGATACGGAAACCTGCCTCAATATCAGGATGGAATTTGAGCTCAATCCCTTCTTGAAGCTCTTCTTGAAACCGTGACAGAAAATTTTCAAAAAGAGCATCTCTTTCCCCTTCACTGCAAAAAATTTCCAGGTTCAGATCCTGATCTCTGTTTTTTGTCCATGCTTCGATGAACTTGGCAAGCAGGTCCTTAAGATGGTTGCCGGACATGCTTTGGCGGCATTCTTTTTTAATAAGGGATTCAAACTGACGGATAAGGGATTGGTGTATGTTCAGTGCCAGGTCTCTAGCAGCAAGCTCAATCGCTTTATTACTAATCCGTTCTCTTTTTCTGATCTCTTCTTCGGTTTCCTGGAGAATGGCTTGCGCTTTTTTTTTTGCGTCAGCAATAATTAAAGATGCCTTTTCCTTTGTTTTCTGAATTATTTCATCAGATTTTTTTTCAGCAGCTTGAATTCCTTCAGATTGAATCTGTTGAATAAGATTGTTGAGATTTATGGTTTGCGTCTCTGGCCGTTTCATTTTTTTTCTCATGGACTGCTTTTTTTAATCCTGGTTCAGGGAACGATCCAAATGGCGCTGTTTAAGGTTCGGTCAAGCACTTGCCTTGAGACGCTTGCTTCAAAAAAAGCCTTTTTGGCTTTGCGCCTGCCCACAACGACTGTTCCGTAATTTCCCTTTTTTGCCTCATCAAGTATTACTTTGCCCACGTTTAAAGTAACTTTGGCAACCTTGACTTCAATCTGGTCCTCTTGGATGCCGGCCGTTTTAAACTTGTCAAGGGCACGAGCGTAGAAGTGCTCCCCCCCCTCTTTTTCGTCAAAGTTGATGGGTGCGTACTCTCCCGCCCTGGGAATGACATGGAATAATGTTATCTTGATATCCGGATTCTCACTGACCATAAAGCTGAGATGATCTATTGCGCGAAAAGAATTTTCAGAACCGTCAACAGCAGCCATGATCCTTGTAGATGTTACTTCGCCGTCGACGATCCATACGGGAATGACTTTGGATTTTTCCAGCAGTTTGGACGTCACGCTTCCCATCAGAGCTTCCTGAACCCGTGAAAGCCCCCTTCGGCCCATAACAATTGCATCATAAAGGCCTTGGAGTCCTGTCCCCAGAATATCCATGGACGTATCAATTAATTTGGGCTGGGTCATTACGGTGATGTCTTTTTCAGCAATGCCCATGCCGATCATTTGAGCCTTGTACTCCTCAAGGAGAGATTGCGCCTCGTCGGTGTTTTTACGGATGGCTTTGTTCAGATCGGCTTTGGCTTTGACGTCGGTTTTGGCTTCGTCCTTGAGAAACTGTGAAACTGTAGGTTGCGTATGGAAAAGAGTATAGGTGAGCCCTTTTATGACCGATGACATTTCAACGGAATATCGGAGCGCATACTTTGAATGGATGGAGGTATCAAGGGCCAGCAGGATTTTTTTTTCCATGGGGGGGTTCTCCTTATTTATTCGTGAGTTAACTTGCCCAACAGAATCCCTGACTACTTTTCGTTCGGTCTTGTCCGGCGGGTATATTGGAAGTAAAATATTGACTTGACCGGGATAAAGATATTTTTCAAAAATGATAGAGCAATCCGGTTTGCATGTCAAACAATAAAACGCGTTAATATATGGTACTATAAGTGTTTCAGCTCACCCGGATACATAAAAAAATGCGGATGCCTGAATCCTCTTTATCCGAATACTTATCCTCCGAGTTGTTGCTTGACAACCGAACTTCTTTTAATTATCCTTTCAGGAACCCCCTAAAAAAGTTCCGATTCTCCCCCCATCGCAGGAGCTTTTTTAATTTTTCCAACCAAATTAGAGCTTTACATAGAGGTGGTTATGACAGAGACTCTATCTCAGGAGAAGCTTCGCCAAATGGCTTCCCGCTGGCTTCCCTCATCCCAGAGCGCCCGTCCTTTTAAAATTCATACGGATACTACGGATTTCTTTCGTGTCGAATATGGTGATGTGGTTCTCCTTGGTGAAACACCCTATCTTGTTCGGCATCATGCCAAGGAGGGAAGATTCGGGCTTGACGATGAAGTTAAATTCTGGGTAAGACGCGCCATCGATCTGAAAGACGGAAGCCTGAAAATCATCAAACTCGTTTTTTACGAAAAGTTTATGGCCCATATCGGCGGCATTGAGTTTGAGTGTTTTAGAAGTCCTAAAAAAGAGGCTCGTGTTCTGAAACTTGTAGCCGGTCATGAAAATTTCATGCAGGGATATTCAATTGAGGATAAAGAGAAGAACCTTGTCCGCGTTGTCGATTTTATCAATGGAAGGCCCCTTTCCAAATTTATCATGGACATGGATATGGATCATCAGACCTATTTTCATGATCATTTTCCTAAGATTCTGGATCTTTTTATGGAATGCATTCGGGCAATCGGCTTTCTGCATGAACATGGGGAAAAACACGGCGACATAAGGCGCGATCACATTCTGGTGGACAGAGAGAGCGGGCGATACCGCTGGATAGACTATGACTACAATTATCGTCACAGGGAAAACATATACGGTTACGATCTTTTTGGACTGGGCAACGTTTTAATATTTCTTGCAGGCAAGGGGGATGTGCTGCTTATTGATCTCAAGAATCAGGACCACCCGGCTTTGAGTACCTTGTGGCAGGAAGATGTGAATATCGTTTTTCATAATCGGGTGGCCAATTTGAAAAAGATTTATCCCTACATACCCGAATCTCTCAACAGAATATTCATGCATTTTTCAAAAGGCGCCAATTTGTTTTATGAGAATACGGAACAACTGCTGGATGATTTGGAAGAGTTTAAAAAGGAGGCATACGCATGACCAATGGCGAAAAGACTGTAAACAAAAATATTCTGATTGCAGTGGATGAGTCGGAAAACGCCCGCAGGGCCGTCTCCTATGTGGGTCAACTCCTGGGAGAAGTGAAAGGTTTCAAGGTAACCATCCTCCATATAATCGGCCAGCCTGAAGAGGATTATTTCCCGACATCGGCCGAAAAAGAGAAATGGCTCAGCCAATATAAGGAAAAAGTCGATACCATGTTGGCGGACTATCGTCAGATTTTGATCGATCGAGGCTTTGACCCAAAAGCAGTCTCCGTTCGTTCCACCCTTCGCTACTGTCCGTCAATGGCCGAGTGTATTCTGGCGGAGCGGGATGAAACCGAATACAGTACCATCGTGCTGGGAAGACAGGGCCTTTCACGAAAAGAAGAATTTCTGTTCGGCAGTATATCGAGCAAGGTAGTAACCCATGCGCGAAACTGTGCCGTCTGGGTGGTGGAATAAACCGGGGGAGTGAGCTAAAGTGATCTAAAGTTTGAAGTGAGCTAAAGTTGATGAGGTCGCTTCGCTCCGTTTTTTATAATAAAATTGATAGAATTCCTCAACTTTAGGCACTTTAGCTCACTTTAGGCACTTCAAACTTTTTAAATTCTGAATTCTTTTAAGCCGGGCCTGAATATTCCATTTGTTAAGCAGCCTGAGCACACTCGGCGGGACCATGTGCTCCCAGGGCTTGCCATTGAGTATGCGGTTTCGAATCTCATTTGCGGTGATCCCCTTTTTCTCTAAAGGGACTTCCCACAGAACATGGATTTTCAGTCCCAGTGATTGGAAATACTTGCGTTTTTGTCTTCCCCAGTCGTCGTAAATGGTCATGAAAAAAACGGCATCCATGGGAACATAATATTGATAGCGTTCGGGCAGGTTGATCGGAAATGGAACTATGGAGAAATCATGGGGATTGATGCCGATTTCTTCCAGCGCTGTTTTAATGAGCAGATAGCGCTCATAATACGTTAAGGGGTTGGCTGTCGCCTCACTCCTGGCCGGATCGGCAGTCTCTTTTCGGGTCAACTGAGGGTCCGGATTGGTAATGCCGATGACCAGATGCCGGCAAAGTGCTTTGCCGGCCATGATATATTTGATGTGATCATTGTGAAGTATCTGGAATCGGCCGTGAATGACGCCTGTCTCGATCTCGGGGATTGAGTTTTCCATTTTAGTTTTCCACTTTAAACGGTTCGTAATGGCCCGGCCAGAACGGCTGGTCAACGGGCGAGTTCATAGTGCCGTAAAGTTTGGAACGATCGAGGTGGTTAAGAATCAGGTACATGAGTTCCCTGCCTCGGACACACCCCAAGGCGCCGCTTGCGGCGCTGATTTCATCGAATCGATGTACATTGTCACGGCGAACTCCCCGACCGTAAAACGTTAGCGGAACAGGTTCGCCCGAATGGATGAGGGGTCCTGAACTCGGCGTGGAATGATCGGCGGTGACAATGATAAAAACGTCCGGATTATTCATGAGCGGACCGATTACCTCGCCGATTCCCTTGTCCAGGGATTCAATGACTGCCTTTTTTGCAAGGGGATTCTTTCTGTGAGCCGCTTCGTCCGGGGTCTTGGTATGAACATGAATAAAGTCATAAGTGCCTAAGGAGTCACGGGCTATGCTCAAGCGTTCCGCCATGTCTCTACCGGGTTTTCCCGTATCGATCACCTTTTTGGAATCAAGGCCGATATAGGCGCAAATTCCCCAGTAGACGATACCGGATGCAATGGAGAGCCCGGAAAGCCCGTACTTTTCAGAAAAAGGGGTAATTTCTTTAAGTTGTCCGGCGCGCTGGGTTACCAGGGCGTTGAGGAGCGGCAGTCCTTGCTTTTTTCGGTACAGGTTGACCGGATGGGTCTTTAAACGATCATAGGTCCTTATCAGATAACCTTTCAAGGCCTTGGACGTATTTCTAACAGCAGCTTCCCGGCTGTGACATTCCCACGGTCTTATTTCTGCAAGGGGCCGGCCTTCCATCATCGGATCCGTATCCGTCACAAAGGGTGCAACATTGCCGTAAAGTGTAATAATCCCGGAAAGTCCTCTGGTTTGGGTAAAGCGGATGCTCACCCCGTCTTTATTGTATTCCCCTGCTTCACGAATAAGTGCTTCGGCTTCGTTATCGGAAGCCTCGGGTTTGCTCTTTTCCAAAACCAGATACCCGTCTTGCTCCCTTACACTTGCAAAGTGGGCAAGTACGGCAACGTCGTTGAGGTCTATATCAATTCCGGCTCCCAGAGCCTCCAGGGCGCCCCTGCCCGGAAAAGATGCCGAGTCATATCCAAACATATTAAAATGTGCATTTTCACTCGTCAGTGCCTGACCCATGCCGGCGGCATGGTATAGCCCGCTTGCTCCCATTGCTGCCAGCTTGTCCAGCACAGGGGTTTGAGCCGCTTGCAGGGGAGTCTGATGCATCAGTTCTTCATACGAGCGGTCTCCCAGTCCATCTAAAAGAATAAGGATACACTTTTTTGACATGGAAATTATGGTTTAAATATCAAGGAAATCGTTGCAGATTATTTAGAAAGATCGTTATTCAAGGAAGATCATTCTTATTAGCTATACTATAAATGGTTCCGTTGTCAAGAATCCTTACCGCCGGGCTCTTGAAAACTAACCGTTTCAGGCACGGCTTGAATTTTTTCAAAATAAGCATAGATATTTTCTATGCTTTTGCAGGCTCAAATCAATATTAACAATTTGACTTTATTGTGATGATTCGTAAATTTAACCATGCGATTTGATCTTCATGTACATACGACTGTTTCACCGTGCAGTAACCTCGATATTGGTGATATCCTGCAAAATGCCAGAGATTTTGGGCTTGACGGCATTTGTATTACGGACCACCAGACCATGGAAATTCGGCATTGTTTCAAAGAAGGAGTGCAGGATGACGGTCTGTGCGTTATTGTCGGTATGGAATACACCACATCGGATGGAGATTTTCTTGTCTTTGGTCCCCTTGAGGATATTTCCCCTGATCTTTCTGCTGTAGAATTGTTTGAACTACTTGAAAAATGTGGCGGAGTTGCTGTAGCGGCACATCCTTTCAGGACCCTCATGCCTGTTGATGAATATCTTATTCAAGAAGGTCTGTGCAGCATTATCGAAACGGTAAACGGCCGAAATTCATACCTGGAAAATTTGCGGGCTGACAGTTGTTGTCGGAAATATGATTTGACCCATACCGGAGGAAGCGATGCCCATTCACTTGAGGAACTGGGCAAAGTGGTGACCCGTTTTACCATGCCTGTTAAATCCCGCTCCGACCTTGTCTTTGCATTAAAAAACAATCGATGTTATCCTGAATGGAATATGCCGGGACAATTATCATATCACGGGCTGGTATTTCTTAACCCGCCGATTCTTGGATCCGGGTGGCTTGGGCACGCTTTTAAATGCCTAAACCCTTTGTTTTAAAACAACTTGCGAATAATTTTGAAAAATTAAAATAATGTTAAAATTTTGTTAAATTAATGCTTGACATTGAGAGGGAGTAAGTGTAGATTCGCATCTCTTTGTGAGAGAGAAAGACCAAGGGCAAAAAAAATAAATAAAAAGTAAAAATAAAGCTTGACAGAAAAAATTATTTGTTTTAAATTGCCCGGATTGTTTGCTTGTCATCAAGCGGGCAGTTGATTTTGATCTTTGAAAACTAGATAGTGACAGAAAAATTTGAGAAGGGTCTTTAAGTTAATTCTCTGTATCTTGAATTTTAAGATGCAGAATAGATATTTTAATTGGAGAGTTTGATCCTGGCTCAGAATGAACGCTGGCGGCGTGCTTAACACATGCAAGTCGCACGAGAAATCTTTAGCTTGCTAAAGAGAGTAAAGTGGCGCACGGGTGAGTA
>JAUUWG010000040.1 GCA_030589165.1 Desulfobacterales bacterium
TGTTGAACCAACGTGTCTACTTCTCCCTCTTCGGGAGGCACGGCTCGTTTCCGCCGACTACTGTGCCTCTGCTGACTCCTGCCACGCGATGGTCTCCCCTTACGGTTCGCTCGGTCCTTCTGGACACGCGGCAGATCTCCCGGGGTAAAACACACGTCTATCAGCACGTAAGCGCCGAGTATACGGACACTGCTTTAATCGATAGAGGACTTAACCTTGTGTTGCAGGCTGGTCCCGCAAATGCACGACTAACTCGATAGTATAGGAATTTCCATTTTTTAATCTACAATCTCAGACGGTTATTGGACTTATGGCATTGAATGTGTCAAAGAGAACGACATGAAGATGCCATTAAACCAAAAAATTGATAAGGAAATTTTTCGGACCATTTTTATTGATCATTGGGATTCATTCAAGGAGCGTCATCCTGGATATATCGCTCCGCAATATGAAAAACCGGTTCAGAAAATGCTTGGTTGTGGCAAGGAAAGCGGTGGATATAGTGAGTACTGGTGTGTTCATTGCGGTCGTGACGTTCGCCGCATCGGGTTTAGCTGTAAAAGCTGTTTTTGTTTATCCTGTTCCAAGAAGTATGTTGATGAGTTTGTCGGTCAGGTGAGTCGGGTGCTTCATGCTGGGCTGGTTTACCGTCACATGGTATTGACAATTCCTGAACAATTGAGAGACGATTTTTATAAGGAACGACATGATGGAGACCTGTTATCGGCATTTATGCGGTGCGGGCATGAGTGCCTGGAAGACGTTGTCTCAACCGTCCTTCGACGAAGACTGAAGATAGGGACGATCGTTGTCGTTCAAACCCATGGCCGATCCGGTCACTATAATCCACATTTGCATATCATCATGACGAGCGGTGGAATAAATGAAAATACGGACAGTTGGTTTGATTTAAGATATTTCAACCGTTTTATGAAGCGGCTTATAATGCCTGGCATCGGTTTCCAATCCTTTCACACGGCTTGGAGGACGTTAAGAGGTTATGAAACGATGCACATGATTCGAAAGGGACAAGTTAAGGGGATTGGAAAAGGAAATATTAAAAATCAGATCGAATTCATCGAAAATCTGTTTGGGCTTGCTGCATAGCGAGTTCCTCATGGTATCCTTTCACATCTTCAATAATTCTTTGCAACAGAACCATTATACATTATATGTATTCTCGAAAAGGTCATAAAGGTCATAAAGATCCTTTAACCTTAACCAAGGAGTGAAAATATTTTGATAAACATCAAACGTATCGGAGTATTGACTGGCGGAGGTGATTGCTCTGGGCTGAATGCTGTAATCCGTGCGGTGGTCAAATGCGCGATCAGCCGTTACGGGATCGAATGTCTCGGCGTACTCGATTCCTTTGACGGCCTGATCGAAGGGCCATCGACTATTCCCCTCACCTGGCATAATACCAAAGGGCTTTTGTTCCAGGGCGGCACCATTCTTGGCTCGACCAACAAAGGCGACCCTTTTAAGTACAAGACTCTTGATGGTGACAAAATCGTTGAAAAGAACCTGTCGGAAGTCGTAATGGCCAATATCGAGAAGCTCGAACTGGACGGGCTGATCATCATCGGCGGAGACGGGACCATGGCCATCGCCAATAACTTCTGGCAGAAGAAAAAGCTCAAACTTGTCGGCGTTCCCAAGACCATTGACAACGATATCTGGGGAACCGAAGAAACCTTCGGTTTTCACACTGCTGTTGAAATTGCCACCGATGCAATCGACCGGCTTCAAACAACAGCCACCAGCCATCACCGGGTTATGATCCTCGAGACTATGGGGCGCAACGCCGGATGGATCGCCCTTTACGCTGGCCTGGCATCCGGCGCCGACGTTATTCTCATTCCCGAGATTCCATTTACAATCGACGCTATTGTTGCAAAAATCGAACAACGCCGAACCGAGGGCAGAAGATCTACCATCATTTGCGTAGCCGAAGGCGCTGCCCCCAAGGAGGGTAAACAAATCATTTGGAAAACAGTTCGGGATTCGGCCGAACCTGTCCGGCTCGGAGGTATTGCCCAATGGCTATGCGAGCAATTGGAAAACCGCGTCGACTCCGAATGCCGCTATACAGTGCTCGGACACATTCAACGCGGAGGAATACCGACCGGCTATGATCGAATATTGTGCACCCGCTTTGGTACCGCTGCTGTCCACGCATTTGTCAATCGCGAATTCGGCAAAATGGTTGCGCTTCGGGAAAATGAGATCAAGACTATCCCAATTGAGGAGATTGCTGGAAAGAGCCGGCTGGTTGATCCTGACAGCGAAACCATTCGGTCTGCACGTGACACAGGTGTTTCTTTCGGTTCTGTTGCAAAAAATTGAAGCTTTCTGATATGTGCGTCTTCTGATATTAAATTTCAATAACTGGAGAATGCATAGATGCGTCCGAAAAATTCGTTCAAGTGGCGTCATTTTGAAAAGACTATCCTTCTAAATGTTTGGATGAGACCTATATAAAGGTGAAGGGCAAATGGAAGTACCTGTATCGTGCTGTTGATTCTAAAGGAAATACAATCGAGTTCTTACTGCGCGCGAAAAGAGATACCAAAGCTGCCCAACGATTTTTTCGGAAGGCATTGAAAGGCTTGCATACAAAGACACCCCAGGTAATTACTGTCGATAAAAACCCCGCTTATCCTGCAGCGATCAAGGAACTTAAAAAGGAAGGGAGCATTCCGGATGCTTGTGAAGTAAGACAAATCAAGTATTTAAACAATATCGTTGAACAGGATCATCGGTTTATAAAGTGGCTGGTTAAACCCGGCCTCGGCTTTCAATCCTTTCACACGGCTTGGAGGACGCTCAGGGGGTATGAGACCATGCACATGATTCGAAAGGGACAGGTTGAGGGGGTTGGAAAAGGAGAGAGCAAAAATCAGATCGAATTCATCGAAAATCTGTTTGGGCTTGCCGCATAAAAAGGATCCAGTCAAAGCTCTTTTTCAACCTGAAGGATTTTTGCAACAGAACGAAAAATCGAGTTAAACTTCAAAAGCATGCCCAAGACCAGTTTGAGTGTCGCCTGCATCATGGATGAAGGCTTTTTGAAGCTGCGTTAAAAAGCTAATGATTTCAATACAAAACGATTTTTGCGAAGGACAGTAATTATTTTCGTTATGTAAGTTCTCAATAACCTCGGGCAATGGGCTACGGACGTTTGTTGAATAAAAAACGACTTTTTCTTCTCGAACCCAGTTTTAAGTTGCAGTTTGTCATATTTTTAACTATCTCAACTGCATTCATATAATTACTCATTGGAACGGACGAAATGGCTATTAAAATTCCAAAAATAACCGACATCCCGGCGGAAGAACGAACGCCGCTGGTTCTGATGCTTTTTATATAACTATATGAATAAATTAAATAAAATTCAACAGCATTATAGTAGCGTATCTTTAACGTATAATGATTTTTTCAGCGATTCATATAGGCAGTGGGTTGTAGATTTAATTATCGAGTCATTAGCTCTGCGTTCTGACGATATTGTTGCGGATATTGGGGGAGGAACAGGATTGATCTCACATTTAATCTTCAAAAGAGTGAGGTTAAAGAACGAAGTTTTATGCGTTGATCCTAGCGATTCTATGCTTGCAGAAATTGGCAGATTAAAAGGGGTAAAACCGCTATGCATGGATGCTCATGATTTCGCAGAAGAGAAGTCCGGGCAATATGACAAACTTTTACTGAAAGGAATGGTACATCATCTCGCTGACAGAATTTCACTATGGAACAAATTAAGTGAGCGAATGAATGAAAATGGCAGGTTATTAATTGTTACTCGCCCTAAAATTCCTTCTTTACCCTTTTTTAAAGCAGCCCTCGCCAGTTTCTCAGCAGGACAGCCGACATCAGGATTGTTGGTAGAGGAACTTGAGGAAACAGGATTTCAGACAGAAGTTGCGGTTCAATCTTATTCTGTTTATCTTGAAAAAAGAAGATGGTATCATCTGCTTCAAAGCAGATTCATGTCAAACCTGTATGATTTTACAGACGATGAAATTGAGGAAGGTATTGCTGAACTGGAACAAATGTATTTTGACAAAAATGTGATCAAGATCAGAGATGATCTTTTATTTATCCTGGGCAAGAAACATAGATCTGAATTGAGCGATTCTTTAATCTGAACGTAACTCATATTGAACAATATCAAGGCAATAAGCGATTTACGGAGTTTCACCCATTTGGTGATAACTATAAAATGGGGCAAACCACGGCCTTCAGAGTACTTCATCGGTTATGGGAGGATTAATGGTTATGGAGAACACAACCCAACGAATAGATGCTTTCTTGCAAGCGAACCTCGATGACTACATCGCCGAAACAGCACAGCTCTGCGCCCAACCCAGCGTCTCGGCAAAGGGCGAGGGCATAGAGGAATGCGCCGACCTGGTGGCGAAACTGTTAGAACAGCGGGGCTTTTGCGTCCAAAAGTTCGCGACGCCCGGTAACCCGGTCATCGTGGCACATGCCGAGGGGCAGTCGGAGCGAACGCTGCTCTTCTACAACCACTACGACGTACAACCCCCGGAACCGCTCGAACTCTGGACTTCTCTACCGTTTGAGCCGACGGTCCGGGATGGGGCGCTGTATGCCCGCGGCGCGGCAGATGACAAGGGTGAGTTCATCGCCCGTCTGGCTGCCGTGGACGCAGTGCGCGCCGCTCACAATGGAACGCTGCCCTGCGGCGTGACCTTTGTGGTTGACGGTGAAGAGGAAATCGGCAGCCCGAACATCGCCCAGTTTGTCCAGGAGCATCTGAACCTCCTCAAGTGCCAGGGGGCGATCTGGGAGGCGGGCGGCATTGACCCCGACGGCCACCCCATGCTGCTCCTGGGAGTCCGCGGCATCCTCTACATCGAACTCTCCGTCAAGACCATGAAGAGAGATGAACATTCCGGCAAAGCGCACATATTGCCCAACGCCGCCTGGCGGCTGCTCCGGGCGCTGGATAGCCTGAAAGGTCCCGACGAGCGAGTACGTATTCCCGGCTTTTACGACCAGGTCAAGCCGCCATCAGAAATAGATATAGAATTGCTGGATGCATTACCGGACTATGAACAATTCATACGTACGAAACTTGGGGTAAGGGAGTTTGTACGCGGACGAACCGGCAAAGATCTGAATAGGGCAGTGTTCGAACCGACCTGCAACATCGACAGTATCACTGCTGGATACCAGGGCGAGGGCCCAAAGACGGTGATCCCGGCAAAAGCCACGGCAAAGCTGGATTTTCGCCTAGTGCCCAACCAGGACCCGGATGACGTTTTCGCCAAGGTGCGCGCTCATCTCGACGACCAGGGCTTCACCGACGTAAGAGTGACCCGATTGGGAGGCGCCATGTGGCCGGCCAAGACGAGCAGCGACGACCCTCTGGTCAAACTGACTGCGTGCACCGGTGAGCAAGTGTACAGTCAGCCGAGTCTGATCAGCCCGATGATAGGGCCGAGTAGCCCGATTTACGCCTTTGCCTACCCGCTCGGCGGCATCCCTGTGGTGACTGCCGGGGTGGGCTATTTTGACAATTGTGGCCATGCACCAAACGAACATGTGCGCATCAAAGACTTTCACAACGGTGCCCGACACATCGCCCGCATCTTAGACGGTTTTGCCGTCTTATCACATGAGACCGAATAGGGTTGTGTTGCAAAAAATTGGGGCTTTCTGATATATGCATCTCCCGATATAAAATTCAATAACTGGGGGATGCATCGATGAATCAGAAAAATCCGTTCTGTTGCAAAAATCCTTCAGGTTGAAAAAGAGCTTTGACTGGATCCTTTTTATCCTGCAAGCCCAAACAGATTTTCGATGAATTCGATCTGATTTTTAACTTCTCCTTTTTTAACCCCTTCAACCTGTCCCTTTCGAATCATGTGCATGGTCTCATACCCCCTGAGCGTTCCTCCAAGCCGTGTGAAAGGATTGAAAACCGAGACCCGGTTTGACAAGCCGTTTTATAAACCGATGATCCTTCTCAACAATGTTATTCAGATACTTTTCGATCCTTCAGCAGCTTAACAGCCTCCACAAAAGCATCCCGAATCACCTCTTTTAAAAACTTCCTTGTTTCCGGACCGAGTTCGATCACGGTTCCAGGAACAAGGGCTTGCTGATCGACCGACTCGCCTTCTGTCACCTTTGGTAAATTATCCCATGGAAATGGGTAATTCCCCTTATAGACAAAGTGAACTGTTCTGTATATTCTTCCATTTGGAAGAATGGGTTCTATACTTTTGGAGGGTTTGAGCAGAAACCTTAACTATAGGCTTTAAGGGATGGATTACATGGTATCGAATGCCGTAAAGTTCAGGCGTATCAGTCTTCTTGCTTTATGTGTAGTGAGTATCGCTACTGGAGTTTTGGCCGTGATATTGAAGGGATACCCCAGCATTCGTCCTTTCTATGTCTGTTCCTACTATGGACTGAATCTATTATTTATTTTCATGTGGTTCCGTTATGACACCATCGCCAGGCAATATCAAACCTCAATGCTTCTTCGGATAGGGATTATTGTATTGCCTTTTGTCGCGTTACCTGTCTATTTTTTCAGGAGTCGAGGGTTTGCTGGTGGTTTTAAAGTGAACAGTCGAGGGGTCAAACCTTGATTATTGATTAAGCAATTTCTCATAGTCACAGATCAAGGTTTGACCCTATTCCCCTTTTCCATGTTTTTGATTTGTTCGTTGTTATCATGGAAAGCAAACAAAAATTCAAACCCAATCCTGATTTAAAGCTAATGGACTACGTTCGTCAGGTTTTTCGGTATCACCTTTACGCCTATCGTACGGAGAAAACATACTGTGACTGGATTGTGCGATACATAAAATTTCACGGCGCAAATATACATCCAAAGTATATGGGAAAAAGTGAGATCGAGGCGTTCCTCAGCGATCTGGCTACAGATAAAAATGTATCCGCTTCAACGCAAAAACAGGCGTTGAATGCTATTATTTTTTATACCATAATGTATTGGATATGTCCGAGGAAAAGGCCGCACAACCATCATCCCCGCCGTTACTACCCTCCTGGAATCTTTGCACGCACAAACCGGAAAAGTGAGCTGAAGTTAATAAGTTGATTCACTCTGCCTTTTCATATAAAAATAGATGGAATTCCTAAACTTCAGGCACGTTAGATCACTTTAGCTCACTTCACACTTTTTTAAAACATTTTACGCGTTTATCAATTCTTTCCTTTCATTATATTTTCAAGTTCTTCTCCGTCAACGATCTCCTGCTGGATAAGGATTGAGGCCAATTTATCGATCTTCTCCCAATGTTTCTCTACCAATATTTCGGTTTTTGCGGTGGCGTCGCTGATCCACTTTGTTATACGCTTTTCCACTTTTTTAAGGAAGATCTGTTTGTTGATGTTCTGGGCAAGTATATCAACATGTACATACCCCACTTCTTCATCCATCCCCAGGTTGGCGATCGCTAAATAAGCCTGGTAGCTGGCCTGCTCCAGGTCGTTTGATGCACCGGTATTGATTCCCCTGGCCCCGCTTTTTTTGATATTGGCCACCCTGCCTGCCAGGAATACACAGATATTGTTGAATATTTCTTCCTTTGAAACATTTCCTGCAAAATCTTCCGCGGTGTAGGAGACGAATCCCAGCGTTTCTAATCTTGGCGCAATGGTCACCTGTTCGATCTTGATATCCGGGAGCAGAAGATATGAGAGCACAGCATGGCCGGCTTCGTGGTAGGCGGTGCTTTTCAGGTCTTCTTCAAGGTTTCTGATGTGCTTTTTTTCAAGTTTGTAACCGTATTTGATGTTGTTGATCTGTTCAATAAGGATCTCTTCGGTAATACAATTCATATTGTTGCAGATGGCATAAAGTGAAGCTTCATTGCCGATTCGTTGCAAATCGTAGCCACTCATCCCCGAGATATATCGCACGACTTTATCGACATCGATTTTACCATCATTGGGCTTTTCCAGGATTTTTTCTATAAAAAATCTTCTCGCCTCCTTGTCCAGCTCAGGGACTTCCACAAAGGTGTCAATTCTGCCCGGAGCGATGATGGCGGGATCAATGTTTTCTTTGTTTTTGGCTGTGGCTATGGTGAAGACGAATTCATCCGGATCGGTGGAAATCGCATTCAACTCCATGACCAGCTGATCGGCGGGCATATTCGTATAAACACCCTCAATGATTCCTTTGATGTCGATTTCATCCAAAAAGACGATACTCGGGGCAAACTCTTTGGCTTTTTGATATACTTGTCTGATGTAGTCAGGATCAAACAGTTCGCTGCCGGAGACATGAATAGAAGGGATTTCCGCCTCTTTTGCAAATGCTTTGCCCAACATCGTCTTGCCCACCCCTTTGGGTCCGTAAAGCAGCATTCCTTTTGGCATGTCGATATCGAACTTTTTGACAAGCTCCGGCTCTTTTAAAATACTGATGATCTGTCTCAGGGTCTTTTTAATGGTCTTATTGCCGGCGATATCTTCAAAACCGATGGTGGAAAACTCGACACTCGGTCTCTCTTCCCGGAAAAGCTCTTTGGATGGAGGAAGCTTCTTCAACTCGGCCCGATCTATAGTGAAGACAACGTTTTTCCCCCGCTCATACGATTTCCACTCCAATTCAACCGCTTCGTTTTTTTTAAAAAGCTTTTGTTCTAAAATGTCGCTTTCTTTATACAGTTCATCGAGAAAGAGTTTGGCTGATTTGGAAAGTTTAAAGGTTACTTTGTCGGGGATGGTTTGGGTTTCCCGAATAAATCGGGTAATTTTGTAAAAAAGTGCATCAGGCAGTTTTTGCTGAACTCCTTTCGCATCGATATAAGGGGCGAATGAAAGGACCATTAGTTTAACCAGATGGTCAAACCATTGATATTCCAATTCAATTTTGGATTTTTCCGTAAAGTGACTTGACAGGCGCTTTAAGGATTCCGAGCCGATTCGTATCATCGAATCCAGGCTGAGCTTATTGAGTAATACAATGTAGTTTTGGGACATTGAGGAAAGAAGTTTGGGGGCAATGGCAGTCTGGATCGTATCATACACCAGTTTTCTTTCTTTGGAGACGGCATCCATGATAAGCGCCTGGGCCCGCAGTTTGTTTTTTTTAAATGTACTCAAAAACTTTTTGTTTTGATAGAGTGCGCTCCCAAGTGTAGAAGTAAAGATGATAACGGCTTGACTGCAATCGACTTCGCTTTCCGCTTCTCTCCCGGTTATCAGGTCAAGCAGAGCAAGTTGTAACTGATTGTCGGCTTTTTCGATCTCGTCGAAGAGGATTATTGATTTTGGATGGTTCTTGATAAATTTTGTAAGTTCACCTTCATGAACCCCTTCATGAGTAACTGTTCGGCCGAGCAGCCGGGCTTCATTCTCCGGTTCGGCATACTGCCCCATGTCGAAAATTTTAAAGGCTTCAAATTCATCTAAAAATTCCGTGATCAATTTTGCGAGATAGATTTTCCCTGAGGCAGGAGGGCCGAGAAAACTGAAAATGGCTTTGGGTGGAGTCTCCAAGTGCCTGTAAGTCATGTAGATAAAAGCATCCACGACTTCATCAACTGCTTCGTCTTGATCGAATATGACCTGTTTGAGTCGGGTCCTTAGTTTCTCGAACTCCAAAAAGACGTTTTTGTGCGAAACCGTTTTTCCCACGCATGCTCCTTTGTCTCCGTTATTGTATATTCATGGTGGTCCTGCAAAGCCTTCAAGGTACCCAAGCGCCGCAGTAAGGGGAACACCCCCACTCATCTTCATTCTTTTTGCGGCTCTCTTCTCCGGTTTTTCCGAAATCCTTTACAATCCGGGCGATTTCGGAAAGCCTTTCATCCACTTTTTGAAATAGCGTGCCTTCCGGGTAGGTTCCGTCGGGTTGGAATTGACCGGCTTCCATATCCGTCAGGATCTCGATCCCTTCTTCAATTCTGGAAATGGGCCATATATGGAATTGGTCAGCCTTTACCGCTTCGATGACTTGTTTTTTCAACATGAGATTCCGGATGTTCTTCTCCGGGATGATCACCCCCTGATCGCCGGTGAGGCCTTTATGATTACAAATATCGAAAAAGGCTTTCACCTTTTGGTTTGTTCCGCCTACCGGCTGAATTTCTCCTTTCTGACTGACGGAACCGGTAACGGCAATTCCCTGCTTGATAGGCACGCCGCTCAATGCGCTCAACAGGGCATAGAGTTCCGTACTGGAAGCGCTGTCTCCTTCCACCACCCCGTAACTCTGCTCAAAACAGAGCGAAGCCGTAAGAGAAATGGGTTTATTATGGGCAAAATGCTCTTTGATAAAATTGCTCAGGATCATCACGCCTTTGGTGTGAATGTTTCCGCTCAGCTTGGATTCCCGTTCTATGCCAACCACCCCTTCGCGACCCACCGAGACCGTCGCCGTGATTCGGTTGGGTTTGCCGAATTCGTGATCCCCTGTCATGAGGACGGAGAGTCCGTTGACCTGACCGATCTTTTTGCCTTTGGTCTCCACCCAGAGAATATCCTTTTCGACCAGTTCCTTTACCCGTTCTTCAATCAGGTTGGACCGGTAGATGCGCTTTTCGATGGCATTTTCCACATGTTCTTTACGGATGAATTCCGCGTTTTCCAGGCCGGCAAAATAATTGGCTTCCTTGAGCAGATCGCTGATATCGCCCAGCTCCAGGCTCAACTTGTCCCGATCTTCCGTGAGTTCTATGCTGTATTCCAGCATCCGCGCAAGACCGGTTCGGTCAACGTGCCGGATATTTTTTTCTTTGCAAAAACGGCTCATCATCTTGATATACTCGAGAATGCACTCCTCTTCGCGATCGATTTGGTCGTCAAGGTGAGCTTTTACCTTGAAAAATTTCTGGAAGCGCTCGTCGTAAATGTAGAGCAGCTCATAGATGTAGGGATCTCCGGTCAGAACGATTTTGATGTTGAGTGGAATCGGTTCCGGGCGAATGGTCCGTGTGCTGAACAATCCGTAGAGTTCCCCGGGATCCTCAATTTTTATCTCCTGGCGTCCAAGCGCCCGCTTCAAAGCTTCGTAGGAAAAATACCATTTCAACAGATCCAGTGCCTTTATTACCAGATAGCCGCCGTTGGCCTTGTGCAGAGCCCCCGGCTTGATCATGGTAAAATCGGTAAAAAGGGCTCCGAACAAGGCCTGTTTTTCGATGCTTCCGAAAAGATTCGGATACGCCGGGTTGGATTCGATTACCACGGGAGCGCCTTGGGTTTCTGAATTGTCGATGAGCAGATTGACTTCATACTTTCGGAAAACAGCCTCCCGGGGCGGCGTAGGAATCGGACCTGTTTGTTGCGGCTCTTTATGTACTTTCTTGAAATCATCTATGCTTTCAAGAATATCCTTTTGAGCGGCTTCTAAAAATTCCTTGACATCCGGTTCTTCATCGTACTTTTCCATTAAGCTTTCCATGAGATGCTCGACGACAAAGAGAACGACCTCATTATCAAGCTTAGTGCGTTTTTTTTTGAGCTTTGCTTCGGCTTCACGAATTTGCTTGATTGCCATCTTCATTTTTTCCTGAAGCCTGTCGCTTTTTTCCCGAAGCACTCTTTTTTCTTCGTCGCTCTGCTCTCTCAAATCTTCCTCGCTCATGGGCTTGCCTTCCCTGTTTGCAGGGACGATGACCATTCCCACGTGGGAAAACTGGAGGATAAAGCCTTCTTTCTTGGCCACGCTGGAAAACTTGTCCATAATTTTGCGCTGATTTGTTTCAAAGTCTTGATGGAGTTCAGACTCCTTGGCACTGTAGTCATCGCTGTCAAAGGCTTCCGGGATCTTTGTCTTGAGGGTCTCGATAAAGATCTCCATATCCTTTTTCAATTCCTTGCCTCGACCGGCAGCCAGGCGGAGACTCTTGGGCTTGTCCGGGTTCTTGAAATTAAAGATATAACACCAGTCCGGCGGAACCGGTTCCTGCCTGGCGCGTTCTTCCAGAAAGGTTCTGGCAATATAGGTGAGTCCTGCCTTGGGGGGACCGGCTACGAAGATATTGTACCCACCGTCTTTCAAGCCCATACCGAACTGAATGGCATCTATCCCCCTGGCCTGACCCACTACCCCCTTTTCCAGGGGTTCGATTGATGCGGTAGTGTCGCAAGGGAGTGTTTCAGGATCAACAAAAGCTCGCAAATCGTTCACAGGCACTTCCGGAAATTTCTTAGGCATATGGTCTCCTCCTATTTGTTGGTTAGGATCGCGGACTAAGTAAGCGGATTAAATAAATTGAACAATCCTGCTTGTCTTTTACCCTGTTTTCTGCGTTGCGTCCAAGGTTAGATACGAAAAAGTATGCGTTCCTGGACGCGTCTTGAATACGAACCAAAATCCTTTGCAATCCCTGATTTATTTATTTAGTCCACGATCCTCAGGTTGAACGTTGTAAAAAAGTTCAAGTCCTTTATTTTGGAGGCGGTGGTAGAGCGGTTATTTTTGCGTCGGTTTTTTCCGGATGCTTTTCCAGGTGTTTATAACGGTTCACAGCCCGTTCCGCCAGGCGGCCGATTAAGTGGGGGAGGTCGGAATTATTCCAAGCCGAGGTGAAATCTCTGGAGGAAAGCAGTCTCTTGTTTAGCGTGTAAGGAGGGGTGGAGTGCGGCATAAGAGCGATATCTTCATACTCAAAGCTCATTTTCCCCGCAAAAATATTTTCAAACAGTTCCATGGCGGTATAGATAAAAAACTTTTTTACATCTTCGGTAGATTCCGCCTTGCTGATTTTTTCTCTGAACCGGGGAATGACTTGATGCTCGTACTTGGTGAAAGAAAGCTGTTTCGCCATGTTATCTCTCCTTGTTGTAAAAAATTACTTTTTCAGCCGGTCGTATATACAGTAGTGGCCTGTGGTCCCTTTTCTCCTGGCTCTTCAACAAAACGCACCTTCATTCCAATATCAAGGGACTTGAATTTATGCCCTATTACGCTGTTTTCGTGAAAATAAATTTCCCGGTCATCCGGAGTAATAAGAAAACCGTAACCCCTTTCCGGAAAGAGTTTACCGACACGTGCACGAGGCATCTCTTCATGGTATTTTACATCCCCACGCCGCTGTTCCGCATAACCCTGGAGTTGGCGCCGTGCAGTATTGAAGGCGGATCGTATAGCGACAAAAAGATCTTCATGGGGCTCTTTTTTTACCACCAACTCCCCGTCAGGTACCGTTATCTCGATCCGAACATTATATAAAATTCCTTTGCGCTGATGCCGATGAGGGATCTCGACCAGTACCCTGCAGCTCATAATCTGGTCGTAAAAAAGATCCAAATTTTTTGCTTTCTCCCGAATCGCATTTTCATCCGCTTCGGTAAGGTCAAAGTCGCGTGCGGTAATTTGTAATGGAATTTTCATGGTATCTCCTCCTTATTTTTTTTCTTCCGGTGGCGGCCGGTCGGGAAACATGTAGGGGGTCCCTTCTTCCTGGGATTCAAACACATCTTCGGCCACCTCATCTATTTCGTATATCTTGCGTTTCTCGGGGCCGAGGGCGGGAGCGGTCGTGCCGGCAGAGCGGTTCCTCCGCTCCCATATCAATTTGTTGATTTCCAGGTGATCGATAATGGCCTCAAAGCCCATATTGTCGGTGAGGATCCGTAACAGAATATCACGTTCGTCATCGCTTGGGATAACGCCTTCCAAGTAGAGGACTCCTCTTCGGCAGTGGATTTCGAGTTCTTCCAGATCGATCCGGCCGTCATTGCGAAGATGCTCCCAGATCACCTCCCGCAGTTCCTCGTTGCTCAGGTCCTTATATTCGGCGGGTAGTTCCGCAGAGGTAATCACCTCCCGGGCCGGAGGGAGCCTCTTTTGTTTTTCCTCATACTTGCGGGCACACTTTTGGCACAGCCGCGTTGCAGGGAGCACTTCCAGCCGTTTCAACGAGATCGGTTTCCGGCAGCCTTCACAGAGCCCGTAGGTCCCTCCTGGCATTTTAAACAGTGCCAGATCGATCTCTTCAATCCCTACCTTTTCAAGATCATCCAATTGGCTGAAAAGAGAGGTCACATCAGCCTTTTGGGCTTCTTCTTCTATTTCGATATCGCGCTCTCCCAGTCCCTGCCAGTCGGATTCCAGTCGCTGAATCCGTTCAAAAATCTCCTCGCGCTGCTTTAGGAGCATTCCTCTTAGACGCATACTATCTTGTTTAGACATAACATCACTCCTGTTAAAGAGAGGATAAATAAAAAAACACATACGGCTTAATCAAAAGTTTTTTTCCTCAGGCTACACATTTAGCCTGCCGGTTTTCCAGAGGGCAAACGCGCTATACGTTCTTGCCCAGAAATTTGCTTTTTCTTCTGCCGGATACTTAAAAAAATCCTGTGTCCAGTTGAAAGAAGGATTTTGGTATAGATCTCGAAGAATGTTTGCAATATGTTTCGGTTTCCAGTCAGCGTTTATGAGAAAATCATAAACAAAACCTGTTATTTTTTTGGGTTGAAGAGCCATGGGGTTTGGAAAATAAAGCATACGGCTTGTCGATTCGGCAATGTTCTTTTCCTTTTTTGCGTATTCTACGGCAAATCCCCGTGGAATATCTTTTTGGCTTTCAAAATCCAGGTGAAACAGGTAAAGGTCTGATGACTTGTATTCATTAATAAAATCGATCAATGTTTCGTTGGAACAGGGGATAAAACCGGAAAACCTTTGGGCATGATCCGCCGCCTTTTCCAGATCCCACATGCAATCGATAATAAAATCCATATCAATTTGTTCATTCGCGCTCTTTCCGTCAAAATAGGTGCCGATCACATCCACCAGAGGAGGTTGATCGTATTTTCCGTATTTTTCCTGGTTTTTCTTGTGCAGGCTGAAAGGACTTCGAATGGAACGCATAAAAGGGGAGCCTTCGATCCAGGAATTGTCAAAGTTGATACAGCGATCATGAGTATCGGAAATTACAACCGGAAAAAGTCCTCGGGATTCGTTCTCCTTAAATGCTTCGATGGCAAGAAGGGAGATATATTCCGCAATCTTTCCTATCCCGCTAAAAACGTATGCCGCATCAAGGGAAGTACCGTACAGGCGTCTGATGTCATAAGGATCGATGTAATTACATGCCTTGATCAGATCCTCTTCCAGAAAACCGATTCCCTTTAGCGCTTCAGTCGCTCGATATCCCAGAAGATTTTGAAACAGGATATGCCCGCCGGAAGGCGTGTAATCGAGAAGATAAGGGATACCTCTTGATCGAAAGAGGTCCTCAAGAAAACGAACAACCGGAATTATCTGATTGAACAGTCTCTTCTGGGTATTTTTGTCGGCATACAGTTTGTGGTTCTCTTGCCCCAGAAAGATTTCAAAATCAAGCGGCATAAGGACGGACTGAGACCTCTCTCCGATAACGGGGAGATGAACCTGAAGGCCTCTTTGAAGCGTGTATTTTTCAAGTTGGTCAACCGGTTCCGCTATGGCCGGAAAGACGGGATCGTGTACCTCGGCAGCAAGTTCATTGCCCGCCGCAATGAGATAGTGACTGAATTGGTAACAATTTTTTAACCGATCAATCACACGATAGTAATATTCCTGAGGGTTCATAAAGATACCGTCTCCAGTCAACTTTACTTTTCACACGGGAAAAATCCCTTGTCTTTTTGGCAAAATTCTTTGCTCCAACCCGATGCTGTCTCTTATGATTTATAATATTTGCCTTTAGGCCGTAAAACCCAAGGATTTATCCTTGGGATATAAGACCCGCTTTAGCAGTTTTGTTTGTACTTTTCAGCCTATGCATCTTTGAAAAGTACCCGATCGAGATCAGCAACATAGGACTTTT
>JAUUWG010000047.1 GCA_030589165.1 Desulfobacterales bacterium
CATAATCGGAAGATAAATATTTCAGACGGGCTACTTCACCGTCAGAGCCGTCAATAACCGAGGCGAATTGTGCAATGATTCCCCCCAAAACCAAAAACCAATAGTTACCCAGCGCAAAAAGTCCCGCCGCAATCACTGAAAACACGAAAGAGAAAAAAGAGATTTGATTGGGGGTAATATTGAAATTAACCAGAAATTTAGATATACGAGTAGAAATCGGGCGATTCAACCAATGTGAAACCGGGCCGTCATTACTTTTCCCGCGTAACGAATCCAACAGCGTTTTTTCTGCTTTTTGGTAGGCTTTTTGATCATCAACATCAATCCAGAATCCCTTTGTTTGCACAGATTTTGCGCATTTATTCTCTGCCAAAACCCGTATTGCAGCCGATAAAGTTGTGTCATTATGAATTTTACAAGCACGTTCCAAAGCTTCAAATATTGCCGGTGTACAAAGGAAAATACCGGTATCAAAACCGTTGAAATTGTCAATGCTTTTACCAATATTGAAGATATATCCCTCTTTGATGTGAACCTTGGTCACATCTTCCATGTCAATCAGTGGATTGTTTTTATCCGTATCCACCACCAACAAAACCTCGCCTTCGTTAAGCGTCTGCTCCTGTAATGACCGAATAATAGCCGGATCAAAAAGGTGATCCGCCATCAATAACAGAAAAGGTTCCTTTAAGACATCCCGTGCTTTTAATACCGAAAAACCGTTTTCTTTTTGCCAGTCATCATTCTGAATAAGAGTAATCGCAACATTAAGACATTTAGCAAGCTGTTGTAAAAATTTGCTGACTTGCTCTCCTTCATAGCCTGTGATCACAACAAACTCATCCGCCCCGCCTTCTATGGCGGAACGGATAATGCGCTCAATCAACGGCACACCGAGCAAAGGAACAAGGGGTTTGATTTCACCTTTCGATTTAAGCCGGGTTCCTTGCCCGGCGGCGATGATCAAGCATTTCATAGACTATTTCCCCTGGATGAATGCTTCAGTCATTGTGTAGGCTTCATCATCGGTGAATTGTTTTGGTGGATGTTTGCAAAAATACGCAGCGGGCGCAATCAAAACACCACCTTGTTTACGATCCAACGCAAGTTTGGCACAGCGGATGGAGTCAATCGCCACTCCTGCTGAATTGGGCGAATCTTCCACGGAAAGCCGCATTTCAAGATTCATCGGCACATCGCCAAACAGTTTGCCTTCCATGCGGATGAAGCAGACTTTATTGTCTTTTTGCCAAGCGACATAATCACTTGGGCCGATATGAATATTTTCATTTTCCAGGCGTTGAGCTGCAACCGCCTGTACCGCCTCGGTCTTGGATTCCTTCTTGGAGTCCAGCCGGACACGGTTTAGCATGTTCAAAAAATCCGTATTGCCACCGGTATTTAACTGATAAGTCCGCTCCAGCTTGACCCCCCGTTTTTTAAACAGGTCGGTCAGGGTGCGGTGCGTAATGGTTGCTCCCAATTGTGCTTTAATATCGTCGCCGATGATTGGGATATTTTTCTCTTCAAAACGCTTCGCCCATACCGGATCGCTGGCGATGAATACAGGGATATTATTCACAAAGGCGACACCCGCTTCCAGTGCACAATCGGCATAGAATCGAGTGGCTTCCTCTGAGCCGACCGGAAGATAATTCATCAGCACCTCAGTGCCGGAATCTTTTAACACCTTGACGATTTCTTCCTCTGTTGGTTCAGGTTCATCCGCAATAACAAAGGTGTACTTGTCTGCATAGTCTTTCATATGTTCCGAGAAACCATCCAGGATTTTACCCATCTGTACTTTTACGCCAGATTGCGGAATATCTTCACAGAATACGGTCGTACAATTGGGTTTGGAAAAGATGGCTTCATTAACATCAAGCCCAATTTTGCGTTTGTCAACATCAAATGCAGCAACCACTTCAATATCAAAAGGCTGGTAACCACCGATCTCCCAATGCATCAAGCCGATGGCATCATCAGGGACTTTGCTGCGGTAGTAATGAATTCCCTGAATCAGGGAACTTGCACAATTTCCGATACCAATAATTGTTACTTTAATATTGCTCATAATGACTTTGTTTACCTCCGTAGTTATCAAAAAATCAGATAGATGGATGTTTTTGTGTGGCAACCAACGGCGAGCTAACGCGCAAATTTTACGTGATAATGGAGCGCTTGCGCTCCGATTATCGCGGAAAATTTGTCGGGTTCAGCGGGTTCAGCGTTGGGTTGCGACGCGAAGCGGCGCAGCCCAACGCTGGACGCGTACGCGTTAGCTCGCCGTTGCGGCGCTACGCGCCGCAACCATTTATTTACAGAATCTTTTTCCCTGATAAGTTGAAAAAAAGTCTGTTATCATGTAAAATTTTTTTGATAACTTTTAACCAAGAAGGCAAAGCATGTCAAGCTCAAAGAATAAACACTTGCTTGATGAAGTCCGGGATTTCATGAGGCTGAAACATTATTCCATCCACACGGAGAGGACCTATTGTGAATGGATTAAGCGATTCGTCCACTTTCACCGGATGTCTTCAAGAGAAGATCTGAAAGACGGTGAACAAAAAATCGAAGCGTTTTTGACCCACCTTGCCGTGAAACAAAATGTTGCTCCCGCCACACAAAATCACAAAATCAGACCATGAACGCCCTTGTCTTTCTCTATAAATAAAAGGGTTCTGAAAATTCCATTAAAAGAAGAAATCAATGCTGTGCGGGCCGGCAAAAAAACAAATATTCCCGTTGTGATGACCCGCGATGAAGTCCGGGCAGTTATGAGTATCATGGAAGGCGTACCTCAGCTTATCGTGAAATTCCTTTATGCGAAGATTAGGCGAAGATTAGCGAAGATTAGGGGTCAAATCTTTAATCTTGACAATTTTACCTTATGAATTGATTTGCAAAGTTTAAAGATTTGACCCCATAGGTTGCCCTTCCTGCTTAAATAGACCCTGAAACGCGAATAGAGCCTTCATCTTTTGTCGGGTATACTTATTGGAGTTCCCTTATATGCCGGCCCAAGATACGATCAAAGCCAAAATTTGATTTTAATAAAGGAGATTATTCCATGGCAACAAAGGAAAACATCGATCCAGCCACACAACCGGAAGGTATTCCCATGCCGATTGTAAAGCTGAATCGATGGATACTCGTAAGCGGCATTGTGATTGCACTGGTTACACGACAGCCTCTGATTACAACTGCACTATTTTTGCTTCTACTGCCCACAATAATCGTTGGTCAGCGCTGGAGTCTTGTTTCACATCTCGGTAAGCGGCTCTTTGCCAAACGGAATCTGTCCGCTGAGCGCGAAGACCGGCGGCTCATGCACTTCAACAACAGCATTGCCACGGTAATGCTCGGTTTGGCACAACTGGCCTTCGTACTTGGCGTTCCCATGGTAGGCTGGATACTGTCACTGATGGTTGCAGTAGCTGCCGGGATAGCGCTTGCAGGCTTTTGCGTTGGCTGCTTCCTTTACTTTCACTATAAGATGCTCCGATATCGGTTGTTTGGGCGCTAACAGGATCGAAGAGCTTCTCGGGATTGATAAAACAATAAAAAAGAATCCCGGCTGGATTCAAGCAAGCCGTTTCCGGATACCGTGCTGAACGCCCTCCTGCTTTCCTTGCTCTCTTAATGCGTCTGCTATGGTAGGCAAGATTTTAACCTCCTTTATCCGGTATTGTTTGCTCTATGGCTGTCTTGAGGTCCTCGTAGCTGATATTTCCATCCGGGGCGGCATTGGCAATATATCTTAAAATCGCCTCAATGTATTCCAGTCCTGTCTGCTTTTCAGAAAGATCTTTCAAAAGCTCAAATATCCCGGCCAGTCGAGCTTTTAAATCCTCTTTGAAGATGTATTTTAAAATGCTCAAGGAATTGAATTGCAGCGGCCCGGCGCGTAAAAACCTCTTTGAAAAACTTGTCATGGGATTGGTGATTTGATTCATAGATACAAAATTATCACAGCGGCTTAAGCTGTTCAATATCGGAAAGAAGAATTATCAGACAGCGATGACATACCGCTCCACAACTACAACTCCGTACAAACGATGCACCCGAGTTGGTACTCCGGGGTTGACGCGCCCCAAATGTAGGGGCAATCCCTTGTGGTTGCCCCACTTTTGCAAACAATTAAGTAAGGTGTCCCCGGAATTCTCGGAATTCTCAAACACTGGGAATATTACATAATGGAAAATTATCAGACTTTAAAATTTGAGAGGCAGAGCCATGATGGCTCTGCCCTTCGAGAAGTGTTTAAGAGGACTTGCTATTTCTTTGTATGGATCATAATTGATCCCTCACTGATCTCCTAGTTAAATCCGTTGTCATAGATTTCGGTCTCGTTTCCAAACTCGTCCTCCTCCCAGATTCTGATTCGGAAGGTATCTGGATCGTCGTCACCAGCCCATAACATGAACTTGTAATCGCCTTCTCCATTAATGGTGCCAGACCCCTTGAACTTGGCGTAATTGCCACCGGTAACGACAAGCCACTCATAGCTCGAGCTGTGGAAGTTCAGGCCGCCTGCGCTGAAGTTAAACTCGGTGTTGCCAGTCGGCTCCGTGGCACCCTTCTTGTACTTGGAGACAAATCCAAAATTGGCCTTGCCTTCAGCGTTGGCGCAAACGTCGTCAAGTTGGCACCAGCCAGCTTCTGACCAGATCCAGCCGCCGCCGGTGACAAAACCGCCTTCAGGGTCGTACACCGCCAATAAGATGCACTCTTCCGGGCCCCAGTTCTCGAAGGAGTCCTTGCCGCGCACGCACAGGTCGTAGACCCCGACTTCCATCGAGGCGTCGAAAGTGACGGTTACTTCCTCGGTCGGGCTAATGAAACCACCATCCATTGGATCCCAGTCCTCCCCACCATTGAGGCTGTACTCAGCAGATTCGATCGTAGAGCCACCGGTTGTCGAGTCGTCAATGGTCGCTGTCACCGTGCATGAAGATCCGATCTGCACTGGGTCGGCTACCACGTTTGAGGTCAGGGGTCCCTCAATGTCCCCCCTCCAAGAGGTTTTGACCGCAACTCCATTTGGAGCAAAATTGATCCACCCGATATTTTCTCCCCAGGCATAACCGCTGAACTCGCCTGTGGCCGGGTCTATGGTTACACCAGCGCCAGTTGGGGCAAAATTTATCCACCCAGCATTCTCTGCCCAGGCATAGCCGGAGAGGTTGCCTGCACCGTCATTTTCCACACCGTATTCTACTGTTTCGCAGTAGTCGGTGTTTTCACAGGAGAGGCTGATCCATCCGATATTCTCGGCCCAGATATAACCTGTCAGTTCGGAATCCTGCACCTCCACACCAGGCCCGCCATCGCCCAAAGGTTCGGCGTTTAGCCAACCTACGTTCTCGCCCCAGGCATACTCGAAGCCATCATCGATGTTTTCAGCATACCCGGTACTGCAAAAAAGTATTAATACCACTAACAAAAAGGCGCTGAGTGTTTGCCGGAAATACTCGCTTTTCATAATAACCTCCCTTTCTTAATCAATGGAAAGAAATCCGTTAAAGCTGAAACAGAAGGCTGTATTTCGGCAGCCTTACTTTTACCCCTGTCATATACCTGTTCTCCTCTCCAACTACCGTCAACGATCTTTCAAGGCCCATGATTTTGTCGATATAGACTTTCTCGAGCCTGACGGGGAAACCGTATTTAATGCCGCGGGACGAGGGTTGATAAATCCCTTTCAGCCCAAGCATGGCAGCTGTTTCCCTGTCACCCTCATAAAACTCATAATAACGCCCGACCTGGAACAGAATGATATCTTCGGGAAATTTCGTCTTAAAATGCAGGTATTGCAGTTTAAGGGTGGGGATATTCCCCGGCGTTCTGAAGTTTTCCGTAACTTTTCCCTCTTTCAAGGTGAAAAACCTTCTTAAAAAGCGGTATCTGTTGATCAAGCCGTTCTGCAGCCGGTAGGAGTCGGCCCACTTAAAATGCCCGAAATATGATGCCAGGATGGCCCTGAGCTTCTCAAGCTCCCGGTAGTCATAAACCACTTTTATATAGGGGGGCCGGTCATTTTTAATCAGCTTCTTCTCAAACGCAGCCAGTCCGGCCTTGAGATTGTTAACTACCCGCCTTCTCACCAGTGTATAGTTTCTCCGGACTATATAGCCCAAAAAGTTTATGCCGTTGCTGACCGGCTGCAGAAACTGCCTTTTTTCATTTAAACGCAGCTTCAACCTGTCTGCCAGAAAGGCTTCGATCTCAGCCCTCCATTGCAGCAGCCTCTCCCTGAAAATTAGGGGTCAAATCTTTAATCTTGACAATTTTACCTTATGAATTGATTTGCAAAGTTTAAAGATTTGACCCCATAGGTTGCCCCGTCGGCATATGTGTGTGGGTGAAACGGTTACGATCTATTTTGAAGTACGGAATGTCGGAGATACGTATTATGATTCCGCTTTAGCGATCGATGCGGTAAGGGTGGTCCGGACTCAGAACTATCTCCCGGCCGGCGGCGGAAGCCTGAATTCCAACGGCTCCATTTCCGGGGCATTTGAGCAAGCCGTAAAACTTACATTCAATAACGTAAATATACTCGGAACGACTATCCAGGTGACATCGTCGTCGGGAGTAACCGAGCAAAGCATATTGATTCCGATGGGAAGTGCGACCTTTACTTTTTATAACTTCGGGGAAGAGCCGCAGGAATGGAATTTCGACGTAAGCACGGTTTCCGATGCATTTATCGTTACCTATGAAATCGAATCGACCTGGGTGGAAGGAATGCCTCCAAATCCTTGCTATTGACTATTGGCAACAACTTATGCAATATTTGGCATGCATTGTTTGTAACTTGAAAGACCGCATTCTCCATCCTCGGTGAAGGCCGGAACGGATGGAGAATGCGCGGTATTCTTATTTCGGATGTACTTAAAAAAACATCCAGTAACAATTTATTGTAAAGGGACGATTATGAAAACCCGCCTTTTTTCCGCCTTTTTTCTGGCAGGAATGATCCTTGCGGTCGGTCTTATGGCGTCCGAAGATGAACCGTTGCGGCTTGATCTAAGCATGGAAGATATCGTGGGAGTTAAATTCGTGGACAAAACGATCCACCTGAAGCTGTCATCTCCCGCAACCTTGAAATTGAAAGATCTGACCGCGAAAAATCACGGCAAAAAACTGATTGTAAGTTACATGAATAACGTTATCGTTGCCGCGACAATTCAAGCAACGATAGAATCCGGCAATGTATCCACATCCCACCCATCCGATGTTATTTTGAAAGAAATGAAGAAGCTGCAAAATAAATTGTCGAAGCAGGAATAAAGGACATGCTCCGGTGACGGTCCCCTGCCGGCCGGATGGCCGGGCTTCCTGGGCGCGCGTCCATTTCCTCCCCTTCCGTCCCTGAAAAAACTTTCGCCGATATCCCCGAAAATTTTTTTTATAAATCAACGATCCCGCCGTCTTTTTACAGCCCCGGTCTTACGGTGCGTAGTCTGTCGGACCAAGCTATCTTTTTGTTTTTTTTAAAGAAAGATTCCATAACTAGCTGTTTTTGGGGCTTAACGCGTACTTTTTGGGGGCCAAAATGGCCTTTTAAGATTCTCATATTGGAGAAGTCGGCTCTTAAAAGGTCTATTTCGACACCAAAATTTCGAAAAAAGGAAAAGGCTCCGCAGCTTTGGGAATCAGGTACATACAACGGTTCGGTTCAATTCAAGCTGCTTGAGATCCCATTTCTTGAAATGAAAATTCCCATAATTTTGCGTTAGTTTTAGCATGCTCAATGGTCATGCTAACCAAATTACCATCCTTATCTAAGTCCACATAAATATTTTCACTGATTTCTTTGGTTTCATAAACTTCTTTATCAGTGAATTCGATGTGAGCTGTGTCTGTGTCAGGAAAGTATTTGACTTTCATGGCTTATTCCTCCTTGAAACATCTATCAAAGATGGCATTTCAAACATTATGCCTGTTTTATTGCTCATTAACACCGCTCACTTCTCACCGCCTCATAAAGATCTTTTGCATGGTAGGAACTGCGCACAAACGGCCCGCTGGCCACCTGGGCAAAACCCATTTCAAGGGCGGTTTCCCGCCAGTTGTCAAATTCTTCGGGAGGAACAAAGCGTTCAACCGGCAGGTGTTCAGTTGTGGGCTGAAGGTATTGGCCCAGGGTCAGGATGTTGCAGCCTGTGTCAAGAATGTCCTGGAGGGTTTTGCGGATTTCTTCGGGAGACTCTCCCAGCCCAAGCATAAGACCTGATTTGGTGACAACAGCCGGGTCAAACGCTTTGGCCTGCCTTAAAAGTTCAAGCGAGCGCCGGTAGAAAGCCTCCGGTCGGACCGAAGGATAGAGGCGCTGGACAGTCTCGATGTTATGGTTCAAAACATCGGGGCGGGCCGTCATTACCGTCAACAGCGCATCTGCATTGCCCTGAAAATCAGGTATCAGAACCTCAACGCGTGTATCGGGCATTATTTTGCGGATTTCCTTAATGGTTCGGGCGAAAAAAACAGCTCCGCCGTCAGGGAGGTCGTCCCGGGTGACGGAGGTGATAACCACATAACGCAGTTGCATGGTTTGTGCGGCTTCAGCGACCCTGACCGGTTCTTCGGGATCAGGAGGGCCTGTTGGTTTGTGGCCGATCGCACAGAACCTGCAGTTACGCGTGCATTTTGACCCCATAATCAGGAAGGTTGCGGTCTGGTTGGAAAAACACTCCCATATGTTGGGGCATTGGGCTTCCTGACATACGGTGTGAAGGTTGGTTTTCTCCACCAGGGATCTGACCTTTTCATATACAGGTCCCGTAGCCAGGCGTTTTTTGAGCCATGGAGGTTTGCGGGCATATGTTTTTGGTTTTTGACGTTGGGTCATTCATTTTCCTCCCCGGTCGTTATAAAATCCCCCTAAATCCCCCTTTAAAAAAGGGGGACTTTTTCGAAGGTTCCCCCCTTTTCTAAAGGGGGGTCAGGGGGGATTTTTCAGGTTCCAAATTTGTGGGGCATTGTAAAAAATTCTTAGTAAACGGTTTTGAGCATTTATTTTCCCAAAAGCGTCCGCACTGCCGAAAGGGGGATCATGGCAAGTTCAATTCCCAAAACCGATTCAATGTTATGCTTTACGGACTCGCGGACCTGGTTCATGGGTACTTTTTGTGAAATCTCCTGTTCCATGGATGTCACGGCCACGTCCTGAAGGCCGCAGGGGCGTATCCACGTAAACGGTTCCAGGAAAAGATTGATATTCAGGGCAAACCCGTGAAAAGAGACCCCCCGGCGGACGGTGATGCCGACGCTTCCCAGTTTATTGCCGCCGACCCAGACGCCCCGGTTTAAAGGATTCCGATCGGCCGGTATCCCCCAGTCCAAAGCCGTGCGGATCATAACCTCTTCCAGAGATTTTATAAAATCAACTACTTTGAATCCGGCACTTCGCAGGTTAACAACCGGATATACGATAAGCTGGCCCGGCCCGTGAAACGTAATGTCCCCTCCCCGCTCAACCCGGATCAACGGGATGTTGGATTTTTCTAAAAAATCCTCGGGGACCAGCAAGTTGTCCATCTCCCCCCTGCGGCCAAGGGTAAAAACAGAAAAGTGCTCCAGCAACAAGACAATATCCGTATCAATGATTTTGTCATTTCTGGCCGCCACAAGATCACGCTGCAGGTCCCACGCTTCTTTGTAATCGGTAGGGGGCAGTTCGATGCAGTGCCATTTTTTACCTGTTCGGATAGAATCAAGCATATTGGCAGAGGATTTCAAATCTCGTTAACCCCTCCGGCCTTGGTCATAACATAGGCCATTTCATTCACCACAAAGAGCACGAAGAGTCACGAAGGTGAAAAAATATTTAATCATTTCTTCGTGTTCTTCGTGCACTTCGTGGTTAAAATAACATATCAGTCTAATCATGGTGGCCAAAGATACGATCAAGGCCACCCCTCCTTAAACCCGAAACTCAATATCCCACCCGGATAAACCGAAAAACCGAGCTAAAGTTCATGAATCACTTCACTCCGTCTTTTTATTTATAAAACACTTGGCGCTTCTTTGCGCTCTTTGCGGTTATTTTTTTTCTACCGCCAAGAACGCAAAGAAACGCAAAGGGGAATAAAATTGATAGAATGCCTCTTTTAAGACGTGTCACCGACACGTCTCTACAAACCTTCAGGTCACTTCAGACTCTTTTACCCCGTAAGGCACGGACGCCGGGCCGCGGCTGCCTCATCCAGACTTCTTACCTTGCAGTGCGTTGGTGCTTGTCTCAAAACTTCCGGATCTGTTTTTGCCTCATCAGCAATAGCCTGGCATGCATCAATAAAAAGATCGAGGGTCTCTTTGGACTCTGTTTCGGTGGGTTCGATCATGATGGCGCCTTTGACCACCAGGGGGAAATAGATGGTGGGGGGATGAAATCCGTAATCCATAAGGCGCTTTGCCATGTTCAGGGTCGTGATTTTTTGTTTGTTTTGAAATTTGTCGGAAAACACGCATTCGTGCATGCAGGGCCGGTCATAGGGAAGATGAAATATCCCCTTTAGCCGCTCTTTGATATAATTGGCGTTTAACACGGCAAGTTGGGAGGCTTTTTTGAGGTTTTCCGGCCCCATGCTCCGTATGTAACTGTAAGCCTTGATCATGACGCCGAAATTTCCATAAAAGGCGTGCAGCTTTCCGATGGATTGGGGAAAGTCTTCGGAGAGACTGTATCTGTCGTCTTTCCTGATCACCCGGGGCACAGGGAGAAAAGGTTTAAGATACTTTCTGACGCATACCGGGCCGGAACCGGGGCCGCCCCCGCCGTGGGGGGTTGAGAACGTCTTGTGGAGATTAAGATGCAGGATGTCGATCCCCATTTTTCCCATGTGGGCAATCCCCATGAGCGCGTTCATGTTTGCGCCGTCACAATAGACCAACCCGCCTTTTGAGTGAACGATTTCAGCTATCTTTTGGATGTTTTCTTCAAAAAGGCCCAGCGTGTTCGGATTGGTTACCATGATTCCGGCCGTATCTTCGTCCATGACCTCGATGATGGCTTCAGGCGTAAGGATTCCCTGTTCACCGGATTTTACAGGCACGGGGCGAAAGCCGCAGAGGGCGGCACTGGCCGGATTGGTACCGTGTGCCGTATCCGGGATAATGATCTTTGAACGGCGCCGGCCTTTGCTTTTAAGATAGCCGTGAATAAGAAGCATGCCGGCAAGCTCTCCCTGGGCTCCGGCTGCCGGCTGAAGGGTCACCGCATCCATGCCGGTTATCTGTGCCAGAAAACCTTCAAGTTCGAACATCAATTTGAGAATGCCCTGTGACAGGTCGGCCGGGAGCAGAGGGTGGGCTCCGGAAAAACCTCTGAGACGGGCCTGTTTTTCATTGATCTTCGGATTGTACTTCATGGTGCAGGAACCCAGCGGATACATGCCGGTATCCACTCCGAAATTCCACTGGGAGAGCCGGGTGTAGTGACGGACCACATCCACCTCGCTCAGATCCGGAAAATCCGGCCCCTCACCCATAAGATCTTCATCCGGGGGAGAGGGCTCGACATCGCGCCGGGGCAGAGAAAACCCGCATCTTCCCTTTTTACCTTTTTCCCAAAGCAGGGGTTCGTTGAGTATCAGGCCGGTTGTACCTGCGGATTCTTTCATGATTTCACCTCTCTCACCAGTTCATCCATATCCGCTTTAGTCATCGTTTCCGTTACACATAAAAGATAGTGGTTGGGCAGTTCAGGATAAAAGGCGGCCAAGGAGAGGCCTGCAACGATCTTTTTCTCCAGAAGACGGTCGTGGGTTTTCTTGAAGCCTTCAGGAAATTCAACAACAAACTCATTGAACGTAGGGCTGTCAAAACCTGTTTTAAATCCTGCTTTTGTCAGTTCTTTTTTAAGATATTCGGACTTGTCATGGTTGAGAGCGGCAAGTTCCCGCATGCCGGTGCCGCCGACAGAAGCCATGTACATCGCAGCCGTCAGCGCGCAGAGGCTGCTGTTGGTGCAGATGTTTGACGTGGCTTTTTCCCGGCGGATGTGCTGCTCCCGGGTGGAAAGGGTCAACACAAAGCCCCTTTTTCCATCCTTATCTACGGTTTTACCGACCAGGCGGCCCGGCATGCTGCGTACGTATTTTTTTTTGGTGGCAAAGATCCCCAGACCAGGACCTCCGAAGGATCTTGGAATGCCGAGGCTTTGGCCTTCTCCGCATGCAATGTCGGCCCCCTGGCTTCCCGGATTTTTAAAGAGCCCATAAGCAAGAGGTTCCGTAAAACAAGTGATGAAAAGCGCCTCTTTTTCATGAGCCTTTTGCCCGACGGCCCCAAGGTTTTCAATACAGCCCAAAAAATTGGGAGACTGAATGGCAACCGCCGCAAGATCACCCATCCCGTCTACGGCCGAAAAATCGGTTTGACCGTTTTCAAGACAGGGGAGTTCAACCATATGATAATCCGTGGGCTCAAGATACGTCTGAACCACACGTCGATACAGGGGATGAATCAGACGTGAGACTGCAACGGTTTTTTTCCGGGTTATGCGAACAGCCATCAACAGGGATTCGGCCAGAGCCGAGGCACCGTCATAAAGGGATGCGTTGGTTGTTTCCATTCCCAAAAGCCCTGAAACAAGGGTTTGGTACTCATAAATTCCCTGGAGTGTCCCCTGGCTCATCTCCGGCTGATAGGGGGTATAGGAAGTGACAAACTCGGATCGGCTCAACAGGTAAGAGACGGACTCGGGGATATAGTGCTCGTAACTGCCTGCACCCATGAATACCTTATATTCAGGGGATACGGCAATGCCGGCGGAAAGATCTTCCATAAGCGCGTTTAATTCCCACTCGGTCAACGAATCCGGCAGGTCGAGATCAGCGGTGCGGCGGCAGTTTTCAGGGACCATCGAGAAAAGATCGTCAAGCCTTTTAACCCCGACTGTCTGAAGCATGGAATCGATATCTTCACGGGTATGCGGCAGGTAACGCATCTATTCCACCCCTTTCAACCATTCAATGTAGGCCTCTTTGGTCATGAGTCGGTCCAGCTCGGTCGGATCATCTATCTTGACCTCGATCATCCATCCCTCATCATACGGGCTTTTGTTCACCTTTTCAGGCGATTCTTCAAGATCAGCGTTTACGGAAAGTATCTCCCCGCCGACCGGCATAAAAAGCTCGGAAACAGCCTTAACGGATTCCACGCTTCCGAATTCCTCCCCTTTTCCAAAGAGGTCACCTGCCTCGGGCAGTTCCACGAATACAACGTCTCCGATCTGATCCTGGGCATAGTCGCTGATACCGACCCTCAGCGTATCGCCTTCAAGCCTGGCCCATTCATGAGTTTCTGAATAGCGAACATCATCCGGCAAATTTAATTCACTGATCTCTTTCATGGAGCCTCCTTTTCTTAAATCATCTCCCTTATGGGACGGAGTGCCGTGCGGTCGGGGCGGATGTCCTCCACGATCGCCACCTTTATTTTTCGCCTGTTATCTTTTAAATATACGGTCCGGCCGGGAGCAAGCTTTGATTTTACCTTTACAAAGCCGCAGCTCAAGCCTTTTGGAACAAAGTTTTCGGGTTTACCAGGACTTGAAATACTGTAAATACGATCGTTGTGGCGTCCGATCGCCATGTCGGTGACACAGGTCAGAACACTGCCGATTTTATTTTCGCCGGCATCGAGGACAACAGCCCCATCACTGACGGAAACCTTGCGCAGATCATAGCCTGCAAAGGCATACGTATACTCGGGATTTTCCACACTTAAAAGGGCCTGATCCCCCACAAAGGTCTTGGTAAATCCGGTTTGGTCGGTCGTGTAAGGCAGGGCAAAACACCAGGGATTATTAATAAAAGGCCAGGAACCGATATCCTGGTGGGAGAGCGGAAGCAGTGCCCCGGTCCTGAGCGAATCTCTGGCCGCAAGCCCGCAGGGAATCAAACCGAAAGGTTTGCCTGCCTCAAGAATCATTTCCCAGGTTTTGAGCAGATGAGCAGGGTCCATGAAAATTTCAAAGCCGAATTCACCGGTATAGCCGGTACGTGAAAGCAGAACAGAGGTGCCGTCAACAAGGCGTACCGTATCCGACAGGGGCGATGCAGTGTCAAAATGGCCCTTGAGCGTAAAGAAACGAAGGTTTTCAAGGACCGGTTCCGGATTTTTTAAAACCTTCCCGAGAGTCTTGCCTGCCAAGGGGCCCTGGATGTCCAGTTTGCCTGTTTTTTCGGTAAGATCACTGATTTCAACGTTCAGATCATCTGCGTATTTAACAAGATGGGCCGCAATTTTTCCCCCCATGCCGGAATTGACGACCGTTATGTAATTCTTTTCATCGATCCGGTACAAGATGGCGTCATCAATAACGTTGCCGCTTTCATCAAGATATACGCCATAGATGCATTTTCCGGGTTCAAAGGGGGCTTTTTTTTTGCCGACACAGGCGTTCAGGTCCCTGCTGAAACAACGCTGAAGAAGTCTGAAAGCGTCATTGTGTTTACCGGTGGCTCTGATGGTAACCACGGCCATATGGCTGGTATCAAAAATGCCGGCATGGGTAAGGACCGTCAGGTGCTCTTTTTTTGCACCGGCAGGATACCAGAGGGGCATATTATAGGTTCCAAAATCAACCATTTTGGCGCCATAATCGACATGCCGGCCATGAAGAAGGGTCTTTTTTATCTTTTCCATTGCGTTTCCCTTTATTGAAAAGCTATGAAAGGCAAAGTCCCTGATGATGATAGTTTTTTGATGCGGTACTTATAATATTGGCCTTCAGGCCGTAAAACCCAATCCTTTAGGTTTGGGATATAAGTTTTTGCTTTAGCATTTTGTTTGTACTTTTCAGCCTATGCATCTTGAAAAGTACCCGATTGAGATCAGCAGCACAGGACTTTTGCC
>JAUUWG010000079.1 GCA_030589165.1 Desulfobacterales bacterium
TCGAAGTGAAAAAGTGTGAGAGCGAGGGCAAATTGTTGCAAATTTGAGGTGAATAGCAAGCCTATTTGCCGAAAATTTACGACAATTTGAACCGCTCTCACGGTTTTGCAGCGGATTCATCAGTTTTTAAACAGGCTCTGAACATCACCTGTCATGTTCAATATAAAACTGAAAAAAAAATTATAATTCTGATATTATTTGTATTAAAAACAATACAAAACCAAAAAGATAGCCGTTAAAAGGAGGCGTAATTGGAAAAACACGAGCATAAAGAGAGTCCCTTGAAACATCATGCGGACATTGAAGAGACCATCGGCTCGCGGCTTTTGGTTACGCTTGCACTCAATTTCATCATCCCTGCGGCCCAGGTTATCGGGGGTATTGCTGCTCACAGTATGGCCCTGATCTCTGATGCTACCCATAATTTCAGTGATTTCACTGCTATTCTGATCGCTTACTTTGCCTACCGAATCGGCAAAAAGGGGGCTACGGTTAAAAACACCTTCGGATACCGGCGGGCCGAAGTCCTGGCATCCATTATTAACGTAGTGATTCTCATGGTTGCCATGGGGTTTATCGTTTATAAAGCCTTAACCCGTTTCCATCATCCCGAAGCAGTTTCAGGACAAATAGTGATCTGGATGGCCGGTGTCGGCGTTCTTGGAAACGGTCTTTCCGCATGGTTGCTCCACGGGGGCGCAAAACAGAATCTTAACATAAGAGGCGCTTTTCTTCACATGCTGGGGGATCTGCTGACCTCCATCGTTGTGTTGGTGAGCGGGGCCATCCTGATTTTCAAACCCTGGTACTGGCTGGATCCTCTGCTTTCTCTTTTGATTGTCATTTTTGTCCTGAAAAATTGCTTGGCGGTATTAAAAGACGCCTTTCTTATTTTGATGAACGCTACGCCCAAGGGGTTGGATCTTCAAGAGGTTAAAGACTGTCTGGAACAGATTCCAGGAGTGTGCAGCGTACACTATCTCCATGCCTGGAATGCGACGTCATCAACCATTGCCTTTTCTTGCCATGTGGTGGTGTCGGATCAGCCCTTGAGTCAAACCGGAACGCTGATCAAAACCATCCGGAATACTTTGTTTCATCGTTTTGGCATTGATCATCCGGTGCTGCAGTTTGAGACCGCAAAATGTGGAAACGGAGATCTTATACGTAAAATATGATTGCCTTTATTGATTGACATGCATCTCTCATTTCTTTATAGTCATAATTTTTTTTAAAAAAATCCTGGTATTCCAAGAAGATAGTAATTATCACGCTGGCTTATGACAATTTTAATCGGATTTTTAACCATGAATATTGCGGACATATCGATATGCCATGCCAAAAATATTAGCGATTGATGACAAACCAGACAACCTGGTCACTATTTCAGCCTTGCTGAAGAACCTGATTCCCGATTGCGACATCATAACCGCGCTATCGGGAATTGAAGGTATAGGAAAAGCAAAGACCGAGTCGCCCGATACGATTCTGCTTGACATTAAAATGCCGGAAATGGACGGATATGAGGTTTGCAAAAGACTCAAATCCGATAAGGAAACAAGCCACATCCCGGTTATCATGATTACGGCGGTTGAAACAAGCTCCGGAAGTCATATTAAAGGCCTGGAAACCGGCGCAGATGCTTTTTTGGGCAAACCGATCGACGGATATGTATTGGTCGCGCAGGTTAATACGGCCCTGCGAATAAAAAAAGCAGAAGATCGTTTGCGCAATCAAAAAAATTTACTGGAAGAGATGGTACGGGAAAGGACCCGGGAGCTGAAGGACCAAAAACGTTTTCTGCAGGACATTTTTGACGGCATACAGGATGGACTCCTCGTTCTTGATACCGATATGAATATTGTTCAGGCAAATACATGGATAAAGAACAGATGTGATGATACGATTCCGATTGTCGGCACAAAATGCCATAAGGCCTTTCAAAAAAAAGAATCTTTATGCCCGGGATGCCCGGTTGTCCAGATACTGACTACAGGAAAGATCCGTATGGGAACCATCCACTATTGCTCCGATAATCTCTCCGAGTGGTTGGAAGTCAGTGCGTTTCCTTTTAAAGACGACACCGGCACTTTGAGAGGGGTTATTGTATATATGAAAAATGTTACCGACAGGAAAAAAGCCGAAGATGCATTGCGGGAATCCGAAAACCGATACCGAACATTATTCGACAGTGCCTGCGATGCCATCTTTCTCTATGAGATAGAAGAGCACTTCATAGACGTTAATCGGGCTGCCTGTAGCCGATTGGGTTATAGCCGAGAAGAGTTGTTGCAAATGAGCCCGACGGATGTAATCAGCCCGGAGCAGCTCGATTTGTTTGCAGACCGAATTAAAAAGTTGATCCGATTTGATGGTCATATCGTTTTTGAATCGGTTCACAAACGACGAGACGGCACGACATTTCCGGTTGAAGGGAGCAGTCGTTTAATCGAATATGACAAAAAGAAAGCTGTTCTTACCATCGCTCGCGATATCAGCAAGCGCAAGCGTGCAGAAGAAGAAAAAAACAAACTTCAGGCCCAGCTCCGTCAAGCGCAAAAGATGGAGTCCATAGGTACTTTAGCCGGCGGAATTGCCCATGATTTCAACAATATTCTTTTTCCCATTATCGGCTACGCTGAAATGAGTCTGGAGGATATCCCTGAAAACAGTGAAATATACAACAATATACACGAGATTTTAAAAGCGGCGAATCGTGCAAAGGACCTGGTTCAGCAGATTCTGACCTTCAGTCGCAAAAGTGAGCATGAATGCAAGCCGATACAGATCCGATTCATCATAAAGGAAGTCTTGAAACTGCTGCGCGCTTCGTTGCCGTCAACGATTGAGATCGTCCAGCATATAGAAGAAAAATGTGATTGGATTATGGGGAATCCCGCCCAGATGCATCAGTTGATTATGAATCTGTGCACAAATGCCTATCATGCCATGCGTGAAAAAGGCGGGATTTTGGAAGTCTCTCTGAAAAATGTAGTACTTTCCTACGATGATGTCGCCTATTATTCTGATATAAAACCCGGGTCATATGTGAAACTTAACATTCGTGATACCGGCCATGGGATGGGCAGTGAAATTCTTGAACGGATTTTTGACCCGTATTACACGACTAAAAAAACGGGTGAGGGTACCGGTTTGGGCCTTTCAATCGTACATGGGATTGTAAAAACCCATAAAGGTTATATTAACGTTTACAGTGAGCCGGGCAATGGAACGACTTTTTATGTATATCTTCCGGGGATAGTTAACGATACCGGTGAATCGCCGACCTTATCCGAGGAGTCTCCTCCAGGGGGAGATGAACATATTCTTCTGATAGATGATGAAGAACAGATAGCTGAAATGTGTCAAAAGAAGCTGGAACGACTTGGGTACCACGTTACGGCCCTGACCGATAGTTTTGAGGGAATGGAATTGTTTCTCAGGGAACCGGAAAAATTTGATCTGGTCATAACCGACAGGACGATGCCGGGGATGACAGGTTTAAAACTAGCCAGTGAACTGCTGCGTATCCGTCCTGATATTCCAATTATCCTTATCAGCGGTTTCGGTAAGGTCCCTTTAAAAGAGAAGGCCATCGGCATCAGGGGATATGTTACAAAACCCGTTATTATCAGTGATCTTGCTAAAATTATTCGAAGGGTTCTGGATCAAGGGTAATAATGAAGAAGGATCTAAAGGCGATTTTAGACTATTTAAATGAACAAAGAGGTTTTGATTTTGCGGGTTATCGTTCTTCCATTGTTGAGCGTCGGATCAAAGAGATACTCTCTGATGTAAAGTGTAAAGGTTGCAGTGAATACTTACACTATATAAAGGAGCATCCTGATAAGCTTGATAACCTGATCGATGCATTAACCATAAATGTCAGCACATTCTTTCGGGATGCGTTGACCTTTGAATATATTACAAAAAATATACTGCCCCTTATCTTTTCGAAAAAGATTCGGACACATAATTATTCTCTGAGAATCTGGTCCGCCGCTTGTTCAACCGGTGAAGAGCCTTATTCCCTATCGATTTTGATCAATGAGTTGTTGGAAAAAGAAGATCTCGGTTTGGATCTGAATATTTTTGCCACAGACATTGATAAACAAACGTTAAGAAAAGCACAAGAGGGGCTCTATTCTTTTGAGCAGATTGAGAATGTCAAGTATGGTATATTAAAAAAATATTTCATAAAGCAAGACGAATCCTTCAGATTGTCTCCTGAAATCAAGAAGATGGTAAACTTTTCGCTTTACGACATACTTGACAAGAGAAGCTATGCCCCTCCTGAAAGCGTATTCGCCAACTTTGACATCGTACTTTGCCGCAACCTCCTGATATACTATAATACTGAATATCAGGATCTAATATTTGACAAGCTGTATCGTTCATTGGCCAAAAACGGCTACCTCATATTAGGGGACGTCGAGAGGCCGACAACAAAGTATCAACGGTATTTTAAAGAAGTGTGCGAGTGTTGCTATGTTTATCAGAAGCAATAAAAAGTGTGAAGTGACTTTTCCGGCTTGTCCGGATCAGGGAGAAGAGAATGAAAAAAAACTTATTTAAAAGTATAAAGACCCGGTTTACCTTCTGGTTTCTCGTGGTTGCCTTGCTGCCGTTAATTATTTTCACCATGGTGGTCTACCACCAAAGGGCCGAGTCCATCAAGGAGATTGAATTTGAAAAACTTCTTGCAATCAGGGACCTGAAAATCAACCAGGTAAATACATGGCTGGATGAAAGAATCGGAGATTTGAAGGCTATCTCCGAAGATTACGTGCTAAGGGATCTGGTGGAAAGCACGTTTAAAAAAGAGAAACTCACGCAAAATGATACAGAGAGCCGGTCAAGGCTGAGGAAGATCCTTTACCGCTATTGTGAAAATGATAAAAGTTACGAAAAACTATTCATTCTCAATCCTCTTTCCGAAAAAATTGAAATCTCCACCAATACCGTGTTCGAAGGAATGGACAGATCGGGGCACCCGTATCTTATTGAACCGATGCGAACCAGGGAACTTTATATCCGAGGCATATACTATTCAAAACTGATGGGCAAACCCGGCATGACCTTTTCGATTCCAATCTTTTCCAATACCAATCCGGCAAAACGCATCGTCGGTGTATTGGTTGCCCGGATCGATCTTGAACAGTCGCTCTACAATCTGCTCCAGGACCGTACAGCCATGGGGAAAACAGGAGAGACACTGATCGTCAATAAAGATAGGATGGCCTTGAATGAATTGAGATGGTACAACCGGGCCCCCTTGAGGTTAAAGTTAGACTCCAAACCGGCATTGCTTGCTTCCCAGGGAAAAACCGGCATTATCGAGGCAACGGATTACCGAGGTGAAAAAGCCCTGGTTGCCTACGGCTATATCCCGAGAACACAATGGGGGTTTGAAGCAAAGCAGGATCTGAAAGAGCTCTATGCCCCGATCAGAAGAATGTTATTGGAATTTTCGGTATTTTTTATATTTTCGGGGATTGCTGTTTACCTTGGTGCAATTTTCTGGAGCCAGAGCATGGCTCGACCCATACTTGAAATGACAAGGGTTTCAAAAAGGATCCAGGAGGGCGACCTGTCGGCCCGAAACCAGGGTTTCAACGGGGATGAACTTGGCTTTTTGGCACGATCCTTCAACACCATGGCAGATTCCCTGATGGCTCAAATAGAAATTCAAAAAACCGGTACCGATATCAATGAGACAATGGTTGCCGCTTCAAAATTAGAAGATTTCAGAACAGATCTTTTGAGAAAACTTTTGGATGCGACGGATTCCGATTTCGGTGCGTATTACCTGCTTAATCTGGAGAGCAACGTATTTGAGCATTTTACTTCCATCGGCATCAATCCCGAACTTTTGGAACCCTTTGACGCGGCCATTCTTGAAGGTTCCTTCGGCAAAGCCCTTGCCACAAAAAAGATATCTCATATAAAAGAGATCCCGGAAGACAGCGTTTTTAAATTTAAAACATTTACAGGGACCCTGCTGCCCAAAGAAATTATTATGGTTCCCGTTGTCATTGACGGCAGGGTATTGGCTGTTATGTGCCTTGCAAATCTCAACACCTATTCGGAAAAGAGCCTTGAAATTTTAAATCGGGTCTGGGTGGGCATAAATACCGCCTTTTCAAATCTTTTGGCCAATGAAGAGACCAAAAAACTGGCTGTCGAGCTTAACTCAAAAAATATGGAACTCGAAGCCCAGGCAGGTGAGCTGCAGGCCCAGAAAGATGAGTTGGAACAGCAGAATGTGGAATTGGAGATTCAAAAACGGCAGATTGAGGAAGCGAACCGTTTAAAAAGTGAATTTTTATCCAATATGAGCCATGAACTTCGAACCCCTCTTAACTCCATCATGGCCCTTTCCCGGGTTCTTATCATGCAGGCAAGCCGAAAACTTTCTGAAGAAGAAGGCAATTATCTTGAAATAATTGAACGAAACGGGAAAAATCTTCTTGCGCTGATTAACGACATCCTTGACCTTTCCAAAATAGAAGCCGGAAGAATGGATGTCAATCCAAAACCTTTTTCAATCACATCATGTGTTGAAATGATTATAGACAGACTTGAACCCATTGCCGGAAATAAGGGCATTGTGTTGAATAAGAATTTTCCTGATAAATTCCCTCTGGTGGAAAGTGATGAACTCAGGACCCATCAAATACTTCAAAATATTATCGGGAATGCCGTCAAATTTAGCGAACAGGGCAGTGTGACAATTTCGGCCCGCAGTGATGCGGAAAAAGTCTATATTGATGTTGCCGATACCGGTATCGGTATATCGGAAAAATACCTGTCTTATATATTTGAGGAATTCAGGCAGGTTGACGGTTCCACGTCCAGAAGGTATGAAGGGACGGGCCTCGGCCTTACCATTGCCTATAAATCTGCCAGGATGCTTGGCGGAGATATATCAGTAAAGAGTATTCCGGGAAAGGGCTCCACTTTTACGTTAACCTTGCCCATTGGATGGCAGGGAACGCCTTCAGTGCATGAACCGTTGGTTATGAAGCCGGTGCCGGAGATTAAACCTGCACAAAAAACCATTCTGGTTGTGGATGATGATCCGGATATTGTTGCCATGATTGCCGACAATCTTATTTCTGAAGGATATAATGCCATCAGCGCCACATCGGGTAAAGAGGCGATCCGATTAGCACAGAGCCATCGTCCCTTTGCCATAACGCTGGATATTGTTATGCCGGATATGGATGGATGGGAAGTGCTGCAAAAGTTAAAAGAAGATCCTGATACCAAAGATATCCCGGTGATCATTGTTTCCGTATCGGATGATAAGGATACCGGATTTGCTCTCGGTGCCATGGGATATGTAAGCAAGCCCGTGGAGAAAGAGACATTGATCTCTGAAATATATAAAGTCGGACAGCCTGTGATGCATTCCATTATGGTTGTAGATGATAGTGAAATTGAGCGAAGAGAAATAGCGCGAATTGTTGAGGAGGAGGGGCTGAAGGCCGTTGTTGCCGACAACGGCTCTCAATGTATGGAATTAATTAAAAAAGACGTCCCGGATGTTCTGATCTTAGATTTGATGATGCCGGGAATGGATGGTTTTGAGGTGATAAACAGCATCCGCAGTGATCCTGAAACCAGTCATCTGCCGGTGATTGTCGTCACCGCAAAAGACCTTACCGATGAAGACAGAAAAAGATTGAGTGGAAATGTTTCCTCCGTACTTGAAAAAAGTGTTGCCACACCGACGATGGTTCTTGAAAACATAAAAAATATTCTTGGCGATATCGAGGTGTATCCTAAAACACATAAACTAAAAGAAACACATAAACTAAAAGAAAAGCAAGAAACCACCAACAGAATTTTGCTGGTTGAAGACAATGAATCTGCAATTATTCAGGTGAAAACGGTTCTTGAGAACCAGGGCTATGCGATAGATATTGCAAGGGGGGGACAGGAAGCGATTGATTATGTTAAGCATACCATCCCTGAAGGCATTGTTCTTGATTTGATGATGCCTGAAATTGACGGGTTTGAAGTTCTGGAAAGAATCCGAAGTACTAAAGCTACAGCCAAAATTCCGGTTTTAATCCTGACCGCCAAGGATCTGACACCGGACGATTTCGCCAGGCTCAGCGCCAATAATATCCAGCAGTTAATTCAAAAAGGGGATATCGACCAGCAGGGCTTGTTGTTTAAAGTCCAATTGATGCTTGGAGCAGAACCCAAGTCGCAGGTAAAACCTTTGGTTGAATCTGAAAAAAAAGAAGAGCCTGAAAAGCCGGCTGATCAACAGGAAAAAAACGCACAGCCGGCCATGAAAAAACAAATCGACACCAAGGGAACACGGAAAGCAAAGCCGATCAAAGGAAGACCGACGATTCTGGTTGTTGAAGATAACCCTGACAATATGATCACCATAAAGGCGGTGTTGCAGAACAAATACCATATACTGGAAGCCATTGATGGAGAAGAGGGACTCAAAACAACGCTTGCAGAGCAGCCGGACCTGGTCCTTCTGGATATGGCTCTGCCCAAAATGGATGGGATGACTGTTGCTAAAAAAATAAAAGAAGATAAGATATGCAATGAAATTCCTATTATTGCATTGACTGCTCATGCCATGAAAGGTGACAGAGAAAAAATCATTGCGGCCGGATGTGATGATTATATCCCCAAACCCATTGATCCTGAAGGGATATTGAAAAAGATCGAAGACTGGATAAAGATATAGATACCTAAGCCGGAAAAACCGGAACCAAAGTTATTTGCCACAAAGTCACTAAGGAACGGAGATTAAATAACTTACAAATATTCCATCTCATCTTCAGGCCGTCTTTGCCCGATCCTCAATCAGATAATCCTCGAAATAGAGTAACTATTCCTGCGGTTATCCGATTTCGGATCGAACAAATCCGACCTGAAT
>JAUUWG010000237.1 GCA_030589165.1 Desulfobacterales bacterium
GGGTCGAACCATGGCCAGTCCGTACCAAAGAGGATGCGGTCCGGGCCGTGGACCCGCAGCAGTCGGATAAATTCAGCTTCGTTTAAGGTGTGGGCGGCGTTGGAGGTGTCAAGGTAAAGATTGTCCGCCGCCGGCAGGCAGCGGATGATATCTTCGAACGGTGCGGTCAACCCACCCATGTGGGCGCCGACAAATGTGATTCCCGGAAATGTCCGCACCAGGCGGTTGATACATGCCGGGTCAGTAGTGTAGCGTGGGTCAGTGCCGAAATAGGCGGCTGCCTTGTAAAAGGTATCGAGCACCACAAAGAAGTGGTGGCTGTGGTTTCTGTTGAAGGCCTCGATCTGTGCGAACATTTCCATGGTAGCAGGCGCATTCAGTATAAATCCCTGGGAAAAGGAACAAAGCTTGATGGCCCGGATACCGGCGGCATACAGGGCTGCCAGCTCAGCCTGCAGATCTTTGCATTCCGGGTGCAGCGTTCCTGCCGTATTTAAATAATCGCATCCGGCAGCCGTGGCCATGGCGTCGCGGTTGACCTCTGAAACACAGTCCGCACCGGCGGTGGGCAGCATCAGTGCGGCATGGATCCCTGCCCGGCCCAGGGCGGTCCCCAGGGCTGCGGTTCCGATTCGTTGGGTTGCCTCGTCGGTCTGAAGGTGCAGTTTAGCGACCATCTCGGTTTTAGCGGAAACATTTGCAATAATCTTTGGCGTAAAAAGATGTACGTGAGCGTCTATGATCATAAAGCAATATTCCCCAGCGTGAATGTCACGTCTTAAATAGTTTTTTCCACGTCCAATCGGCCCCGGCCGCAACAGCCGGCAACCGTAAAGTGGTTAATGGCAATGTTTTACACAAAAATGCGATAAAGAAAAAAATGCCCGTGCTTTTTGTGTCCGAATTGTTATACTTTTTCAATTGCAATTCTTAATGCCGCTCGTGCAAGCAGCCGGGTAGAATCCAATGTCGGCAAAGGGCAATCATCCGGATTTACTATTAACGGAATTTCCGTACATCCAAGAATAGCCGCATCACATCCACGTTCTTTAAGCTTTTGTATGACTTCGTTAAAATATAGTCTGGATTTTTCAGTGAATATATTGTTTACAAGTTCATTAAATATGATCTTATCAATCCGTTCTCGATCTTTTTCACCTGGTATTTCATATGCAATGTCGAATTTGTCCAGAGTCTTTGGATAGACAGGACCAACCATTAGGTATTTTGTTACCAAGATGGCAAGTTTTGAAAATCCGTTCTTTTGGGCTTCTTCAGCCACTGCTTCAGCAATATGCAGCCAAGGTATGGGCGACTTTTCATAGACGAATTCAAACGCTTGATGGATAGTGTTGTCGGGGCAAATAGCAAGTTTTGCTCCTATTTCAAAGACTTTGTTAGCCGATGACAACATGAGTTAAGCAACGTCTTTCCAGTTCCCGGCACGTATATGCACCATGTATTCCCCAAGTGGATGAGTATGCATGCTTATTTCCGGGTGCATGTGTTCACCCATCTGAAGCGGTGCTTCTGCACATATAGTTCGATAACAGAGGGCTGCTCCTTCTGCACTACATGCTACGATTCCGATATGTTTTGCCACAGTAATTCTCCTTTATCGAAAAGTATAGTATATTTTCAATATTTCTAATCTAAAGCGGGGAATCTTTTCACAATCTGTACAACCAGCTTGATGATATTACATTTTTATGAAAAAACTATAAATTAAAATCTGATAATAAACCCTATTCCAGACCTCGTAATTTATAGCGTATTATGCCGTAATATATTGGACAGAAAGCTTAAGTTTTCAGCCGGGCATTTGGGTTCAGAGGTTCAAAGGTTCAAAGGTTCAGAGGTTCAGAGGCTGTCCGCCATCACATTAACCCAAT
>JAUUWG010000123.1 GCA_030589165.1 Desulfobacterales bacterium
CATTCATCTGAACGTGGATAAAAAGTCGCTTACCAAAGATACGATTATCATTGATAAGATTGAGGTGGTTGCCCCTGAAATTACTTATGAAAAGATTCGCGGCACGGACAATTTTCAAACGATTATAAACAATGTAAAAAAAGCCATAGGGGCGGACAAGACCACTGAACAGCCTGGTGAGAAAGGGAAAAAAGGTGAGGGCAAGAAAATCCTGATTAAAAATTTTATTGTGCGCGACGGAAAGGTAAACTTGGTCATGGCTTTCCTCGGTGAAAAGACACTGAACGCCAATTTGCCGGACATTCACCTCAAGAATGTAGGTCAGGAAAAAGGCGGTGCATCTCCTGCAGAAGCATTTAAAGAAATATTTGCTGCACTATACGCAAAGATTACTTCTCCGGCAGTAACAGATGTTTTTAACAAAGGACTCAAAAAGTTGGCTGCTGACACCCAGGCCATGACCCAGGAGGCCAAAAAGCAACTGGAAGACGCAGGCCAAACCGCCAAAGAAGAAGTAAAGTCCACGGCCGACAAACTTAAGGGAATATTTGGAAAATAAAGATGGTTAAGGAAGGCTGCGTTTCCTGTAGCGTGCTTAGATATTCGCAGGAGAATTCAAATGAATTTACGACACGTTAACTTCAAAATGTTTAAATCTATCTTCCTAATATGTATTACTATTATTGTACTTTCTTGCAATCCAGGAGTTGTAACCGCACAAAGCAGCTGGCTTCAAAAAGCAAAGGACTTGGTTGGTGGTTTTCAGAAAAGTGACAGCGAACAAAGCGCACTATCTGTTGATAACATTGCCGCCGGGCTTAAGGATGCACTTCGCGTAGGTTCTGAAACTGTCGTCAAACAATTGGGAAAAACCGACGGTTTTAATGCTGATCCGGCGATTCATATTCCACTGCCGGAAAATTTTAAAACCGTCAGAAATGCGCTGGATAAAATTGGAATGTCATCAATGCTCGATGATCTGGAATTACGACTCAATCGAGCAGCCGAAGTGGCGACCCCAAAAGCCAAGTCTCTTTTCTTGCAGTCGATTAAAGAAATGACCCTGGAAGATGCCATGGGCATCTACAAAGGACCTGATGACGCAGCCACAAAATATTTTCAAAGCAAGATGTCAAAACCCCTTGCCGAAACCATGCATCCTATTGTAGAAAACAGTTTATCCCAAGTTGGGGCGGTACAGACCTACGATAACATCATCGGTAAATACAGATCTTTGCCTTTTGTACCTGATGTTAAGGCTGATTTGACAAATTATGTTACCGAGAAAGGCATGAACGGAATCTTCCACTATCTTGCCCGTGAGGAAGCCGCTATCCGTCAAAATCCCGCCAAGCGTACCACCGATCTATTGAAACGTGTTTTTGGTGCACAATAGAGACTTACCGGTGGCCGTGGTATCAGTGGTTCATAGGAGATAATACCATAAGAGTGGAATCTGTTGCAGATGGCGGTTGTTTATGCAAGGTCAGGGGTAAGCCGGCTTCAGTTCATAAGGTTTGGCAGGAACAGAGCGATCTGGGGAAACATAAGAAGAATCAGATTGCATAGAAGCAAGGCCAAAAGCATGGGGAAAACCCCCCTGAAGATATTTTCCAGTGGAACATCTTTGGCAACACCATAAACCACATAAACATTGACCCCTACGGGCGGCGTGATTACCCCCATCTCGGTAATTAATACAATTACCACTCCGAACCAGATCGGATCAAACCCAAGGGTTTGAACCACCGGAAAAAATATAGGGATGGTCAGCATAATCATAGCCAGCGCGTCCATAAAACAGCCCCCGAAAAGATAGACCAAAATGATCACCCCCATAACGGCATGGGGAGGGAGAGGAAGAGAACTCACCCATTCGGCCAGTTCATAAGGCACCCGGGTAATGGCCATAAAATGACCGAATATTACGGCACCGGTTACGATTACCATTATCATACAGCTTATTTTGGTGGTATCTGCCAGAGATTGAACAAATCCATGCCATGTTAGCTGCTTTCTGAAAACCGCGATGAGGATGGTCAAGAAAGCACCTGTGGCAGCCGCTTCGGTTGGTGTAAAAATGCCGAAAAAAATCCCTCCCATGACCAGTGCAAACAGTACCAAAGTTTCAACCACACCGGCAAAGGATCTGAATTTCTCCTTGAAACTGGTCTTGGGGCCGGGAGGTGCAAGGGAGGGGTTTTTCATGACCCTGAGGTAAATGGTCATCAAAAAAAGAAAACAGAGAAGAATGCCGGGAAGAATTCCCGCAGCAAAAAGTTTACCGATAGACTGCTCGGTCAAAATTCCATATACAATGAAAATCACGCTGGGAGGTATGAGAATGCCCAGGCTTCCTGCTGCAGCCACGGTACCTGTGGCCAGACTCATATCATACCCGTACCGCTTCATTTCAGGAAGCGTAACGGTTGCCATGGTCGCTGCCGTCGCGTTGGTCGAGCCGCATATGGCCGAAAACCCGGCACACGCGCCCACGGTTGCCATGGCAAGCCCCCCCCGGCGGTGGCCGAACAATACATAGGCAGAATCATAGAGCCTTCGGCTGATACCGGCATGAAAGGCAATCTGTCCCATAAATACAAATAGGGGGATCACGGTTAAATTATAGGAGGAAAAAACATCCCATACATCACGCGCCAAAAGATTAAAGCCTGCTTCAAAGTTCACCACGTAGCTGAATCCCATCAATCCCAGAAAACCCATGGCAAAGCCCACAGGCATTTTAGAATAGAGAAGGAGAACCAGTATGATAACACCTATAATTCCTGTGGTTGTCAGACTCATTTCCCAAATAGTTTCAAAAGGTTCTTAAACAGATCCGAGAGCAATATCAGGCAAACGACTGCTGCCGAAAAACTAATCCCGTATACGAATGGATAAAAAGGGAGTCCCAGGGTCAACGAGACCTCGCCGGAAAGACGAAGATCATTTGCATAAATTACGGACTGCCATGCGATTAATGTAAAAAAAAGCAGCCCAAAGCATGTGGTGATGCTTTCAATCAAACCCTGAATTCTGCGCGGGAAAAGGCTGACCACAAAGGTTACCTCCACATGACCTCTTTCCACTGACGTATGGGCCATGGCGAATGCAACTGCCGCAGCACCCAAAAAACAGACCAATTCATAGGTGCCGGGGATGGGCTTTCGAAAATAGCGCAACACCACATCCGCACAGGTAAGAAGCATCATGGCAACAATTGCCACCCCTGCAACCCAGTACAGTCTCCGTGCCATAGCGTGAGATATTTTTTCAAAGGGATCCATTTTAATTATTGGCTATGCGCCATAAAATTCGGGGTTGCCCTAAAACCTCCTGTTTGGTGCAAGGCAACCCCCTTTATTCTGATCTTGAAAACCTGGCCCTTTGGGCCTCCGGCTCGTAGAGCCTACGCCTCGGAGAGCTAGGTCAGAGTTATCCGGTTCTGCCTGAAGAAACGCTGCAAGAGTTTGAAGTGAACTAAAGTTTAAAGTGAGCTAAAGTTAAGGAATTTTGTCAATTATATAAAATCAGTGGAGCAACCTGCTCGCTCGTGCCCCAGGCCGCCTCGCCTTGCTTGGCTGGCGGGCGAGCTTGCAATGGCAAGCGGGAGCGACTCCAAAACTTTAGGCACTTTAGCTCACTTTAGGCACTTCTAACTTGTCCGGCTTATTGGAGAGCAATTCCTTTCAGGGACAAACCAAAGCCTGGTACATGGGCCAGGATTCTTTACGAAAAATTATTTTAATGTATCTAATGTAAAAACAAGGATATAACTTTTAAATGTTAAATTAAAGCATTACATTATTGGGATATTAATTCTCTGATTTTTTTAACGTATGTATCGCCGTTGGGATTGTTGGTGATATAATCGCTAATAACCGGTTCGACAGCCTTGCGCCATCTGGCACTTTCTTTATCAGACAGGGGTATAATTTTGTTGCCCAGGCTTTCTGTATATTTCCGGCCTTCTTTATCAGTGCTGTCCCATACCTTTCCGTGAACATCTACGTATTTTTCACTAACCGTTTCAAAAACCTTTTTTACATCGGCCGGAAGGGCATTCCACTTGTCAAGATTCATTACAACGAAAAAGGTGGTCGTGTAGCCGACGCTGTAACATTCGGTAGTATATTTGATAACCTCGGCCTGTTTCCAGCCCTTGAGAACCTCCATGGGTCCAAATGTTCCCTCTACAACTCCTTTATTAAGCGCTTCGTAGGTGCCGCCCTGAGGCATTGCCACCGGAACACCGCCGAGAGCTTCAACCACCTTGGCGCTCAGGCCGGTAGCTCTGATTTTCATGCCCTTGAGATCTTCAAGTTTTCTCACCGGTTTTTTTGTATGAAGAAGGCCCGGGCCATGTGCATGAAGATAGAGGATTTTTACGTCATTTAACTCTTCAGGTTTGAAGGTCTTTGCAAATTCCTGTGCGACCTTGCTGGCTACTTTTCCATCCGGATAGCCCATGGGGAGGTCAACTGCAGCCATGACCGGAAAACGTCCTCGGGGATAGGCGAAAAGGCTGAATCCCAGATCTGAAATTCCCTTGACCACGCCGCTG
>JAUUWG010000101.1 GCA_030589165.1 Desulfobacterales bacterium
AGACAGGGTGAAAGTCACCGACCGGAAAAAAATTATGGTACTTGGCGGAGGCCCCAACCGAATCGGTCAGGGGATCGAGTTTGATTATTGCTGTGTACATGCCGCTTTTACCATTCGCGATGCAGGGTATGAATCCATCATGGTCAATTGTAATCCTGAAACGGTCTCCACGGACTATGATACCTCGGACAAACTTTATTTTGAACCCCTGACCGTTGAGGACATCCTGAATATTTATGAGAAGGAAAAACCGGAGGGGGTTATTGTTCAGTTTGGAGGACAGACACCGCTGAATATCGCCGATGAACTTGCTGAAGCCGGGGTCAAAATTCTGGGTACATCTCCCGATGCCATAGACTTGGCGGAAGACCGCGATCGCTTTCGAAAAATAATGCTGAATCTGGGAATTCCTCAAGCCAGATCCGGCATGGCAAGCACGATGTCGGAAGCTTTGGAGGTCGCAGACCGGCTTGGATATCCCCTGATGGTTCGTCCGTCTTACGTTTTGGGAGGGCGTGCCATGGAGATTGTCCGTGATGAAGAGATGCTTGAACACTATATGGGGGCAGCGGTCGACGTCTCACCGGAGCGTCCGGTTCTCATCGATAAATTTCTTGAAAATGCGATAGAATCTGAGGCAGATGCAATTTCCGACGGAATCAATGCTTTTGTGCCTGCCGTAATGGAGCACATTGAGCTGGCCGGCGTACATTCGGGTGATTCCGCATGTGTGATTCCTCCTGTCAGTATACCTCAGAAACACATCGAAACGATCGGTGAATATACCCGAAAAATTGCCATAGAGCTGGGGGTAGTCGGTTTGATGAATATTCAGTATGCCATCGCAGACGATACGGTTTACATTCTGGAGGCCAACCCCAGGGCTTCGCGTACCGTTCCTCTGGTTTCCAAGGTATGTAATGTCTCCATGGCCCGGCTTGCCACTCAGATCATTTTGGGTAAAAGGCTTTCGGATTTAGAGCTCAAAAAAAGATCCCTCCGACATTTCGGGGTCAAGGAAGCGGTCTTTCCCTTCAATATGTTTCCCGAAGTTGATCCGGTATTGGGCCCGGAGATGCGATCCACAGGTGAAGTTCTAGGAATGGCCCATTCTTTTGGACTGGCTTTTTTCAAATCCCAGGAGGCGACAGGGATTCAGTTGCCGCTGGAGGGGACCGTCCTGATCACCATTGCAGACAGGGATAAACCCAGCGCAATTGAACCCGCAAGGCTTTTCAGGGAATTGGGGTTTAAGATTCTGGCGACAAAAGGGACCCATCAGTTTCTGTCGGAAAACGGAATTGATTCCGAATTGATCTGCAAGATAGGCTATGGACGGCCCCATATTGTGGATGCAATCAAAAATGATCAGATTCAGCTGATTATAAATACACCCAGCGGGAAGGAGAGCCAGGAGGACGATTCCTATATCCGTAAGGCGGCAATCAAATATAAAATCCTCTGTTTTACAACGATGGCCGCCGCTCTGGCCGCTGCCAAAGGTATTGTAGCGCGAAGAAAAGGAGAGATAAAGGTCAAGTCGATTCAGAATTATCATGCGGATATTTAACATTGAACAGAAAAGAATCCGACTTTCAATATAGTAAGGTATTGATCATTTCAGGCGGCCACTTTGCTCATGATGTTTATTCAAGCTTTCTTGCCGCGTTTTTACCGTTGCTGATCAGCAAGTTTGAGCTTTCCATGACGTTGGCCGCCTCCTTTACGATTTTTTTCCGCCTGCCGTCTTTGTTTAATCCCCTGATCGGGGTTATATCCGACCGATTGGATATGCGCCGTTGGGTAATCTGGGCTCCGGCTGTTACGGCGGTAACCATGAGTTTGACAGGCATGGCACCAAACTATGCTTCCCTGTGTATCCTCATTTTTGTTGCCGGCATGAGTTCATCGTTCTTTCATGTTCTGGCACCGGTTATGATTGTTCGAGACTCGGGCAACGATCTGGGTAAGGGCATGAGTTTTTGGATGACTGCAGGGGAATTGGCCAGAACTTTGGGACCTCTGATTGCAGTATGGTCGGTCTCTTTGTGGGGATTTGAGAAAAATTTTCCGGTTATGGCCGGCGGCGTTATCGCGTCTGCCTTTCTATATCTGGCATTGAAAGATGCAAATCCGGGTTCCGGTAGTCGAACGGTCGACGGATTCAAACAGGCTTGGAGGAGTTTGCGTTCTCTTATGATTCCCCTGACCGGGATAATGATCTCCCGTGCATTCATGGTTGCCGCTTTTGTTACCTTCCTTCCCACCTATATGGTCGCATCCGGAAAGAGTCTGTGGATCGGCGGTGTGAGCCTTTCAGTCCTTGAGTGCTCCGGCGCTTTAGGAACATTTTTTGGCGGAACGCTCAGTGACCGGGTGGGCCGCCAAGCTGTTCTGGCAGTAGCTATGCCGGCGTCCTCTGCTTTGATGCTTGCCTTTTTATATGCCTCCGACTGGATGATTTTCCCCATACTCTTATTGCTGGGATGTACCCTTTTTGCCATTACCCCTGTGAATCTTGCCATTGTGCAGGATAATTCCAGGCACTGCAGAGGTACGGCCAACGGCTTGTTTATGGGAATCAGCTTTGTAACCACGGCATTGGTTACTTTTTTAGTGGGATGGCTGGCGGATCAGTTTGATCTTAAAACTGCCTTTACCGTCAGTGCGTTATTCGGATTTGCCGGAATTCCGATCATCCTTTTTCTTCCCAAATCCTCAACCCTTGTATCTAAAGAATAAACCCCCTTCCGGGTTCAAAAAAATACCTAAGATTTTATTTGCGTTTCTCCTAACACCCATAATTCCTTTAAATGTTCATCGGCATTGAGGGAGAGGGTTAACCGGTAAGGGTAACCCTCTCTCCCGTTTTTCCTTTTTTGGATGCGCCTTTTGACTTATTTTTCTTTTGCAGCGGCAGAAAAGCCGAGTTCGAAAGCTTTTAAATTCGATTCTGCAAAGAATTTTCCCGTTTTTGTTGTTATTGCTTTTTTAACATTTTCAGCAGGGATAGGCAGAACGCCTGTTTGAATCAGGGCGCCAAGAAGGACCATATTCACAGCCAGGACATTTCCGGCCTCTTTTGCAAGGGCAACGGCGTCAAACGCGATCAATTTTGCTGTTTTTGCCCGAATAAGGTCCTGCACGATATTCGGATCAGGGTAAACACCTTTGCCGATGACCGCCGTAAATGGCGGAAGCGGGTAAAGATTGGTGATGACAACGGAGTTTACATTACATTTGTTTAAGGCCCGAAGTGCTTCCGAGGGTTCAAAGCTTACAAGAATATCCGCCTCACCGTCTGAAATGATCGTGCTTTTCGCATCTCCAAAGAGAATCGCCGATTCAACGACGCCACCCCTTTGTGCCATGCCGTGTATTTCGCTCATGCGCACCGGAATATCCGAAAAAAGTGCCGCTTCTCCAAGTACTTTGGATGCAAGAAGGTTCCCCTGGCCACCGACCGCAACTATAATTAATCTTTTTGTGTCCATATTTTTAGTCCTATTGGGAGTTCTTTTTTAACGGTAAAATAGCATGTTCAGGACAGATTTGCGCGCAGACCGCGCATCCCACACAAATAGAGGGATTGATTTTAACCCTGTCATTTTCAATGAAAAAGGCCGGGCAGGCAAGCTCATTAATACAAGTCCTGTGGTTTTTGCATTTGTCGCTTACATAAAAGACTTTTTCCGTGAGCTGTTTGAGGCTTTTGGCATAAAGAGAACACTTCTCTTTTGAAATAATAACCGAAACCCCCTTAAAGTTTATCGCCTCTTTTATTGTATTGATGCTTTTTTTAACAAGGTAAGGCTTGATGACTGAAACATGGGATACACCTAGTGCCTTTACGACCTTTTCGATAGAGATCTGACCGTATCCCTCAAGGTTTAATTCTTTCATATCAACACCGGGATTAGGTTGATGTCCGGTCATGGCTGTTGTTCGGTTATCAAGAATGACCAGTGTAAAATTGTGGTTGTTAAAAACTGCGTTGATCAAGCCTGAGATTCCGGAATGAAAAAAAGTGGAATCCCCTATAAAGGAGATGATCTTTTTATCCGTAACTTTTGAAAATCCGCATGACGTACCGGTAGAAGATCCCATGCAGATCAGAAAATCACCCATTGATAGGGGCGGCAGAAATCCGAGAGTATAGCAGCCGATGTCATTGGGGAAGATGGCATCCATACCCTCCGCTGCCTTTTTGACCGCATAAAACGTTGCTCTGTGAGAACAACCGGCACAAAGGTTGGGTGGACGCTGGGGAAGTTCGGGAATATCGGAAAGATCGGGTAAAGCTGCAGGTTTATAGGGAACAGCAAAATATTTTGCCATGCACTCCCTTACGAGTGCGGGGTTAAACTCAAACAGACGGGAAAAAAGCCCTTCACCCTTACCCGCTATGGTAAGGGTCAGTTTCGCTTCCTGGGCAAAAGCCTTTACGGTCTCCTCCATGAAAGGTTCGCCTTCTTCCACAATTAGTACTTTGTCACATCCCTTCAAAAAGTCCTTGATCAAATCCCCAGGCATGGGGTGTGAGATCCCTATACGAAGAACCCTGACCTTATCTTCAATATCAAGATCGTTTATTCCGTCAATCACATAATTATAGCTTACGCCGTTACAGATTATTCCCCACGGTCCTTCTCCCTTTACAATATTGTATTCGGAAGTGTTTGAGATCTCTTCAGCTTTTCCAAGGTTTTTGAGTAGTTTTGCATGCAGTTTCCTTGAAACCGCGGGAACCGTCACATAGTTGAAAGGATCTTTTTTAAAGTCCCCCTTTGTTATGGGAGTTCTTATTTTTCCGAATTCAACAGCAGCCGTGGAATGGTTCAGGCGGGTTGTTGTTCTGAAAATAACCGGCTCCTGAAGCTTTTCAGAGAGGTCAAAGGCATAGGCAACCATCTCCCTCGCTTCTTCAACAGAGGATGGTTCAAGAACGGGAAGTCCTGAAAGTTTCCCGTAATAACGGTTGTCCTGTTCGTTCTGGCTGGAGAACATGAACGGGTCGTCTGCGGTAAGAATAACCAAGCCCCCTTTAACCCCTATATAAGCGAGCGTCATCAGTGTGTCCGCGGCAACATTCATCCCGACATGTTTCATTACGCACATGCTGCGAATGCCGCAATTTGCAGCGGCGGCGGCTGCTTCAAGAGATACTTTTTCATTGGTGCTGTATTCAAAATAAAGATCGCTCTCTTTTGACATCTGAAAAAAATTTAAAGATAATTCCGAAGAGGGGGTGCCGGGATAGGTGCTGGCAAAGGCGACACCTGCTTCAATGGCTCCGCGGGCAATAGACTCGTTCCCGAGAAGAAGCATCTTTTGACCCGGTTGATCGGCTAAAAGTTTATGCATGATGTTTTTTCCTGTTGTGTATTTTATTATATATATTTAGTCCTTTATTCTCTTAATTCTGAAACTCGTAATTTTTATGGCAAAAAAAATAAAAATTTATCATGAAACCATGAAAAAAAGAAAGCATCGGTTTTGAAATTCTTTTTCCCCGGAACTTAGAGCCTGTTTAAAAATTAGGGAATCGAAGTGAAAAAGTGTGAGAGCGAGGGCAAATTGTCGCAAATTTGAGGTGAATAGCAAGCCTATTTGCCGAAAATTTGCGACAATTTGAACCGCTCTCACGGTTTTGCAGCGGATTCATCAGTTTTTAAACAGGCTCTTAATATCTTTATTTAAATTTTCTTATACCAGCACACATTGTGGTGTAAAGCATTTTCTTCAGGATAACGGGTGGATTTAAAAGACTTTACAAAGGCCGGGTCATAAATTATAACATCGTATGTTTTGAAGAAAATGTTCATATTTAAGATCTAAAATATATGAGGTTACCATGCAAAATTCGATTACCCTTGTTATCGCCACACGAAATAAAGGCAAAATCGCTGAAATCACGGATCTTTTAAAAGACTTCCCTGTTTTGATCAAAAATTTGGACGATTTCGGTCCCATTCCTGAAGTTGAAGAAAATGGGGATACCTTTGACGCAAATGCGTATAAAAAAGCCAGCTTTGCGGCACGAGTCCTGGGGATGCCTGCGCTTGCCGACGATTCAGGCCTTGTGGTGGAAGCGCTGGGGGGGGCTCCGGGGGTCTATTCCGCACGTTATGCGGGTGAAAATTCTACAGATGAACAGAAGCAAGCCGGAATTTTGCAGGAGATGAAGGGTAAAACCAACCGTAAGGCAGCCTTTGAATGTGTAATATCAATAGCTGTTCCCACAGGCCCGGCCTTGACATATGAAGCCCGGTGTGAGGGGCTGATAGCTGATGAGCCAAAGGGAAAAGGCGGCTTTGGATATGACCCGATTTTTTACTATCCGCCGCTGGAAAAGACTTTTGCAGAATTGACCATGGAGGAAAAAAGCCGGGTAAGCCACAGAGGAAAAGCGCTCAAGGAGCTTCAAAGTGAGTTTGAAAAAGTGATAATCTGGATCAATCAAAATATGCCGAAGCAGGCAAAATTTAACTGTGCGAGGTGATCAATGATTGCGGATTTGATCAGAAAAAATCGAAGCTGCAGAAGATTCCATCAGGTACATCATGTGCCCAAAAGAGATTTAGATGCTGTTGTTTTGGGTTGTTATTAGTTTTTTATAAGGCACAGTCAACTACCCACCGCTGAAGCGGGTGGGCTTGCAAAAGCCTGCGGTTGATTAGCCTAAGTTCTTCGAGAACTACGTTAAGAATATATACAGGATAGCCTCAATGCTCCACAAGTTGAGGGAACTATCAGGGCTCTGT
>JAUUWG010000226.1 GCA_030589165.1 Desulfobacterales bacterium
GGACAGCGGCGCCGAAGCGGGGATCAAACGGATTGCATCGGCCGTCAACAAGGTATTTGACGGACTTCCCGAAAACTCCACCCGCCTTCTGCTGGAAACCACGGCAGGCCAGGGCTCGGGTCTTGGCCATACCTTTGAGCAAATCGCCGCCATAATGGCAAAAGTTGAAAGAGGAGATCGCCTGGGGGTCTGCTTAGACACCTGCCATATCTTCGCGGCCGGCTTTGATCTAAGGACCGAAACGGCCTACCGAAAAACATTAGACATTTTTGACGCCGTCATCGGGCTTGAGCAGCTTTACTGGATCCACTTGAATGATTCCAAGCGTGAAATAGGAACCCGCATTGACCGCCATGAACATATCGGGCAGGGATTCATCGGGGAAACAGCATTTAAACTGCTGATGAACGACAGCCGCCTGAAAAGCATTCCGAAGGTACTGGAAACTCCAAAGGGAAAAAGTGAGAAGGACTGGGATCAGGTGAATCTGACGAGGCTCAGAGGATTTTTGAGGTAAAGGCACCTTATATCATTTCGAGACGATTTCAAATTCGCAAACCAGGGGTGTATGATCGGACAATTTGATCTGAGGGATCTGAAAATCGGTGATTTGTATTTGTGGACTGTGGAAGATGTAATCCAGTTGGCGGCGCGGGGCCCGGCTGGGATGGGAGGGTTGCCCGTTGCTGTTGGCATTTTTTAACCCTGTAGCAGCCAAAAATAATTGCAGTTCCCGATCGCCCTTAAAAGCGTTAAAATCCCCCGCCACAATGACCGGCTTTTTTACGTTATTTGTCATGGTATAAAGATCCTGCAACTGGTACTGGCGATGGCGGAATTTAAGAGACAGATGTACCAGAAAAACCGATAAATCCGCCAGTTCCAGCTCAATCACGAGACGCTTGACGCCTTCACGAAAATAATGAAACTTTTGGGATACAATCTCCTGATTGGTTAAAATAGCATTGCCCTGTTTATTCAGCAGCGGCACTTTCCGGGCCATAGAAGAGGCGGAATATTTTGACTGGTAGATGTGATCGTGTTGCAATTCCCAGGCTACAGCTGCAGCCTGGTTGTTTTTTTCGGAGCGAAAAGACCCGCTGTCAACCTCGATCAATCCGGTAATATCAGGATTCACCAATTTTATGAAATCGACTATCTTTTTCAAATTCCCGTTGGTGTGTTTAAAATAGCCGCTGTATGGCACCGGAAGGTGGAAATGCCTCCCAATCCCTGCTGCGTAACGTATGTTGTACAAAAGAAATCGCATATCATTTTCACCCATTATCTCGGGATATTGTAAGTTCTAAAAAAGTCCGGGCTATATCAGAAAAATCCCCCTTTGCAAAAGGGGGAAGCAGTCGGAACGCCTGGACTTATTGAGAACTTACGGGATATTCATAAAAACTGTTTTATAATAATACTTTTAATATGAAAGTAAAGTTTTGCCTATTAAAGGACTACGCCTAAACCATATCCTTCTGATCGGATTTAAGCATCTTAGTTATCATGCGGTACTCCCGGTCGGTACCATCATAGTCATACGTTGCCTCTTCACCCGTCATAGGAATTATTTTAAGCTTGCCGTTGAAAAATTCGGAAACAATGTTCGCCACTTCATTTACGCTCAAATCCTTCCTCAAAAAATATTTGGAATACACATTCGGGTATCCCAGGCCGCGTGTAATCCGGAATACTTTTAGTTGAACATTCGGACTCATCCATTTGCGAAGGCTATAGGCCGTGTTGGCCGTATTCACTTCAAAACGGTGAGGATTTGCAGATATCAGGGGGGAAAGCCTGAAACCCTGCCGGCCGTATTTGTCTTTTTTGCCGGTGAGCTGAAATTTTGAGTCGTTCTGAAGGCGAAGGGGTGATCTGCCAAGCCTATCTTTCTTTCCAGCAATAAGAATTGCAGGGACAATGATAGCGAACTTATCCTGACATTGTTTGACAACTTTAATGAAACGATTAACAAATTCATTCGTCGTCAACGGTGAATCCGAGGCCACAAATAATGCATGCTTTTTTTCTTTGTAAGCATTGCTGGCCGCATACCCTTTGATGAAATTTCCCGCGATGGAGT
>JAUUWG010000176.1 GCA_030589165.1 Desulfobacterales bacterium
CCGCAAGTAATCGCCGACCTTTTCGGCGTCAGCAAAAAAACATTCAAGAAGGCCATCGGCAACCTGTACAAAAAAAGGCTGATTACCCTTGAAAAAGACGGCATCCGGCTGCGAGAAAAAAAGTAAACAACCCTGCCCGGAGCTCAGGTGTGAGTTACTACTCTCTCTTGTCAGACCAAGTTATCTCGCTGATATTTTAGGATAAATGTGCCATATATGACCGGGAAGATGATGTCTGTTTGCACGTGCCATAGATATCGTCGCTTTCTGCATAGGTCTTTCTTAAAACCTCTTTTTGATGAACTCGTAAAAAGTCCGATTTAGACGGTTTCGTAAAAAGTTCAAATTCAAGGCGTGTCCCGCTAAAGCGGGATAATCATGAGGCGTACTTATCGTACGTTGAATGATTGCGAAATGCAGCACAACGTCCCGCTGAACTGAAGCGGGAGACTTTTTACGAGACCGTCCTTTTTTAACGACCAAAAAGGGGCTCTAAGACCCTAAACAGCTCATATTTTGATATATCTCATTTCTTTTCAATAAATTAATTTAGTCCGACAAGAGTTCCCATAGAAGATCGGGGCGAGCACAAAGAAGTGACGAATACCCTCGCTCAAGTACAGGTAACTGATAAAAGCGCCCATTAACCGGGTTTTACCCACGCCCGTGGCTATAGCAAAACAGAGAGAAGGGAAGTCGCGCTCAAAATCCTCGACGGCCGGGAACTCGCTCTTGATCGTTTCCAGAGCCTGGACTGTGTCGCCGTCCTTCTCGAGGGAGACGACCTCGCACACGCGGGCCAGCACCTCATCGAAATAGTCCGGAGCAGCAGAATCCTTAACCGGTGGATTCTTCAGGCGTTCGTCATCCATGACAAAGCCCTTGATGATGTATTCCTTCAGCTGCTGGGTGGCCCATATCCGAAAATGGGTGGCTATCAGGCTCTTGACCCGGTAGCCCACCGAAATAATCATGTCCAGATTGTAAAAATCCAGAGCCCGCCGAACATCCCGCTTCCCCTCCCGGCGAACCGACAAGAATTTCTTGTGAGTTGCCTCCGGGGTGAGTTCCCCTTCCTCAAAGACATTCCGAATATGCTGGCTGATGTTCTGCTGGGTGGTCTGAAACAACTCAGCCATCAAGGGCTGTGTCAGCCAAACGGTTTCATCCTGCAGACGCACATCAAGCCTTACCTGCCCGTCTTCGGTCTGATACAGCAGAAACTCTCCGCCGGACTCTTTAGGCTCAAGTTCATTCATCCCCTGGCCCTCCTTCCATGAAATCGAACAGCGTTGGCTGGGCCGGGTTGCCCTTGTCGGTTACGCCAAAGAGAACCATACCTTCTGTTCCGTTCAGCATACCGCAAAGGGTTTTAGCGGCAGTTGTGCGCTGACCAGTGGACCTTTTGAATTCAATGGTCTCAGACTCGCCGTTCTGGATCAGTTTTTCAACATCCTGTAGCTGCATTGGATTTGCTCCGATAAAAAATCTTTACCCCTTTCCTGAAACGCTCTGTTTTCATCTGTAATTCCTGCCTGATAGAGGAGTTATTTACTTACTGATGTCCCCCACATCCTGCAAAGGCCTTTTCCTGATGTAAATAAGGCGTAAAATCAATTTTAATGTTAGTGAAAGGGTCATCTCGGCCATCCCCGTATCGAAATGGAAGCTGAATGGAAAGAAACGGGCCTTTGAAAACGCCCTCATCTTCGGAAAGCAGACGATCAACGATTCCATGGAAGAATGGTGTTGATACAGGGAAGGTGGTTTTCAGAAAATCTTCAACGCCCTGCCTAAGCTGTTGGGAAAGTACGGATGGTATCATTTATGCCTGCTATTAAAAGATAAAACCACGAATTACACGAAAAAACAATAAGATGTGTCGTTCAATTGCGTCCGGATTGTGTCTAACTTGCGCCGAAATTACATTTGGCGCAATTGTCAAAAATGATAAAACAACCGTATATACAGGTGGTTAGAAGATTAACTTGCACCAAACTTAGGCCAAACTTGCACCAAACTTGAATTTGAAAATTAATTCATTGTCATTTTATGCAATCCGTATTTTCTTCGCACGGATACCATTTGGCCGCACTGGTTTTACCCACCATCCAGACTTTATTCTGCTTTTTTAATGCTGCAAGAAGGGCCTGCACCTGTCTTCTGGATAAGGCCGGTAAAACCTGCCTTAGATCATTCAACCGGCTCCCTTTATCCCTGTTATCTCGTATGTGCTTGAGCAACAATTGCTTATTGGTTTCACGGTCAAGTCCGCGCTTACGGGTGTATACGCCTTTCCGGTCGACAAACTCGTAATATTTTCTGGAGAGCATGTATTTCCGCCCGATGTGCTCAACGACTCCGGATTTGAGCAGGGCCGGCATGCGATCACGCGCCCATTGGGGGAGCTTTTCTTCCCTGTTTATTAAATCAAGGGTGATAAAATCGGTGGCTTCGAAAGACATTTGGCGCTCACGGCCGATCTTCTCCAGAAATGTTAAAAAGCGGGGATCCTGTACTTTCCCGTATAGCGTGAGAAATACTTCATAGTCATCGGTTCCACTGTAATCAGGCGGCTGTTTGCTCTCCCGGGCGCATAGTTCGAACATCCGGTTGGCCCCCTGACCGGACCGCTCAACCATTCCGCATCTGGCAAACACTTCTGCGATGCGCCGGTTGCGGGGGTTTTGCTTCCAGAGAATGTTTTCCGGCGTGATGCCGGGCGGAAAACCACCCGGGCTGACAAATTCGATTTTGGTGGGATACTGTTTAATGAATACAGAACCCGCGTGCCTATAATCCCTGTGGCTGACGGCGTTTAGAATGGCTTCACGAATCACCAGCTCGTTAAAGGACAGAACCGTCAGCATAAAAAGGCCGTCCTGGTATTGATATTCATCGTTACGAAGGTTGATGGTATTCCAGAAATCGTCGTAGTACAGGAAAAAACCTTTCCGATATTCCTTACGCTGCTGAAACGGCAGTGAGGTTTCTTTGATCGGTATTCAAAAATAGCTTCGGCCTGTGCAAGATGAATACCCAAGGCTTTACGGGTGCCCAAAAGGATTAATGCGGCATAGGTAACGCCGCCATCAACCAGAAGCTCGGCGTCTTCAAGCAATTGCTCTGAAGAAATGTTAAGCAGTTCGTCATTGCCCGATCGACGATGCCATCTTTTTCTGAATGTTTCGATGGCGTGGTGGTCGAGGTCGGTAATGGTCGCCTCTTTACAAATCTGAGCCGAGAAATCCGGTTCCGCCTCCGCAAATATCTGCTGCAGTTTTTCCGGTG
>JAUUWG010000120.1 GCA_030589165.1 Desulfobacterales bacterium
GCAGCCAGATGTCGGAAACCCATTGGAACTCGGAAGCATTGGTGTTGATGTGAACGAGGAATGGAATTATCGATAACGCCCGCTCCCAGCGTTTCGGCTGCCCGCAAGAAAAGGCAAAGTTGTTCATGTAGCCGATGGCCACCTTGATCTCCATCGGATCGCTATTTAATATTCCATCGGCGGCGTTGTTGGTCACCACCGCCGAGCCGGGTTTGCCCTTTTTGAGAGCCGGAAACTCCAGGCGTCCGCGCTGATCGATTTTTTCATGTTTTTTGCCCTTTTTGGCGATATCATCCATGTAATCATTAGGTTTTGGAAACTTCTTGGTGTATTCCTTGTTGGACTGAAGGGTCCCGCCGACATTGTCGACACCCCCGGTCAGCCCGTTTAGGGCATGGCAGATCATGCTGGTGTACGCGCCGCGAACCTGCATCACCGGCCCTCCGCCGACCCAGGAGATGCAATGTGGTGTGGCCTTGGCATACTCGACGGCGACGTGTTGAATCTGATCCGCCGGCAGGCCGGTTCGTTCGGCCGCCCAGGCGACGGTTTTGTCTTTTAATTCGAGATTCCACCATTTAACCAAACCATGAGTGTATTTTTCCTCAAAGTCCTCTTCGTTGACTTCCTGGCCGGCCACAAAACGGTTTTGCCCGTCGATGAAGTCGCCCACAAATTCGCGATACCAAAGTCCCTCGGTTAAAATGACATGGGCGATGGCTGCAGCCAAGGCACCGTCCTGGCCGGGCTTGATCGGCAGCCATATGTCGGCTTTGGCCGCTGTGGCCGAAAGCCTTGGTTCGACAACGGCGATTGTCGCCTTGCCGATTACATCTCCCCAAACACTGGAGTAATAGGACACCTGCCGGTTGGCTGCCACGGGGTCCGCACCCCAAATAAGGATATACCGTGAATTGGTGACATCGTATTGCCGGTAATTCCAGTATCCTTCAGTGTAATAAGGACCGAACTTTTCGGCCTCAGCACAGATGGCGCTGTGGGAAATATTGTTAGGAGAACCGATGATTTTCGTCATTCGGTCATACAGTACATCTCGCATATACGAGTAGCGACCGCGCATCAGCATGTATTTGTGGGTTTCGTTGTTCTTTCTGAGTTCCATGATCTTGTCGGCGATGGTGTTGAGCGCCTCGTCCCAGGAGATAGGAACAAACTTCGGATCCTCGTTACGTCCTTTTTTCGGGTTTGTTCGTTTCATGGGAGTTTTAATGCGATCCGGGTCATACACTTGTTGCAAGCCCAGATGCGACCGGGGACAGCCTTCACCATTGTTGACTTTTGAGTTGGGATTTCCTCTGACCTTCACGGCCCGGCCGTCGATGACATAGACTTGTTTGGAGCACCAGGAAGTGCATCCCTGGCAGGTCGAGGCCTTCCATTCTCCCATTTCACCAGACGAAACCTCGCCGGCAGCCGCCAGGGCTTTGAGCGAAGGCTTCAGGCCTCCGAGTACAACGGCGGTGCTGGTCGCCGCTGTGGCCTTCTTCATGAAGGATCTTCTTGTCATTACAAAATCGCCACGAAAACCATTCACAAAAGATTGGATTTTGTTTTTTTCGTTTTTCATATTTCCTCCAGTTGGTTTCTATTATTAAAAAGGACACGGGTATATTTTGTCTTTAAATTTATGCCCTAAAGCTATGTGGTATCAGTTGTCCGGAATATTTTCCTCTTCGTAAATACTTTTGATCCAGAATAAAAGCTCATCCGGATCGACCGGTTTATTCAGGCATGCATAAATGTATTGACGGAACGCATCCTGAAGTTCGGGATGAATCCGTTTCGCCGATATACAAAGGAAAGTAACATTCGGATATTTAATTGAAAGTTCTTTAAGATTACGGTTGCTGACGGGTATTGTATCCAGATCCAGGATGACGGCGATACAATCCCCCTCTCTCAGAATATTTTCAAGTTCCTGGATGGAATCGGCAGGGACGGTCAAAAAGTGATGCTGGTTCAGGAATGCACACAGGCTGAGGCATTCTTGAGCATTTGCATCCAGTACGAGAATTTTCTTTTTCATCCCTGATCTTCTTTCAAGGGGTTTGCATTTGGCGGGACCGGAATCACTATCAACTAAAGACAGAGCAAGACCTGTGCCATGAACATTCAAAGATAAAAAATGGGTCCAAAATGGCTTAATGATGGTTGGGGTGTCGACGCTTAGATATGTTATCTATTTGAAATCAAATGATAAATCTTTGTTTATAAAACCAAAGAATGTATCGTTGAGCCAAATAACAAGGTCAATTGATGCGAAAGGAAGATAAGATCGATCTGTTTGGTGTGTAAGATTTCTGGACATAATATTTTAACATATCAAATATTATATGTAATAATAATATGTTATAAAAGTCCGGCTTGTAGACATGTATTCATGATCCTGAACATTACCTGGAGGTGAAGGCTATGGATTGGATTCAATGAAATTTAATGATAAGTGGGAGGGGGGGTTAATTGATATTTTTTTAGTTTGACATACAGAGTGCTCCGGCCGATGCCTAAAATTTCAGCGGTTTTCTTTTTGTTCCATTGGCATTTATCAAGCACTTCAATGAGGTGCTGCTTTTCGGTTTCCTCAAGACTAACCGCTTTGTCCGAAACCGGTGTTTTTGTTTTTAAGAAAACGGACGGCAAATCCGAAATCTGGATCTGTTCACCTTTGGCTAGAACCACGGCATGCTCAATGGTGTTTTCCAACTCTCGAACATTGCCCGGCCATGAATAATCCAGAAGCCTGCGCATGACTTCTGAGGTAAAATCTTTTACGGTTTTATTCTGCATGTTTGAAAACCGATCCAGAAAATGCCGGGCAAGAAGCAGCAAATCGTTTCGTCGATCCTTCAGTGGTGGTAAATGAATCGGAATGACGTTCAAACGATAAAAGAGATCCTCGCGAAAACGGCCGTCCTTGACCTCTTGTAAAAGGTTTTTGTTGGTCGCCGCCAGAATGCGTACATTCACAGACAGTGTTTCTCGGCCGCCCAACCTCTCGAACTTTCTACTTTGCAATATCCGAAGCAGCTTAATCTGTGCGGAAGGGGGTATTTCGCCGATTTCATCTAAAAAGACGGTCCCGCTGTCGGCCTGTTCGAAACGACCGGGCTTGGTTTTCAGCGCACCGGTAAACGCCCCCTTTTCATGGCCGAAAAGTTCGCTTTCCAGGAGAGTCGCCGGGTATGCCGAACAGTTGATCACCACAAAAGGCTTGTCCTTGCGAAAACTTTTTTGGTGAATGGCATGGGCCACCATTTCTTTTCCCGTGCCGCTTTCGCCCTCTATCAATATCGTTGCGTCCGACGGGGCGACATCCTCAATAAGTTTAAATATTACCTGGATCTGGGGGTCTTTGCCGATCATGCCGGAAAATCCGGTTTGATCGACCTTTTGTTTCAAATCACTAATTTCGTCTTCATACAAGGCAGCCCTCAAAATCGCTCCGGCGGTTTGATTCAGAACCAGGTCGATAATATCGAGTTCATTGACCGCACAATCGCATTCACCGGGGCATCCGATATATAACGCTCCCAGCAGCCTCTTTTCGAGTCGAACAGGATACACCATTGTTTTTTTGGCCGACGCCAGTTCGTTAAACTTAAAAGGAATTTGTTTGCTGTCGACAAATTCGATCTGTTTGACTTCCGCAAGAGACGTTGCCATGGTATCGACCGTATTCCCTTCCATGGTGATGATATTCTTTTCCGAATAGGCGAACAAAACCGACTTTTTGCTGCTGAAAATCACTAAAACCATATTTTGACATTTGACAACTATCTGAAGCTTTTTGACGAGGAACTCACAAACCGCCTTTAAGTTCGGTAATGCGCCCACTTCCTTTGCGATCTCGAAAGAGATTCGGGTTTGTCGATGGGCGCGATTCAATTGTCGATTCTTCTCTTCGAGGCGATTTGTATATTCTGTAAGCCGAAGCGTGTAATTCTGGATACGCGTCAGCATCTGTTTGAAAGAGGCGCCCAGGCGGCCGATTTCATCATGGTGGTTAATTTCGATGTTCACATCCATATGCCCTTCGTCGATTTTTTCAACCTGTTCCGTGAGCTGAACCAGGGGCCTTGTAATATGTTTGACTAGAAGATGTGCGACAACCAACGCGAGTATCAGAATCACAAATGTAATGAAACTCATTCGAAACCAGAGTTGACTGATCTGGCTTCGAAACGGTTTTTCAGATAATCCGAGGCGCAACACACCGGCTTTGCCCTCAAAAATCGGCCATGCGAAATCCATGTACCGATCTTTTGTGTTTGAAATAATTTTTTTCAAATGCCCCTGGTGATTGTCCGCAGGAACATTGGCGTTTATGAGCTCAACCGGCACGCCTTTTGGGAATGTATGAGTGAGGATTCGGTTGTCTCTGACAACAAATAGATAGGCGACTTTTGGATTGCTTCGTACCCGATCGTCCAGTAGATTCTGCAAGGAAACCAAGTCATTGATGAGAATTTTATCGGCGGCATCCAGGGCAAGGTTGTGTGCGATATTTTCGCCCTGAGCAGCGGCCACCTGGAAAAGCGTGGTGCTGTATCTATGGGTGACGATCTGAGAAATAATCAGGCCGCTGACGATAACGATCACGGCAATGGTCAGAATCAGCCTTTTTCTAAAATCTTTGGGCCACATCTGAACCCCTGTATGCAATATTCAGTTGTTTTTTTATTTCACGCACGGGTTGATACCAAGTGTCTTTGGGG
>JAUUWG010000212.1 GCA_030589165.1 Desulfobacterales bacterium
CTGACAACAATTTGCAGTTAATTAAAGCCGGAGTTACAAAAAATCCTGGTGAAGAAACCAATACATTGATCCGATGAACCATCGACGGAATGATTCTGGATATTCCTGTTAAAGAAGGTAAGTCTGTCATTGAAACAAATAACTTTAACGCGGGAACAACCATCGCTGTTATTGCCGATATGATGGAAATGATTTTCAAAGGCAAAGTTGATGAATCCGAAGTAGGAAAAATAAAAACAGGTATGAATTTAATCCTCTCGGTCGGTGCCGTAGAGAAAGAAAAATTCGACGCCATTCTGGAATTTATTTCGCCAAAAGGGGTTAAGGAGGAAGGTGCCATACAGTTTGAAATACGAGCTAAGATGAAGCTGAAAAAATCTCATTTCATCAGAGCCGGCTACAGCGCCAATGCCGACATTGTTCTGGAAAAAAAAGATAGCATATTGGCCATCAATGAAAGTTTATTGCAATTTGAAGAAGACAGGGTATTCGTAGAAGTTGAAAACGGACCCCGGCAGTTCGAAAAAAGATATATTGAGGTAGGACTTTCAGATGGTATTAATATTGAAATCGTTAAAGGTCTATCCAAGAAAGATAAAGTAAAGGTCTGGAATAAAGTGAAAATGTAACTCAGGTTCAGGGTTTCAGGGTTCAGGGTTAGGGTTACAAACAACGTTTTGTTTGTTCTTACGTTGATTATTTTATGCCATATTTTTTTCTATCATTATTAAGGGCTCGCGAAAAAATAACTTCACATTTTATGCACCCCAAGGGCATTTGCTTCGCGGCACATCCTGGATTCAGGCCATCTTTGTCCGATATCTATGCAAGGCCATTCATCACCCAGCGGGCATGGCAAAGTTGGACACTTTGATCTATTCTGTCCTGCGGTACCAGCAGCGAAATCCGGAATGAAGTGGTGGTGATGCCGGATACTGTGATATCATGCTGCTTCAGCAGATCGATGGTTCCCAGCAATGTCTGGTTGTTACGGTTCAGCCCTTCGCCAATAAGGGATACCGTCGCCAGATCGTTATCAAAGATAATATCAGGACCGACTTTTTCCTTCATGTCGTCCTTGATTTGTTCCCAGCCGTAAATATGTCCCGCGGACACAACACAGGAAGCTTTTGAGTGATCACCAGCGTCATCGATTTGGGTGACGTTGACTTCTTTAACCGGCACCTGCTCGGATTCCAGATAGGACAGCACCTGGTTAAAACGCTGCAGAACATCACTTCCGCTTAACCGAATGCGCTCCACACGCTCTTCTCTGACCACCGCCTGTACTCCGATGATGGTACCGGGCGAAAGTCTGCGAATGATCGTCTCTCTGCCGGGCTGGAAGGAGCTGCGAGCATAGATAGCAATATTTTTTTCTTTAGCGAATTGTACGGCTTGGGCGTTGAGCACTTTGGCCCCGGCAGTGCTCATCTCCTGCATCTCCGGGTAAGAAACCTCCGGCAGATGGCGGGCATCGGACACCATGGCAGGATTTGCCGAATAAACGCCATCAACATCCGAATAAATTTCGCAGCGCTCGGCATCCAACGCAGCCGCCAGGGCTACCGCCGTGGTATCCGACCCCCCGCGACCCAGCGTGGTAATATCCCGTTTATAGCTCACCCCCTGAAACCCACCGATGATCACCACCTTGCCTTTGGCCATTTCATCCTGCACACGGAAAGGGCGGACTTCGATAACCTGAGCGTCGTTGTGCCGGTCGTTGGTGATAATACCGGCCTGGGAACCTGTCAGTGAAACCGCGTCAATACCGAGCTCGTGCAAGGCCATACATAGCAGTGACATGGTGATCCGTTCTCCGGTGGAAAGGAGCATATCCATTTCGCGCCGTGGTGGTTTAGGGGAAATGTCGCGAGCCATGGACAGGAGATTGTCGGTGGTTTTTCCCATAGCCGAAACCACTACAGCAATATCGATCCTCTGACGCTTCCCTTCAGCGACAAGACGAGCGATTTTACGCAGCTTATCCACGTCGGCAACACTGCTGCCTCCGTATTTTTGTACAATACAGGTCATTTATGATAATCCTTCATTTTGCCGTCAATAATCTAACCCTTTTTCTTTGTTATCTTTATTCTTTTATAACCGGCTAACGTGTTTTACCTTTTTAACTCGATTACTTATTTCAAGGTAGCAGTTAAAGGCCTTCACCGGCTCATCAAAGGAATCACGAAAATAACCTTGGACCTTTTTTAATGAAAATTTTTCCTTTTTTAAAGCATAGTACAGCTTGTTACCCAGGATATAACCAAGCTGGGTGCTGAACATTCGAGTAACAGCGGATTGACTATTATATTGGAGAAAAAACTTATTGATAAATTCCTTCGTATCAGAAGTTTTTCTCTGAAGGTAAAAATGCTGC
>JAUUWG010000023.1 GCA_030589165.1 Desulfobacterales bacterium
AAAGTCCTATGTTGCTGATCTCGATCGGGTACTTTTCAAAGATGCATAGGCTGAAAAGTACAAACAAAACTGCTAAAGCGGGTCTTATATCCCAAGGATAAATCCTTGGGTTTTACGGCCTAAAGGCAAATATTATAATAAGGAATGCGGAAAGGTTTATAACGAATTATGTAAAATTTGTCATAAGCCTTTAAAATTTGCAGGAGCTTTAAACAGTGGCAGGCCGATATACATCTGGGGGTATTTTACTGCAGTCCGGTTTTTGATATTTTTTCGTAAGCTATTTGTTTTTACATAACATTTGGAACTCTATCAAAAAGGAGGATCTCAATGGCAAAAACGATGAAAACAATTGACGGGAATACAGCAGCAGTACATGTAGCATATGCTATGAGCGACGCTGCTGTCATTTATCCTATTACTCCTTCATCTTTGATGGGAGAAATAGCGGATGAATGGGCAGCTCAGGGCCGCAAAAATATTTTCGGGCAAGCCTTGACCGTTAAAGAGATGCAGGCGGAGGCCGGTGCTGCCGGTGCGATTCACGGATCACTTGCAGCAGGGGCGCTGACTACGACTTTTACGGCGTCCCAGGGTCTTCTTCTTATGCTTCCCAACATGTACAAAATTTCGGGCGAGTTGCTGCCCGGCGTGTTTCATGTTACGGCCCGCGCGATTGCGTCACATGCTCTGTCCATTTTTGGAGACCATGCAGATGTTATGGCGGCGAGGCAGACAGGGTTTACACTGCTTTGCTCCGGTTCGGTACAGGAGGCCATGGATATGGCCCTTGTTTCCCATTTGTGTGCCATAGAAGGATCAGTTCCGTTTCTCCATTATTTTGACGGGTTCAGAACCTCACACGAAATTCAGAAGATAGAGATGATCGATTATGACGACATGGCTTCACTTGTGAATTTTGACGCTGTCGCCAAATTCAAGGAACGGGCCATGAATCCTGAACATCCCGTTCTGAGAGGTACGGCTCAGAACCCGGATATCTATTTTCAGGGAAGAGAAGCCGCCAATCTGTTTTACGATGCTATTCCCGCACTTGTTTCATGCTACATGAAAAAAGTAGGCGATCTCACCGGTCGAAAATACAAGCTTTTTGACTATGTCGGCCATCCTGATGCGGAGAGAGTCATTGTCTCCATGGGTTCCTCCTGCGAAACCATCGAGGAAACCGTCAATCATCTGAATGACATGGGTGAAAAGGTCGGTCTTGTCAAGGTTCGACTGTACCGACCGTTTTCCATCGAAGCCTTTCTGAATGTACTTCCTGTTTCCGCGGAAAATATAACCGTTCTGGATAGAACAAAGGAGCCCGGAGCTATTGGTGATCCCCTGTATCTCGATGTTTGCACCGCTTTTATGGAGCGCGGTCAAATGCCTCAGATAACCGGTGGAAGATACGGCCTGGGATCCAAGGAATTCACGCCGGCCATGGTTAAGTCCGTCTTTGACAACATGAATGTCGCCGGGCCGAAAAATCACTTTATCGTAGGTATCAACGATGATGTGACAAACACTTCTCTGGATGTGGGTGAAATTTTTGATGCAGTGCCCGAGGGTACCGTACAATGCAAGTTCTGGGGACTGGGTTCGGACGGAACAGTGGGCGCCAACAAAAGTGCCATCAAGATTATCGGCGACAATACCGATATGTATGCACAGGGCTATTTCGCCTATGATTCAAAAAAGTCCGGTGGTATTACGGTTTCCCATCTGCGTTTCGGTCACAAGCCGATACAGTCGACATATCTGGTTCATTCTGCGGATTTTATTGCCTGTCACAAGTCAAATTATGTTCAGATTTATGATATTCTGGAAGGGATCAAGGAAGGGGGTACCTTTCTGTTAAATTCGCACTGGTCTCTTGAGGATATGGAAGAGAACCTTCCGGCCGAAATGAAAAAGGTTATCGCAGAGAAGGATTTGAAATTCTACAATGTGGATGCGCTAAAGATCGCCTCTGCCGTGGGGCTTGGCGGAAGGATCAACATGATCATGCAGACGGCCTTTTTTAAACTGGCAAACGTGCTGCCCTTTGAGGAGGCCATCCGTTATCTCAAGGAAGACATCCGTAAAACTTACGGAAGCAAGGGCGAAAAGGTCGTCCAGATGAACATAGACGCGGTTGACCATACCCTGGAAAACTTAACGGAGATCAAATATCCTAAAAGCTGGAATCCGAAACGCGGGGAAGACATCGTGGAAGAGGTGAAACCGGAGCGGGATGAACCGGATTTTATTAAAAACGTTATGCGGCCGATTGCCGGTCAGAAGGGGGACGCTCTTCCTGTCAGCGCTTTTGCGCCGGACGGACTCTTCCCTGTCGGCACGTCCCAATATGAAAAACGGGGTGTCGCAATCGATGTTCCTGAATGGATACCGGAAAACTGCATACAGTGCAACCAATGCGCATTTGTTTGCCCTCACGCCGCAATAATTCCCATCCTTGCAACCGATGAGGAACTTGGCAATGCTCCGGAAAAATTTGTGACACAGGATGCCGTCGGCAAGGAATTAAAGGGATATAAGTTCCGCATGCAGGTTAACGCGCTTGACTGCCAGGGCTGCGGTAATTGTGTCGATATCTGTCCCGCCAAGGAGAATGCGCTTATTATGAAGCCTCTCGAGACTCAGACGGCGGATCAGGTACCGAATCATGAGTTTTCCGTTACCATTCCTTTAAAGGATAATATTCTAAAGAGGGAATCCGTTAAGGGAAGCCAGCTCCAGAAACCGCTTCTTGAGTTCTCGGGCGCCTGTGCGGGTTGCGGAGAGACACCTTATGTAAAGGTCTTGACCCAGCTCTTCGGTGAAAGGATGATTATCGCCAATGCAACCGGCTGCAGCTCAATCTGGGCCGGTGCCGCACCGTCCATTCCCTATTGCACCAATAAAGAGGGACACGGCCCGGCATGGGGCAACTCCCTTTTCGAGGATGCCGCAGAATTCGGTTATGGTATGGGCATGGCTGTTGATATGCGTCGCAAGCAGTTGGCTGAATTGATGAAGGAAGCCGTAAATACCGACATCTCTTCAGATTTAAAAGAGGCGATGAACGGCTGGCTTGAGGGTATGAATGATCCTGAAAAGTCAAAGACCTTTGGTGACCGGCTTAAAAAGTTACTTTGCGATGTATCCAGGACCCCGCTTCTTGACAGTATATTCGCCATGTCAGACCTTTTTGTTAAAAAATCGATCTGGATATTCGGCGGTGACGGCTGGGCGTATGATATCGGCTTTGGCGGGCTGGACCATGTGATTGCTTCAGGAGAGGACGTCAACATCCTTATCCTTGATACCGAAGTCTATTCAAACACCGGCGGTCAGTCTTCAAAGGCGACCCCCACAGGTGCGGTTGCAAAATTTGCGGCTTCCGGTAAAAAGACCGGTAAAAAGGATATCGGCAGGATAGCCATGACCTACGGTTATGTTTATGTCGCATCCGTGGCCATGGGCGCCAACAAACAGCAGATGCTCAAGGCCTTTGCCGAAGCCGACAGTTATCCGGGCCCTTCTTTAATTATCTCTTACGCTCCTTGTATCAATCATGGAATAAAGATAGGTATGGGGAGGACCCAGGAACAGGAAAAATTGGCTGTTCAGGCGGGTTACTGGCCGATATACAGGTATAATCCTCTTCTCGCAGCCGAAGGCAAGAATCCTTTTATTCTTGGATCAAAAGCTCCTGATGGAAGCCTGCAGGAATTCCTCTCCAGTGAAACCAGATTTTCCGTGTTGGAACAGACCTTCCCGGATGAGTCGAAAAAACTTCGCGCTCAGATTGAAAATGAATTTAATGACAGGTATAATGCCTTGAAATTAATGGCAGATCCAAAGTCTATCTGTGAAGAATAGAAGCAGCAATTCTAATTTTGATATTTTGTAGGTTGGGTTTCGCTGTCACTCAACCCAACCTACGTGTTATTAAAAAAGGCCGTTTGTCTACAAGCAAACGGCCTTTTCGTTTCCCACTGAACCTCTTAAGTTTTTTATCAATTGAATCCGATAATCTTTCCCCCCTGATAGATGACAAAGGCCATGAACCAGGCGACCGAAGTGGTGTGTGCAATGCTGACAAGCGCCCATTTTATGGAATTGGTTTCACGCTTTATGGCTGCTATAGCGGCGATGCAGGGCATATAAAAAAGTACGAAAACCATCATGGCAAGTGCGGCCAATGGTGTCATATTCGATGATAAAAGTGCCTTTGAAAGCGCATCTTCGTCTTCTTTTTCACCAGCATAGAGTACCCCCAAGGTGCTGACAACGATTTCCTTGGCGACAAAACCGGTAAGCAGGGCTACGCTGCCGCGCCAGTCAATACCGATAGGGCTGAAAACAGGAGTGATGGCTTTTCCTATATGACCCATAAAGGATTTTTCCGTTTTTTCGGCTTTTTGAGCCTTTAAAAGTTCTGAAACAGCTGAGTCTCTTTTCTCCTCAAGAACCCGGCTTTCAGATCCGTTCGAAGCTGCGATTCTTGTTTCAAATTCGGCCTTGATTCTGCTGATTTCCGAGTCATAATCCATGGAATAACGTATGTTCTGAGGAAAACTTGAAAGCGTCCATATTACAATGGAGCCTATCAGTATCACGCCTCCCATCTTTTTGAGGAACATTTTGCTGCGATCCCACATATGAATCAAAAGACTTTTTACCATTGGAACCCGGTAAGGTGGGAGTTCCATGACAAATGGGGCGTCTGCGCCTGTCAGCAGTGTGGAACGAAAGATGCGGCCGGTTATGACGGCAAAAATAATACCTGTAAGATAGATGGAGAAGATTACGGTTCCGGCTTTGGCACTGAAAAAGGTGCCTGCAAGCACAATATATATCGGGAGCCTTGCCGAACAGGACATAAAAGGGGTAATCAGTATGGTAAGAATGCGGTCCTTTTCACTTTCAAGGGTCCGAGTGGCCATAATTGCCGGAACACTGCAGCCGAATCCCATCAGCATCGGGATAAAGGATTTGCCGTGAAGCCCGATAAGGTGCATTATTTTGTCCATAAGGAAGGCGGCTCGTGCCATATAACCGGTATCTTCAAAAAGTGCGATACACAAAAACAGAATCAGAATGTTGGGTAAAAAAATAATGATGCTGCCGACACCCGCAATGATACCGTTTACCAAAAGGTCCTTAAAGAGGCTGCTTGGAAGCATGGCATCGACCGAGGTTGAAAGCCATGCAACACCGGAGTCGATCCAGTCCATGGGATAGGCACCCAGTGTAAATGTCAATTGAAACATGGCCCAGATAAAAAAGATAAAAATGGGGAATCCCAGAAAGCGGTTGGTCAGAACAAGATCTATGTTTCGTGATATATCCACACGTTGTTTGGTCGAGGTGGTTACCACTTCCTTAATGATTCCGGCTATGAACCCGTACCGTTCATCCGTCATTATTATTTCCGGGTCGTCATCGAAAAGAGCGGTAAGCCGTCTGCGGTAGACCTGTGCTTCATCAAGAACAGGGTGGGTTTTGGATTCCGTCTGTTGGAGGATTCTCTTTTTGACGAGTTCGTCATCCTCGATAAGCTTTATCGCCAACCATCTGCTGTCATAAGGAAGGTTTTCTATTTGCTGGTTTTCGATAAAGTTCTGAAGTCTTAAGATTGAATCCGCAATATCTTTGCTGTATTTGACCTTGCGCTTTTTAGGGCTTTCCGAGTCGGACTCGGCCACTTCAATCGCTTTTTTCAATAGTGCATCAACGCCCTCGTTCTTGTTTCCGACTGTAAATACAACCGGCACATCAAGAAGTTCCGAAAGCTTGCGGGCATTAATTTTGATCCCCCGCGCATGGGCAAGATCTCTCATATTAAGAGCGAATATGACCTTGCAGCAATCAAGCTCTCTGAGCTGGGTTGCAAGATAAAGGCTTCGTTCCAGGTTGGATGAGTCAATGATATCGATAACAACATCCGGCCGTTCTTCAAGAATAAAATTCCTTGAGACAATCTCTTCTATGGAAAAAGGGGTTAGGCTGTATGTTCCGGGGAGATCCACAATTTTAAGATCATATCCGTATTTATGGATATGACCCTCTTTTTTTTCTACTGTTACACCCGGCCAGTTTCCGACCTTTTGCCGGGTTCCGGTAAGATTGTTAAATATTGTTGTTTTCCCGGAATTGGGATTTCCTGCTAATGCTATCGTAAAATTTTTCTGATCCATGAGTCTCTATCTTACATTATCAACCGTTATTTGTGTGGCCTCATCAACACGAAGCGATATGTGGTAGCCCTTTATAATCAGTTCAATGGGATCTTTCAATGGTGCATATTTCTCAACATAGATCTCGGAGCCCGAAGTCAGCCCCATTTCAACGAGCCTTCTGCGAAGAGCGCTATGGCCTCCTACGCGTACGATTTGGCCGGTCTGGCCTTTCTTCATATCTTTCAACAGCATTATCTTCTCCAAACTAATGTTGATGATACAGAAAACACAAATTTCAGAAATTAAAAAATAGTGCTATATCAACTTAAAATATTTGTTGCAACTAAATTTATAAAGTCCGACGAAAATCTATCCGTCTTAAATTCCCATAGTGTTGAAATTAAAAAAGTATAAAGTGATCTAAGGAACGGAGATTAAATAACTTACAAATATTCCATCTCATCTTCAGGCCGTCTTTGCCCGATCCTCAATCAGATAATCCTCGAAATAGAGTAACTATTCCTAAGCCGGATAAACCGGAAAAGTGAGCTAAAGTGATCTAAAATTTGAAGTGAGCTAAAGTTAAGGAGTCGCTTCGCTCCGTCTTTTTTATATAAAATTGATAGAATACCTCCCTGCTTGAAAAGCTTTTTGAATTGTTCTTTTTCACTGATTGTGAATCTGTTTCATAAGTCTGGCTTTATTTCTGCGTTCCTAAAATGATTCCCTGAATTAATACAGGAACCGCGATATGTCAACAAACCAAATAGCAGGAATGAAGACTCCTAATTATATGACGTTATTTTAAATGCCTTCGATCTTGACAACAAAATCATGGTATAATACCGTTAATTACAAAAGTGCAGTTGTTTTGTATTGCAAGCCGAAATCCCTATTTTGAAATAACTTCTTAAATTCATTTATGATTTGTGAATAAAGATAAATTGAAAGTCATGAATCGTCGAGTCTGGTTATTTACCACCATTTTGTTGCTTGCGTTCTCCCGGGTATCCTTTTCCCATCCTCATGTTTTTGTTGCAAACAGTCTTTCGATGGTGTTTGATGATCAGGGGTTGGCCGGTGTTCGTGTCAAATGGGACTTTGATGAGTTCTTCAGCAGCATGATAGCGGGTGATTATGATCTGAATCAAAATTCAAAGTTGGACAAGTCCGAGATCGCCTTGTTAAAGAAGGAAGCTTTTGCCAATCTGGCCAATTTTAAGTATTTTACTTTCATCAAGATTGACGGGAAACCTTTTGATGTCCAATACGTGCGTGATTTTCATGCGACCCTGATTGAAGGCAAACTTGTTTATGAATTTTTTATTCCCTGCCATGTAAAGGCGGCTTCTAATTTTAAAGAGTTCACCGTATCGCAGCACGATACCACTTACTATACCTATGTGGGTTTTGCCAAAGACCGGCCTGTCCGTATAGAAGGGGGGGCGGTGTTTGAAATCAGTCATCGCATCGCTGAAAACCCGAACGAGACGTATTATTTTGGTATGATGCATCCTGTTGAGGTGATATTAAGGTTCAGGCTCAAAAAATGAACAGGCTATTCACATTTCTTTTTATATTCCTATCGTTACAGTTCGTAAATCTTCCGGCAAGCGCAGAAAATCCTTTTATGTCAAAGCATGGTCCGTCAAAAGTCTCTGCGGCATCCGCGCCTCCAAATCCTTTTATCGTCAAGATTGCAGCCTGGCAGCAGCGGCTCAATCAGAAGATGGCCGCCTTGATCAGGGAAGCCAGGGAGACATCGAGTCTTCGGCCGTTGATGCCCTTGATATTAATTGTTTTTGTGTACGGCGTTCTTCATGCTGCCGGGCCCGGACACGGCAAAGCCGTGGCAACGTCTTATCTGCTTTCGCGAGGCAGAAATCTTGGCGAAGGTATCCTTCTCGGTAACATGATAGCCTTTTTCCATGGGCTTTCCGGAGTAGGGCTGGTGCTCCTTCTGCATTTTATTCTTAACAAAGGAATGATGGGTCGTATCGAAAACATAACCCGCATGACCCAATTCATAAGCTACAGTCTTATCGCTTTGCTTGGGGCCGGGATGCTGGCGACAAGTTTTTTTAGCCGGCTGCGTGGAGCCGGAACCGGTGGTAGGGGCTCTGACTTGAATGTGGAGGGAAAAAAGAAAAGTCTGTTGGCCATGGCCCTGGCTGTGGGGATGATACCTTGTCCCGGAGTGGTGTTGGTGATGCTTTTTGCCCTTTCATTGAATATGATAGGCTTGGGACTTCTGCTTGCTTTTTTTCAGGCCTTGGGTATGGCCGTGACGATTTCGGTGGTGAGTGCAGTGGTTATTACCGGTAAAAAACTAACCATAGGTACGCTGGAGAATCGTCGCGGTTTGGGGGAGAGAATAGAGCATGTGACTGAGACGTTGGCCGCTATGATGGTAATGGCATTGGGTTTGTTTTTTCTTGTCGTTATGCTGTGATGGTTGCGTTTCGGGACGGTTTATGTTGATGTCGTATTCGTTGTCGTTGTTCTTTGTAGGGGCGATCCTTGTGATCCCCATTCAGGTCTTAATTTATTTAGTCCACGGTCCTTAAAGCTTGACAGGTACAATCGGCCATAGTACTTTAATTTCTAATGTCCTTGCCAAAAATTTCCGGAACTCTTTTTCACCTTATCTGTGAGGCGTCGAGTGAACGGACAGTATGAGAAAAAAATCCTTCTTTTCCTTGTCCTCTTTTCTTTCTTATTCGTATTTATTTCCAACCATACCACAATGGGTGACTCTTCAACCCAAAAAGTCTATGTGATACCGGTATCCGGCAACGTGGAGCCCGGTATGGCGGCTTTTTTTAAAAGGGCCTTCAGGGATATAGGGGAAGATACGAAGTCTCTTGTTGTGATTGAAATGGATACCTTTGGCGGACGTGTAGATTCGGCACTCGATATGGTTGATACGCTCCTGAATGTCCCTAAAGCCAGGACGATTGCCTTTGTCGCCAACAAGGCGATTTCGGCCGGTGCTCTGATCGCCCTGGCGTGTAATGAACTGGTGATGAAAAAAAATACGACCATAGGAGACTGCGCGCCCATTACCTATTCTGAGCAGGGTCCAAAGGTAATGGGGGAAAAATTTCAGTCACCCCTTCGGGCCAAGTTCCGTACACTTGCCAAACGAAACGGATATCCCGAGAGACTTGCAGAGTCCATGGTCACCGCCGAGATGGAAGTTTACGAAGTAAAGATGGCCGGGAAGACCCGCTATATGGATTCCCGGGAATTTGAGGACCTCAGTCCCGAAGAAAAAAAACTTGTCCAATCGAAAAGGACTGTTGTGGCCAAGGGTGAACTTCTCACCATGGATGATGCTGAGGCATATGAACTGGGCTTTTCCCGAATGAGTGTTTCAAATATGGATGAAATGCTGCAAAAGATGGCGATCACGGATTATGAGTTGATAAGGATCGAAGAGACCTGGTCGGAGACCCTCGTCCGTTTCATCGGCTCAATTGCCCCGATTCTGATGATGATCGGCCTTGCCGCACTTTATATCGAAATAAAGGCCCCCGGTTTTGGATTGCCGGGTATTGTCGGGATAACCTGTCTTGCGCTGGTATTCCTGAACCAGTATCTTGTCGGCCTGGCGGATTATACCGAATTGCTTCTCATTATTACCGGCATGGTCCTTCTCGGGTTCGAACTCTTCGTGACTCCCGGATTTGGTGTTGCGGGCTTTCTGGGACTCATCTGTATCTCTTTGGGCATGACACTCGGCCTTCAGGATTTTGTAATTCCGGATCCCTCTTTGCCCTGGCAGAAGGAGCTTCTGATAAATAACATCACACAGGTGCTCGGCGTTTTTTTATGTGCATTTGTTCTCTCACTCCTCTTTTTACAGTATATTTTCCCGAAACTCTCTAAAATTATAAAAGGACCCTACCTTGATGCCACGCTTGAAAAAGCGCATGCGGATTCAAGAGAAGCAGGGGCGGTCAGTGTCTGGAAAACCGGTATCGCAATGACATCCCTCAGGCCGTCCGGAAAGGTTAAGATCAATGGTGAGGTTTTTGATGTCGTTACCGAAGGTGAATTTATGGACAAGGGGACACCGGTCAAGGTCATGGAGATAAACGGAAACAGAATTATTGTTTCAAAAGAGCCTTACGATGAAAAGTAATTTGAACCTGCCGATTCTTCTTCAGCTTGTTGGGGTGATCGTGATCATAGCGGAGATCATCATACCCTCCGGCGGCCTGCTTTCACTTTTGGCCGTCGGGATATTCGGTTATTCACTCTATATTGTTTTTACCGGCATATCGACTGCTGCAGGGATTGTTTTTGTAACGGCGGATATTATTCTGATCCCTGTGCTTGTAATTACAGGGTTGAAGCTTGTTGCCAGATCACCGGTTACGCTTCGGAAGGAACTTTCCCGTGCGGAAGGGGTGGTATCACAGTCTGACGAACTTGAAAAATTTATGGGCTTGGAAGGGACCGCTTTGACGGACCTTCATCCTTCCGGTGTGGCGGACATCAACGGTAAAAGGGTTGATGTGGTAAGCCGTGGAGAGTATATTGAAAAAGATTCAAAGATTGTTGTCTCATCGGTCAGGGGAAATCAGATCATTGTCAGAGAAAAAGATTAATAGGGGAGGCTAAATGGAATTTGGTTACATTCTTTTTATCATTCTGGTTGTTGCGATATTTGTCCTGTTGTTTTTTGTCGGGTCGGCAATCTCACTCTGGATACAGGCGCTTGTTTCCGGTGCGCGGGTGAGCTTGTTTATGATCGTCTTTATGCGGTTTAGAAAGGTCCCGCCTAAACTCATCGTTACGGCAAAGATTATGGTCGTCAAGGCCGGTCTGGATATCAGCACCGATAACCTTGAGTCTCACTTTCTTGCGGGCGGAAATGTCATGCGTGTTGTTCAGGCGCTCATTGCCGCGGATAAAGCCAATATCGAACTGGGTTTCAATCGCGCGGTCGCAATCGATCTGGCCGGCAGGAATGTGCTCGAGGCCGTTCAGATGAGTGTCAATCCCAAGGTGATCGAAACGCCGCTGGTCGCTGCAATGGCAAAAGACGGCATACAGCTCAAGGCGATTTCCCGTGTAACGGTTCGGGCCGATATCGACCGGCTGGTGGGCGGTGCCGGAGAAGAGACTATCCTTGCACGGGTCGGAGAAGGGATTGTAACGACAATCGGTTCTGCCGAAACCCATAAAAAGGTTCTGGAAAATCCGGACTCGATTTCAAAAAGAGTTCTTGAAAAAGGCCTTGATGCGGGGACTGCCTATGAGATACTCTCCATCGATATCGCAGATGTTGATGTCGGCAAAAATATCGGCGCAGAACTTGAGACGGATCGCGCCGAGGCGGACAAGAAAATCGCCCAGGCAAAGGCGGAGGAACGCAGGGCCATGGCTTTTGCCGTCGAGCAGGAGATGAAGGCGAGAGTCGAGGAAATGCGGGCAAAGGTTGTCGAGGCCGAAGCAGAGGTCCCCCTTGCAATGGCCGAGGCTTTCAGAAAAGGGAATATCGGCGTGATGGATTATTACAAAATGAAGAATATCATGGCGGATACCCAGATGAGAAAGAAAATCGGGTCTCCTGAAAGAGAAACGGAGTAGGGAGTCGATTTGCAGATGAATTTTGAATCCATCCTTTTTTTCATCATCATACTGGTTATCTTTTTTTCGACGATTCGCAAAAAGCTTGCTTCCGTTAAAACCGGTGATTCGGAAAGGCCTGTATCCTGGATACGGATCATCGGGGAGATTCTGTCCCGGATTTCAAAGGAAATGGAGTCTGCAAAGACAAAAACTTCAGCGGAAGGTACGGGTTGGGACCGGATAATTCCGACTCCCCCCGGACCGAGGGCGAGGGCTTTGGAAAAGAAAAAAGAAGTTAAGATGTTTCAGCCGTCGCCTCAAAAAGAGGGTGTTGAAGAAAGCGCTTTGCCCAAAGAGAAAAAGAGAGCTGTTTCCGGAAAATGTACTCCCTTTCGTATTTCAGATGCGGGTGTCAGGGAGTTGCGGAAAGCGGTTGTCTGGTCGGAGATATTGGCCCCGCCTCTGGCGTTGAGAGATGAAGAGAGGGAAGGGCAGGGATAATTTGTCCCATCATTCTTTGTCCTGGTATCCGCATTCTTTCAGGTAGTTATGAATTCCTTGCTTGACGGTGTTGTTTATGCGGCTCTCCAAAAGCTCCTTTTTTAGTTTCGGGTATCGTTTTTCGAGGGCCTGTTTGTTGTACAGGGATTGAACAAGGATGCTATCCGGGACAAAAGCCCCCTGCCTGACTTCAAATTCGAACTTGACCCGGATGGAGATTTCAATGCTTTCAAACCCTAAATCAATCCTGTGGTGAAACACCTTTTTTTCGACAATCCAAACCATCCAGGCCCTCTCTTTTTTCCAGGTCGGAGATCAGTTTATCAATATCAGCCTTGTTTTTGTTATATAAATTTCTGCAAAACGATTTGATTTCAGAAATTACCGTCTCCTTTTTTGGAAGTTTTGGATATTTTTTTAAATGTAATGAATCAAAGTCGATGGGTTTGTATTCAAGCTTTTCTTGGATGCTGCATGCGTATCCGTCAAGGGTTCCCCCGGTGATACGCTCCTTTTCCCGAGTTTCATAATTGAGCCTTTTGGCGTATTCAAGAACGCAGGCAGGATTCAGGTTTCTATTGATTTTCTGAATGTCTTCGTTTATTATTTTGCACATGATTTTGATCTGTTTGTAATGGACGGTGACTCTCTTTACCTTCTCTTCAGGATCTTTATAGTACTTTCCGTTGATATATTCATCGCATGCCTCTTGTAGGGCGTCATAGGCCCGGAGGACGAGTTTGATGAATTTTCCTTTTGAGGAGAGAGCAAAGGGGACCTTTTCCAGGAGGGTCCTGTCGGAAATTTTATTTTCCAGAAGGATCGACGGGGTACCGACTTTGATTGTTTCGTAAAAATCAGCGGCTGCTCTTTCGTACAAAAGCAGGTGATTCAGAAATCCGGCTCCGGCGTCAACTTCCGTTTCTTTTTCTCGAAGGGTTTCGACAAGCGACTGAAACGCCTTAATCGTATTCTCCAACTCTTTGCGTGCGCCAAAAAAGGTGTCCGCCATGTCGGTGAGCACCTCTTCGGCCATGGAATCGCTGAAATTTTTATGTGAACTCATGAAACCCTCCGGTTTTATGATCAAACTTCATTCATAATTGTCTTGTATAATAGCACGGCATCGGATACTTTTCTACAGTCTTGTTTCACAAACGTTAAAAACAACCTTACAGAACCAATCAACATGTGGAGGTGAATTTATGAACAAAAGAATTATTGCATTGGCAATGGTTATTCTCTTTGCCGTGGCGGGCTGCTCTGCCATGCAAACCCGAACACAAAAGGGAACAGCGACCGGTGTAGTCGTTGGAGGAGCCGCCGGTGCAGGATTGGGACAAGCTATCGGCAGATCAACGGAAGCAACTTTGATCGGAATGGGTATAGGCGCCTTGCTGGGAGGTATAGCCGGTCGTGAGATCGGATCTTATATGGACCGGCAGGAGATGGAACTGCAGCAAGCCCTGGCTGACCAGGAAGCAGCCAGCCTTTATAGAGAACAAAACGTTCTTGTGGTTACCTTTAAATCGGATTTCCTGTTTGGTTTTGACTCTTCAGTTTTAAAACCTTCAGGCTACAGCGAAATTGATCGGGTCACCAATGTTTTGAAAAAATATCCCGAGACCCGAATCCTTGTAGAGGGGCATACGGACAGCACCGGGTCTGAGACATATAATCAAAAACTCTCCGAGCGCCGTGCCCAGGCGGTCAAAAATGCGATTGTCTCTAGAGGCGTGGCGGGATCGAGAATTGAAACAATGGGTTTTGGGGAATCCAAACCCTATGGGTCCAATGAAACTGCAACAGGGCGACAACTGAATCGGCGGGTCAATGTTGTCATTATTCCTCTGGATAGAGGATAGACGAGAGGACCTTGATCGTATCTTGGACCACAATGAGTAGACAGAAATAGTGTTTTAACCGCCAAGTGCGCGAAGAACACGAAGAAAGGATTAAATATTTTTTTACCTTCGTGAATCTTCGTGCGCTTCGTGGTGAATGGAATGTCCCGGATTATGACCAAGCCTGTTCCCGTTACTCCGTCAACTTTATTTAAAAAAGCATTTAAGAAGAATACCGAATACCTATGATCTCAAGGTCGCTGTCAGCCGTAAGGGGTTTGTAAGCAGTTCGAGCGCTGAAACTATACGGGTGCAAACAACATCGGCAGAGACCAGGGCTTCAACAGCGGCCCCTTCTTCCAGAACAACAGCGATACCCAGCGCTGCTTCTTTCAGCATCAGCCTGTCGTTACGCCCGTTGCCGATGCATGCGGTAAGCTCGGCACCAAGGCCTTTCACATATTCAAGTTTGGCGGTATCCTGGCTGCCGGCAGGCAGAATTGAGAGTTTGCAGGGGACCCCTTCAAGCCGGGATTTTGCTTTTCCAAATGTGTCGGCCGTTACAATGTGAATTTGAAGTTTGTCCGCCAGGGCATTCAGGCTTTCTTTAACTCCCGGTATAAGCTGTCCATCACAGGCAAGGGTGCCGTTATAATCCAAAACAAGATGATCGAGGTGTAACTCCCTGTGTCCTGGAATCGCTATTTTTATCATCATATCTCCTGTTGTTTCAAGATGTTCAAGTTTGCACTTCTATTGTCCAATTCGGTATTGACTTTGCCACCCAACAATGCAGAGATTTACTGAAAAACGGTGTTCAAGGGCTTCATTTTTATACAATGAATCGCGCCAAATCAGTAAATGCCATTGTAACCACGCTCCAGAACGAAGGCCTGTTGTAGAGCCGGAAATGGCAGATGTAACGTATCTGCTTGTGTCAGGATCGTGGAGCAAAAGGTGTCAATTGACTATAAAAAGTTAGGCAGAAGAGGTGTTCGATGTTTCTATAAGTTCTCTCAGATACCGAAAAAGGGCTTTTGAAGATTTCCGCCCCTTAGCTGCCTTTCTTTCTTTCCTGGCGTTGCGTACAAGCCGGAGCAGCCTCTGCCTGTCAACAACGCCTTGAAACCGATTTAAAATGTCCTCTGTACGTTCGTCATTTCCCTCGACGATCTCATCACGCCACTGCTCAACCTGCTTAAATGCCAATGTCTCGAGTTTTTTTCCTTCAAGGACATCTCTGAGCGCCTCTCGGATCGGCTCCGGATCAACATGACGCATGAGAGATCCGATATACTGCGACTGTCTGTGTTTTGCCCCGTGTTTTGTAAGGGTTTTGGCAAAGAGGACAGCCTCACAAATCTCCTGAGGTATTGTCATACCGGTGATCTGTTCATTTGAAAGCTCAACAAGCTGCTTGCCCAGCCGCTGCAACTCATGCATCTCTCTTTTAATCTGTGACTTGCTTTTTTGTTCCATTATTTTCAGCCGCTTTTAAGAAATTTTTAACGTTTGAAGCTTTTCCAACGTTTTTTCAGCAACCGGTTTATTTTTTTTCAATTATTTACAAACAAAAATATCCCAAGCTGGATGTCGAGTTGAAATTTTTCAACGTATTGATACTTATCCTTTTTTCATTTTTAGGCGGACTCGTTTCTGGTTGGATAGGATTCGGAATCGACACCATGTTCTATTTTCTTCTTACCGTAATTTTCAGGATCAATCCGGCTGTTGCAATTGTTACCAGCATTTCTCTTATGGCCGCGATGTCCATTATAAAGAAATTAATTTAGCAGGAGATTTCAAATCCGTAATGTAACACCGGTTACGCCACCTTGGCCATGTAGAGTCGGTCTTCGGTATGCAGAACGCGATCAATATCCAAAAGGATCGTGATCGAATCACCTTTCTTGGCCATCCCCAAGATATAATTCGTGGTCAAGCTGCCGTCAAACTGCGGCGAATCCTGAATTTCGTCTTCTTTGATTTCAGTGACTTCCAGAACTTTGTCAACCACGATACCCATTTGTGTAGATCCGGAAGGCCCCGAAACTTCGACGACAATGATACAGGTACGATCCGTATAGTCGGCGGCTTCGATAGCGAATTTCAGCCGCATGTCGATTATTGGAATAACTTTTCCGCGCAGATTAATGGCTCCTTTGATATAGTCGGGTGTCTGAGGCATGGAACGGATGGGGACCATACCGATGATTTCCCGCACATCCAGGATGCCGATACCATAGCTTTCGTCGGCAATTTTGAAGGTCAGGTATTTCCCCTGCCGTGAAGCTATATTCCGGGCCGGCTCTGAGCCTGAAAAAGGGGTTGCGATGCCGGCTGTTTCCGTCTCACTCTTCGTTTTCAAGGCACGAATGTTATTAATTTCTTTTTTCGATTGGGTCTTTACATCATCGGGCCGGCCTTCCTGTCGTGCGTGTCGTAGGTGATCCGCAAAACGCATATCGACAAATGCCTCCAGATCGATCATCCGTCCAATGCCCATTTCATTGACCATATAGCGCTGAATGGCATCCAGGTCCTCGATTACCGGAAATAGATTATCGGTTCGGATTCCCTTGGGATCGGTCAATACTTTTTTCAAAACCGGCACTTTAAGCCCCAACTTTTGCTCCGGATCCAAAAATGATACGGCAATTTCAGCCGCCTGGTCCGGCTTTTGAGTGATGAATCGGCCGGCATCGGTCAGCAGGCTGCAAAATTCCTGTACCGCATCCGGATAGTTAGCGATAAATTCATCCCGGAATACCGCTACACAACAGGGATGGTTGTTCCATATTTCGCTGGATAGAAATTGCTGTTCGGCGATACCGGCTGCAATCGCTCGCGAACCAATGGGTTCGGCCACTATAAAACCGCAACTTTCAATATTATCAGCTAAAAATTCCGGCATCTTGACGGGGGGTACGACATCGAATTTCAAATTGATGGCATCCTTGCCGGCCAATCCGGGCTTGAGCCCCATTTGGGTAAAATACATATGGGCCAGCATGTTGTGAATGGACATTTTATGGGGTATCAGAAGGGTTTTGTGCTTAAAGAACTGTTGATACGGCTTACGGTACTCCTCGGCCCTGCTGCGAACCAGAATGCTGCCGTTGCGGTGAGCAAACATGACCAGCTTGATGGGAACACCGTAATTAAAAAGATCCATGGCGGTCGGTGCCAGGATAAAGGCCGCATCCACGTCACCCTGTTCGAGAGCGGATTGGACCGGATTCCAGCCTGACATGCAGAGGGTTTCCAAATCAAAATATTCCGATGACCGGTTTCCTCTTTCAATCATGTCTTTCATAATCCCCAAAGTCAGGTGATCGGTGATCTGAATATGGGCGATTTTCAGCATTACCTTACCTTTGGCGTTGACCCGCGGCTTTTTTTTGTTTGTAGAGGCCGGTTTCTGTTCGATGCCGAAAGCGGCTTCGATCTTGGCATTGAGTTCGTCCGGGGTAAAGGGTTTGGCCACAACACCGATAGCCCCTGCTTGCAGGGCTTTGGATACATATTCCTTGTCTCCCTGGCCGGTGGCCATGATCAGGGGCAGGTGCTTGAACTCAGGCTGGCTTTTGAGCCACGTCAAAAGTTCATAGCCGTCCTTGTTGGGCATGGCCCAGTCGCTGATAATCAACTGAATACCGCTATCGGTTTGTATCGCATCAATGGCTGCGTCACCGTCAACGGCTTCCAGAATATTGTCGAAGCCCAATTGCTTCAATATCTTAAGTTCCATCTTACGCATTGTGGCAGAGTCTTCGACCAGCAAAATTTTAATATGGGTATGCACAGCCATTATTCTTTGGATCCCCCCTCGATATTTACAATTTAGAATAGAAACATGAAGCTACTTAACACCTGGCAAACTCATTTTTTTCAGTTTGTACGGATAAAATTGACAAATAAAGAACGATCAGATGAATCTCTCCATTAAGTTTTTGACAGCCATTCAGGCAAAGATCATCAGTAAGGCGCTCTATTTGCATGAAAATTAACTTAAGATTTCTTATAATGCCAGAACGTTTTTACGTCAAGATTACATTTGGCACTCCTGTCCGGTTCGAAGCCTTGGGGATCAAATCTTTAATCTTTATATTTCCACTTTATGAATTGATTTACCAAGTTTAAAGATTTGACCCCAGATGCTTTCATTGACCCCAGATGCCTTCAGCAGTAGAATAAGCTTAGCTGTTTTCAGGGCAGGGCCAAGCTATGCTTTGGTGTAATAAAGAGCAATACAGGGCGGCGGTCAAGACCCTGAAAAAAAATGTGCCATCTTTGCCGGGGGATGCATAAAGCGGGGCCGAAAGGGCGAAGCCTCATATTATGCGGGACTTGGAAAAAGTTACTGATATACGGGATTTTCCCAGCGATGAACTGACTGAAAGACCAAAATGAGATTTTTGATTATATCGGGTTTTGGCCGAATAGTAGCATATTGGCAATGTCCTCGGATTGTGTTAAACTTCTTAAACTAAACCTGCATATTATTATAATAAAAAGAACCATCGGGAAGAATAAAATGGATATTCAGCAATGTTTTGAAATTCTTGAACTCAATCCGGGTATTTCCATGGAGGAGGCAAAACTGACTTATAGGGATTTAATCAAGGTGTGGCACCCGGACCGGTTTGCCGGAGACTCCCGTCTGCAAACAAAGGCTGATAAAAAATTAAAGCAGATTAACCTGGCGTACGAAACAATTGTTTCATATTTATCCGGGAAACAAGAATCTTATCCTTCATCCAGCCCATTCGGTGAACATGGAGATTCTTTTTCGGAATCAAACCGGGACAGCGCCTCCTGCGAAAAAACTGCAAACAGGATCTGGAAAAGCAAAAGGAGTTCAGACAAGACATCTTTAGAAAATAAGCGTGTGATTACGGTTGCCAGTGGAAAGGGGGGGGTGGGCAAAACCAATTTTTCAGTCAATATTTCCCTGGCGTTGAAAAAATTAAATAAAAAAGTCATGATCTTGGATGCGGACGTGGGGATGGCCAACATCGATGTCGTGTGCGGATTGACACCCAAGTATAATATGGGAGATGTGATCTATGGATCAAAACGTCTTGATGAGGTGATATTAGATAATTTTGAAGGAATCAAGATCGTTCCCGGCGTATCCGGAGTCACCAACTTGGCAGATCTGAACCCGTCCCAGCAGCAATTTTTCTTCGAAGAGCTCAGCCGTTATGAAGATACTGATGACAGCGAAATCGTCATCATCGATATCGGTGCCGGAATGAGTGCCAGTGTGATGAATTTTATGCTGGCCGGTAACGAGAACATCATCATCGTCACTCCGGAACCCACTTCCATTATGGATGCCTATGCCCTGATCAAAACCCTATTGAATAAAAATCCGAATGCGGATCTCAATATGGTGGTCAACATGGTCCGAAACCCAAAAGAAGCCATGGAAGTATACAATGCCATGAAACGGATAATAATAAAATTTCTTGGCAGCAACATTCATTACTTGGGCCACATCGTCACAGACAAAGTTGTGTCAAAGGCGGTAAGACGTCAGCAACCTTTTTTTCTTGCTTATCCCGACAGCCAGGCCGGAACCTGTATCTACCAAATTGCTCACAGTCTGATTAAAAAGCCGTATCCGGACATCCGGACGGACAGCATTAAAGGTTTTTTCAAGCGAATGTCTTCGTTTGTTCGGGGTTAACTAGTTTTTTTAATACCGGTCAAGTATTAATGGCGTCTAAAAAAGATCATAAATACTGCATCAAGCTATTGATGCAGTTAGAGGTCATAACTTTAGAGACTCCTCGCTGTTTTAAGTGGGTAAACCTTGATTTACTATTAAGAAAAATGGTGTCCTTCCGGCAAGCCTGCTTGAATTCCAAAAAAACATGATATACATTGACGGTCAATTACCTGCAGCACAATCCCGAAGCCTATATTGTGGAGTGTTAGGGATTCATCACGAATAAATTATCCCATTTAGCATCTCCTCTTCAGGCCATCTTTATTCGATACTCAATCAAATCGTCCTCGAAATAGAACGACTATTCCTGTGGCGATTAGATTTCGGATCGAATAAATCTGACCCGAACATGAGCGCTATCCGGGACACTTTATTCGTGCTGAGTCCCTTAAGCTGAAGTCAGAGAGGCAATCGTATCTTCAAAATTCCATGGCATCCATTGGCCCTTGGGGGTCAAATCTTTAATCTTTATATTTCCACTTTATGAATTGATTTACCAAGTTTAAACATTTGACCTGGTTATAACCCTATAAAAATTCACTCCATTTTTATTTTTAAACTTTAACGTTTGACGTTATTAACGCATTGCGTTATTATAATTTTTATGATCAAATCTTTCCGGGACAAAGAAACAGAAAAAATATTCAACAGACAATTTTCAGGCAAATTGCCACAAAATATTCAGCGCGTTGCACGCAAGAAGCTGGTAAGTCTTGATGCTGTGCCGGAATTAAATGATTTGCGAATTCCACCAGGTAATCAACTGGAGGCTTTAAAAGGTGACCGGAAAGGCCAATACAGCATACGCATCAACGACCAATGGCGGGTTTGTTTTAAGTGGAGTGCCGGCGATGCGTATGATGTTGAAATTACGGATTATCATTAGGAGAATCGTATGAAAAACAAAAAGCTTCCTCCTATCCATCCAGGCGAAATTCTTATGGAGGAATTTTTAGAGCCTATGGGAATCAGTCAGTACCGACTGGCAAAGGATATAAGTGTACCCCCCAGACGCATAAATGAAATTGTGCATGGGAAAAGATCCATTACTGCAGATACTGCACTTCGTTTGGGACGATTTTTTGGCATGTCACCTCAGTTATGGCTGCATCACCAGACGCGCTATGAACTTGAAGTGACCGAGGATTTGCTTGAGGACAGACTTGATGAGGAAGTACATGCTTT
>JAUUWG010000007.1 GCA_030589165.1 Desulfobacterales bacterium
CGAAGTGAAAAAGTGTGAGAGCGAGGACAAATTGTTGCAAATTTGAGGTGAATAGCAAGCCTATTTGCCGAAAATTTACGACAATTTGAACCGCTCTCACGGTTTTGCAGCGGATTCATCAGTTTTTAAACAGGCTCTTAATCCCACAACAAAAAGGAGATGAAAAATGGCAGGAAAAATTTTCTACAGAGAGCGTCAGATTGTCAAAGAAGGTGTCAAAAGACCCCGTTTCCGAATTGTTGGTGTGTCCGGATTGAAGGACATAACGATTTACGTGGATCATCTGCGGAAGGGCGAACTGGAACATCTGGCGGAGGAAACCGGTGCAGAGCTCATCTGTCTGCGAAAAGGATCAAAACAGGAGAAAAAAGAAGAATAGGAAGGATGGTCGTAAACACTTGATTCCCGGGAGGCGCATATTATGTCACTGATTCGTGAAAAAGACGGCAAAAGGCTGCATGTTAAAAGTAAACTGATGGGAGAAAGTCTGGTCAGCAAGTCCTTTATCGACAGTCTCGAGATAGCTCCTCAGCAAAGACTTTTCCCGGACGTCTGCATCCTGAAAATCGGCGGCCAGTCGATTTGTGACCGTGGCATAAAGGCGCTTCCTGGAATCATAAAGGAAATCGTTGCCAATCGTGATCAGCATAAAATGCTGATCACCACAGGAGGCGGCACCCGGAGCAGGCATATCTACACCATAGGATTGGAGCTGGGTATGCCGACCGGTATTATTGCCAAGTTCGGCAGTTCGATTTCAGAACAGAATGCGTTGATGCTGGCGACCCTTTTATCTCCGTGGGGAGGGGCCAAAATCGGCCATGCCGATGTGGTCAAGCTGAATAATTATTTTGCTGAAGACGTTATTCCCGTCATGCACGGCATGCCGCCGTATGATTATTTTGCCATTCGGCCGGCCAAAGGCAGAATACCGGTTCACCGGACCGATGTGGGCACGGTCCTCTTAGCCGATCTGATGGGTTCCAAAACAATTGTTTTTGTCAAAGACGAGAACGGACTTTACACGGATGATCCGAAAAAAAATCCTGATGCCGAATTTATACCGGAAATCGGGGCCAAAGATTTGATGGCCATGGATCAGGATGATCTGGTGATCGAACGTCCCTGTCTGGAAATTATCCAGAACAGTGAAGTCATCGACAAGGTTCAGATTATTAACGGCATGGAACCGGGGAACCTTACCCGAGCCTTGAATGGTGAACACGTGGGGACCATTATTTACAGACAATAGCAGTGGTTGCTGATTCTTATGAAGAAAAGATTATCCATCGGAATTCAAACATTTCGACCTGTGCGGTTAGATTTTTAAAATATTACTAATGAGTTATCTTTCGACTTGTGCGGTTAGCTTTTCACCTTACACTCGATAGTTGAAATAGCACATGATTTCAACAAGATAGCAAAAACTCTTTTACGTACATGCGGCATAACAAAACGTGTTATTTCAATTAGTTAAAGAAAACAGGATATTAACCGCACAGGTCGAAAAAATTACTTTGTGGCAAATGACTTTGCTTCCGGCTTTGTTCGGGTTAGGGAAAAAAGAGTTTGGCAGTAAACAGGGGCAACTGAAATCAGGCAAACTCTATTAAATTCTTGAACAAATCCTGAAACCATTGGCCTTGGGGGAAGAACCGGATATGAAGATAAATATTCTTGTTCAGGATTTTATCAAAAAAGGGCTGAGGGTCAGGATTCAGGTAGAACAGGACGATAACTGCTAAATAGAGCAAAATGGTCGTTTTTAGATCATTGAACTTGACCAGGCTGAGGGCGGTGCCCAAGGAATTTTTTACATGTGAACCCAACAAATTCAAGCTGTTGAGTTCATCCAGAACAAGGTGAATGATATAACCGAAAAAGACAAAAAAACCGGCCATCCAGGCGTTGAAACTTGAAAACCCAAAGACCCGGTACAACAATATATTCGTCAAAAACCAGAATAGAACACCCGCAGGGATGGAATGAATGACACCTCGATGCACGGTGAGGTGAGTAAAAAAGGAAAAGACACAGTATTTGACTATGAGAAAACTTGTCAGCCAGATGAGCAAAAGCTCGATCACTGAGTAGGCGCTGCCATGGGTAAACATGATAAGAAAGGCAATAACAGGGGCCAGGAAATTGAACGTCAGCCTGACCGGAATTGAGGTGTCTGAATCAATGTCCGGCAAAATGCCGCCGATGCTGCCCAGTAAAAAATACAACACCACCTCCCGGGGCGTTGCCATGCGTGCCACCAGAAGACTGGTCGCGGCCAGACCGCTTAAGGGAGATGCTACAAATATATGGGTTTTAAAGTCTGCCATATCATCGTGTTTGGAATTTTAAAAAGTGTGAAGTGACTAAAGTGAGCTAAAGTGCCTAAAGTTGAGGCATTCTGTCAATTTTATATATAAAAAGACGGAGCGAAGCGACTCCTTAACTTTAGCTCACTTCAAACTTTAGATCACTTTAGCTCACTTTTCCGGTTTATCCATGATCCTTACCTGATGAATTTGCTCTCACTTTGAGATATCTCGTTGAATACACTCTTTAAGATTTTGATCAACTGTTTTTTTGACTCCGCAATCTTATAGGCGTCATGGGTACGGATGGCCTTGAAAAAAGAATTGCAGACATTTTTTCGACCACTGTCCCACTCGGATGTAAACCCGGTTTTGGTTTTTTCCTTTGTGAGTTTATTGCTTTCCGGCATGTCTCTTCGGCCATGGGCCCAATTGATCGTGTAAGAATAAAAGATCAACGCACGGTCTAAAAGAACATACAAGAACTGGATATTTTCGTTGGGGCCTACTTTTAATTCAAAATTCCCCATTTTAAAAGGGCTTAAACCACCCTTGAGCAAACGTTTCCCTCCCCAAAGTGCTGTCCCGGCTCCCGCTATGGCCCCGGTTGCCATAAAGGCGCCGAATGTTGTCCCACCGGCGGCCAGATCAATTTTTGCACCGATGACGGCACCTGTGGTGGCGGCTGCTGCAGCAAGGTGCCAGGGTTTTAATCCAAGGACCTGGCAGGTCTTTTTGCTGAAAAGGTCCTCATTCAGAATCGATTGAACAGGAAGGTCAAAATTGAATATATTGTGTTTGAATTGCTTTTTGATTTTTTTATGCGCCTTTTTCTCGATATTTCCAATGTCTTGTTTATATTGATCCTGAAGGCGCTTTTTCACCGAATCCTCCCGGGATTCATCTGAATAACTTTTAGTTACCGAGTGCTCCAGACAGTCGGCCACGAGTTGACAAACGATCTCAGCCGCTTCGGCATTCCGCCTTTTCCAGTCCTGTTTAAAGGCGATAATCACCTTTTCCAAAGCAGCCTGCCAGTCCTGATCAATGGCTTTGAGACTTTCGAGGAGGGCAATGCGCTCGGCATATGTTGCCTTGTGGGCATTAAAAATTCGGGTTGAGTTGAAATGCCTTCTGGATGCGTTTTTCCACTCATCCGTATAATCATTGTCAATCTCTTTTGAATTGATGATTGCCATTCGGGGTCTGCCCGTCATGCGTAAAATTTCCATTTCAGCCTTGTCATTATTACGCAGGGGGCGTGATCCATCAACAACGTATATAATACCGGCACCTTCAGCAATGGGAGAGAGTAACTTACAATCGTGTTTAAAGTCGGCATCGTTCTTGTGGGCTTCTCGAAACGCTTTAACGATAAGCTCATCAGGACCTGTATAACTTTTGAGCCACGCTAGGGTCTTTTGGGGATTCTGAAAACCGGGGGTGTCGATAAAGCTGATAATTTCCTTTCCATCGATGGTTACCGGGAAAGCACAGCACGTTACCGTTTCGCCAGGGGTGGGACTGATGACGACACTATCATCTTCAGACAGAGTGGATACCACGGAAGATTTTCCCTCATTGGGATGGCCGACAATTGCAAACTTAGGGATTGTATTGTTATCTATCATTTCCCACCAATCTTTCGATGCGTATATAGGGGTCACTGATTTTTTCTATTTCCTGATGCCATACTTTCCAGTCATTGTCTTTGACCTCGGTAAAAATGGTGTTTGATGCCGGTTTTCCGATTAAAGCGATGGCAATTATTGTTTTTTGCTCCACTGTTTCTCTTATTTCCCGAATAAATGAAAGGGTTTCCTGAATGGGAGGCTGCCAGGCTTCCTGAAGCATCAGCACTTTGGGATGCCCATTTTTCAACTGTGCTGCGGCAAGGTCTGCCAGCATTTTCTTATCTTTTTCTATATCAATGCCGATTTTCATCTTTTTCCGGAGATCGAATCCAAAGGTTTTTTGAATTTTATGTTTAAATTCTTCCTCTCTGCACTGTTCGAAAATATCATCCGGAATCAGTGCAATCACTTTATCTTCCAACACGGCGGTGTTCTGCTCAGGCTTCAGGATGACCGCTTTGGGGATATGATGAACAAAGGGCTCAGGAGGTTGTTTCTCGTGTTCACCTCTACTCGTGGATACGGACGGTGTTTTCAGGCGCATCATTAATCTGTCGCAGGCCGCATGTCCAAAATCCAATTTGCGAATGGCCCGTTTTTTGGCAATCAAAGCAACAAAAAATAGAATGAGACGGGGCAGAAGACCGTAAAAAATCACGGCAAGGCACAAAAAAGGCCACCAGGAGACCAGATCCTGTGTTGCAAGGGGGCTTATGCCTTCTTTAAGTACCATTCGTGTCCCATGGATCTGTTCCAATGTCGGATACGCAATGGGTGGAGAAATCATCCATGACCAGGGTAAAGAGATGGCCTTGACCAATTGATAGACGGCCTGTGAACTGAACTGAACGGTCGATTGCCAGCCGAATGCAAGATCTGAAATCAACACCCGTAATATAGTGGCTGCAAGGATGCCGATATTCAAAGCAATGCCGAAAATCTGGGCGATCAGAAATATGGGCCAGAAAAATATCGAGCCGTAAAGAATCTGTTTGCCTCTGACCAAACCGATTGCCGCTTTCAGATGGTTTCGCCGTTCAGCAGAAAGTTTGTTCATGGTACCTTCCGTAAGCTTGAACAGCGTTTTGGCCAGAAACGCACTCAGCAGGGGATAAACAATCGATACGCTTTTAAACAATCGATTCCTTCGGCGCAGAAAAGAAAAAAAGCCCAGAGCAAAGAGTAAAAAAATCTGCATTAAAACCAGGCCGCCAACATAGCCGAATACATTTAACGCTTCAGTCCCCTTGTAAGCGGTAAGAAATGAGACTGCCAGGCCTGCACCGCTTAAAAGGCCGATGATAATCAATATAAATACTGAAAACTTATACCCTTCATCAAAAGCATCACCGGGAAATTTCGCTTTCGGACCCAAATCCTTTCTTTCCAGATTCCTGCGTTCATCCAGCCAATGCCTGATGATGGTACTTCTGGAAGCGGGAAGGGGAGATTTTTCCTTTTGCAATAACGGCTGTATGTGGTTTAAGAATATCTTCCGATCTTTCTGATTTTCGGATTCATCGCTTTGGGTTTCATCTCCATGGAGAAAATATTCAAGGTCAATCAGGTCTTTAATTCGCCACTGTTTATTCATGTCTTTCAATTTGTATGCAAAACCTTTCGTTTAATAAACGCTTTTATCTCGATTTTTTTATATAATATACTTTTTTCCGGCAGTTTTTCAATCTCTACAGCGCGTTTCCGCCGGACACAACGAAACATGAAAGAATGCATGATTAATAATTTAGAAAATAGGGTAGGGGATAAAAGGAGGAGTATCCTGTTCTTTGTTTCAGATACAGTTTTCAAGTTCTAATGCCATCACCACTTTTTGGGATACGGCTTGCATGGTGTCAGGATCTATCGTTCCCAAGTACTTAACCAATCGCCTTTTGGGTACGGTATGAATATTATCGGCCTGAACAAAAGAGAGCTTGGGAAGATTGGCTTTTTGCTCGATAAAGACCTCGGTGGGATACCCCTTACCTTTAGTGGTGATTTCCGCTACGGTAACCTTGTTAAGATACTTCAAAACATTTTGACGCGTGAGAATCACGACAGGTCTTGTGCCAATTTTCCCTCCCAAATCAATGGTCCAAATGTCACCCCGATTCATGTGTTGCTCCAATGTTCAGCTTGAACCCATGTATCTAAATCTTCGGCTTCATCCGGGTGTTGTTTGAGTTTCCGGATCCATTGGTTTTCAAATTCTTTTACTTCCTGTTCCTTTAACCACCTTTTGAGGGCTTTCCGAACAACAGCGGAACGCGATAACTTTGTTGTGGTGGCAAAGCGATCTACGGCCTTCAGTAAATTCTCATCAAAGCTGATCTGAACGTTTTTCATGAACCCTCCAATTGGTGGTTAATACAAACATTTTATACTACATAATAATATATAGTATAATCTACCATAAAATCAATACATGATTTTTCTTGATTTGTGATAAAATAACTCAATTGTTTGAAATGTAAATTGATATTTTACTGCCCTGTATTATATTTAATTTTGATTATATCTCTTAAGTCATCTTGTAAACGGAAATATGGCCAAGAAAAAGTACGACGCATCAGATATCGAAGTATTGACCGGGCTTGAACCGGTTCGCAAACATCCCGGAATGTATACGGACACGGCACGGCCGAATCACCTTGCACAAGAGGTGATCGACAATAGTGTGGACGAGGCGATTGCTGGTTATGTCAAGCATATTGAGGTCACACTTTATAAAGATGGTTCGTTGGAAGTGAGGGATGATGGACGCGGCATGCCCGTTGATTTACACCCGATAGAAAAAATACCCGGTATCGAAGTCATTTTAATGCGTCTTCATGCAGGTGGAAAATTTTCTAACAAGAATTACCACTTTTCAGGTGGGCTCCATGGTGTCGGAGTTTCCGTCGTTAACGCCTTATCAAAAAAACTTGAGGTTTGGGTGCGCCGAGATAGCAAAGAGCACTATATGTCTTTTGCCAATGGTGAAAAAAAATCCAAACTGAAGCTATTGGGTAATGTGGCCAAGAAAAATACAGGTACGACCATCCGTTTTTGGCCAAATGCAATATATTTTGATTCAGAAAAATTTTCCGTAAGCCGTTTGCGGCATATACTACGTGCAAAGGCAGTATTGTGTCCTGGCTTACATGTACGTTTTACCGAAGAAGAAAGTAATACCATAGATGAATGGCATTACGAGTATGGTCTATCTAATTACTTGTGCAAAGAGCTTACCGGTGCGGTCACGTTGCCGGAACAGCCATTTACGGGTTCCATGCAAGGCCGGGCGGAAGCGGTAGATTGGGCTGTCGTTTGGCTACCGGATCAAGGCGATATAGTGACAGAGAGCTACGTTAATCTTATTCCTACGAACCAGGGTGGTACTCATCTCAACGGATTAAGAACCGGTCTGACAGACGCCATAAGAGAATTTTGTGACTTTAAAAGCTTGTTACCCCGCGGTGTAAAGATTGCGCCGGATGATGTATGGGATCGCTGCTCCTACATCTTGTCTGTGAAGCTGGAAAACCCCCAATTTTCCGGGCAAACCAAGGAACGCCTTTCATCCAGGGAATGTGGACCGTTTGTATCCGGCGTTGTAAAAGATGCCTTCAGTTTGTGGTTAGGCGAAAACCCGGTGGTTGGTGAAGCGATTGCTAATCTTGCAATAAATAATGCACAAAAACGCTTAAAAGCGAGCAGAAAAGTTGTGCGCAAAAAACTGACCACTGGTCCCGCATTACCCGGCAAGCTCGCCGACTGTTCGTCACAAGAATCAGAACGTACGGAACTGTTTCTTGTGGAGGGTGATTCCGCAGGTGGATCGGCCAAACAGGCCCGTGATCGAGAATTTCAGGCCGTGATGCCTTTGCGTGGTAAAATCCTCAATACCTGGGAAGTCGAATCGCAGCAGGTTCTTGCCTCACAAGAAGTTCACGACATCGCAGTTGCAATCGGTGTGGACCCGGGATCTGACAATCTTAATGGTTTACGTTACGGAAAGATTTGTATTCTTGCAGATGCGGATTCAGATGGTGCGCATATTGCGACACTATTATGTGCCTTGTTTATGCGCCATTTTTGCCCATTGGTGCAATCCGGACATGTGTATATTGCAATGCCGCCGCTCTATCGTATCGATGTTGGTAAGCATGTATTTTATGCATTGGATGACAATGAAAAACAGGGTGTGATGGATCACATTGCTGCGGAAAAAATTCGTGGTAAACTCAATGTGCAACGTTTTAAAGGTTTGGGTGAGATGAATCCCTTGCAGCTGCGCGAAACGACCATGGCACCGGACACCCGACGATTGGTGCAACTCACAATAGAGGCCGGTGACCAAACGAATGCGATTATGGATATGCTATTGGCAAAGAAACGTGCCTCCGATCGCAAGACATGGTTAGAGGAGAAGGGCAACTTAGCCGAGGTTTGATTCTAAGGGACTTCCACTTATGGAAAATAAAGTGCAATATAACGATGAAGCTATAGAAAAGCTACCTTTGCATCAGTTTGCTGAAAAGGCATATCTGGATTACTCCATGTATGTTATTTTGGATCGTGCTCTGCCTCATATCGGCGATGGTATGAAGCCGGTTCAGCGGCGTATCGTCTATGCAATGTCTGAACTCGGATTAAGAGCCACGGCCAAGCATAAAAAATCGGCGCGAACCGTCGGTGATGTACTTGGCAAATTTCATCCCCATGGTGATGCCGCCTGTTATGAAGCCATGGTCTTAATGGCGCAACCATTTTCCTATCGCTATCCATTGATCAATGGCCAAGGTAACTGGGGCTCCTTGGATGATCCCAAATCATTTGCGGCCATGCGTTACACCGAGGCACGATTAACAGCATTCGCGCAAGTCTTACTTGATGAAATTGCCCAAGGTACCGTTGAATGGCTGCCTAACTTTGATGGTTCATTACAAGAGCCGGTAGTTTTGCCGGCACGGCTCCCTATGGTGTTACTGAATGGGGCGTCTGGAATTGCCGTAGGCATGGCAACAGATATACCGCCCCATAACCTTCGTGAAGTTGCAAGTGCTTGTATCCATCTGTTGGATAATCCTGATGCCACTGTTAGTGAACTATGCAAGTACATTAAAGGGCCTGATTATCCAACCGAAGCGGAAATCATTACTCCGGAAAAAGACATCATAACCATCTATAAAACCGGCCATGGAAGTATCCGTATGCGTGCGCGTTATGAAAAAGAACATGGTGACATTGTTATTACAGCGGTTCCATTTCAGACATCCGGTGCAAAAGTTCTAGAACAAATAGCTGCACAGATGACCGCGAAAAAATTGCCTATGGTGGAAGATCTCCGCGATGAATCCGATCATGAGAATCCTACCCGGTTAGTGATATCACCACGTTCGAATCGAGTCGATGTGGAAGAACTTATGGCACATTTGTTTGCAACCACTGATTTGGAACGTACCTATCGAGTCAACTTAAACATGATTTCTACCGATGGTCATCCACGGGTGTTTGATGTTAAAAGTTTACTTGGCGAGTGGTTGTCATTCCGTACGGAAACAGTGCGGCGCCGCATGCAACATCGATTGGACAAAGTTTTAAAGCGAATGCACATCCTTGAAGGTTTGCATATCACATTTCTCAATATCGATGATGTAGTACATATTATTCGAACTGAGGACAAACCTAAACCTGTTTTCATGAAGCGCTTTGAATTAAGTGATGAACAGGCCGAGGCCATCCTTGAGTTGAAGTTACGTCATCTCGCCAGGCTGGAGGAGATGAAAATACGCGCGGAACAAAAAAAGTTGAGTGCGGAACGTGAAAAACTGGAAAAAACACTCAACTCAAGCCGACGAATGAAGACACTGATTAAAAAAGAGATGAAGTCTGATGCTGCTAAATTCGGTGATAAACGCCGGTCACCTATTGTTCAACGAGAAGCCGCACAGGCATTAGATCCAAGGTCATTAATCCCTTCGGAACCGATTACAATCATACTTTCAGAAAAGGGGTGGGTCAGAGCAGCTAAAGGGAATGAATTGGATCCGCTCAGTCTATCTTATAAAAACGGTGATAGATTTCTCACCGCTGCAAAAGGTCGCAGCGATCGGCTTGTCTTATTTATAGATTCTACCGGGCGATGTTATTCCCTGATAGGCCACAGTCTACCTTCGGCACGCGGTTATGGTGAGCCGCTTGATAGTCGTCTTAAGGCCCCACCAACTGCAATGTTTAATGCGGTACTAACAGGTGAAGACGAGGAGCTGTTTTTTGTTGGTACCGATGCCGGCTATGGTTTCATCGTTAACTATAGCGATCTGGTTACTAAAAATAAATCAGGCAAGGCCGTGGTTAGTGTGCCCAAAGGGGCTAAGGTGCTACAACCGCTAAAGGTGGCGGATCCAGAGACCGAGTGGCTGGCAGTTGTCACCAATACCGGCTATTTAATGGTATTCTCATTGTCGGAATTGCCCTTGTTAAGTAAAGGTAAGGGAGTGAAAATGATTAACATTCCCTCAGCCAAAGCGGCTAATCGTGAAGAATACGTTCTCGGAGCCGCCGTGCTTGGCTTGGAATCCACGTTGATCTTGCACGCCGGTCAACGACACAAGGCGCTGAAAGGCAAAGATTTGGATCATTACTTGAATAAGCGTGGGAGACGAGGCCGCAAGTTGTCGCTTGTATTTCAAAAAGTGGAACGCATCGAAGTGTGGGACTAATTTCTCACAAGAATGTGCTTGTTAACCACAAAGCAACGATTGCATATAGTTACACAAAAATGTGGATAGATAGAGACCCTCGTAAAATGAAGGTCTGACCCCTTTGGTTTACTTGAATTCAGGCAGCCAGAATGGACTATTTCCCTTTTGCTCATCCATTTTATTTAAAATTTCAAATGCTCCAAGGGTTGTTCTTATTGCCCTTAATTCAGCTTCGCCCTTTTTTTCAGGCTTAATAAATTTATTTCTTGGCCTGGAAGCAAAAACAGTGCATACGGTACCCGCTCTAAATCCCCTGAGGCATGCTAAAGTGAAAAGCGTACTGCTCTCCATTTCAAAGTTTTTTATTCCCTGTTTTGTGAGCCTGTCAAATAGTCCTTCATCCTTTACTGGAAAACCGGGTATATGCCTTCCCTGGGCCCCATAAAAACCTGGTGCCGTTGCAGTAATACCAAAATGATGGGGCAATTTTTCATTTGCCGCCGACTTTAAAAGGGCAAGACATACTTCATGTGATGCAATAGCAGGATAGCCTTCTTCAACAAAAAAGGTTGACGTGTTCTCCAGCCTCAAAGTCCCGGAGCTTATAACCAAGTCCCCGATTTCAATATCAAACTGCAGTGCTCCGCAGGAACCACATCGGATTATGGTAACAGGGAATTTAAGCTGACATAGCTCAATGACTGCAATTTCAGTGTTATCGCAACCAATTCCGGTTGACATAACCGTTAGTTCAAAGCCTTTATAAGTTCCAGTGAAAGACAGATATTCCCTGTTTTGCCTTGAAACCCTTACGGTTTCAAATAAATCAGCAACCCTTTTTGCTCTTGCAGGATCACCAACAATCATAATTTTATCTGAAATATCATCCGGTCTTAAATCGATATGATACTGCTTTCCTGTTTCATCTTTTACAATTTCCGAACTTTCAAATTCGCTCATTGTTGAATCTCCTTAAGGAATTCTTCGGCAATATAAACGGAACTGCTGGTACCGATTCTTGTTGCCCCTGCTTCAACCATGGCAACGAGGTCTTTTAAATTTCTTATCCCGCCGCTTGCTTTTACTCCCAGTAAATCTTTAACTTCTTCTTTCATAATTTTTACAATATGAGTTTTTGCGCCTTCCCTTGAAAAACCCGTACTGGTTTTAACAAATGCAGCTCCTGCTTCAATGCAGAGTTTACATGCTTTTCTTACTTCTTCTTTGCTAAGCAGACAAGTTTCTAAAATTACTTTTACAGGTTTTCCCTGGTTAACTACCTGTTCGATATCATTTTTTACGTCTTCATAGGCGCTGCTTTTCAAAGCGCCTATCGCTAAAACCATATCCAATTCATCGGCACCATTGTCAATTGCGGTTTTTGCTTCCTGCGCTTTAACATTAGTCATCCCCAGGGGAAAACCTACAACACCGCAAACCTTAACATGACTCCCTTCAAGTTTTTCTTTTGCGGTTTTTACCCACCATGGATTTACGCAAACAGAAAAAAATTCATACGCTAAAGCCTCTTCACAAAGTCTTTCCATATCACCTTGAGTCGCTTCCGGCTTAAGCAGCGTGTGATCGATAAGCTTAGCCAGTTCATTAATATTATTAAAATACATATTATCCCCTATATTAAATTTCGTTTTCACAAGGTTTTGGTATTCGAGTCATGCAATTATTCTTTTGGAGCGCCAGTTTCCATAATGCTTTCACAACTTATCTTCTCAGAGATGCCTTGGAGAATACATATTTGGGTATTTCTACATCGAACTCGACGGAATCGATGATAAATTTCGTTCCTGATCCTTTCAGCATCACATCTTTGAAGGTCATCTTCTTCGGATACCAGCGGTCCTCTATTTTAAACACCTCATTGATCACAAACGTCTTCAGCAGTTTGCCCCTTTTGGCAAAGCGGTTTTCCTGAAGAGGAAGGTACCGCTCCTTATCGATCCAGATTTTCCGCCTGTGATAGGCCACATCCTCTTTTATTGCCGTCAGGTCCAGGACATAGCAGTTGCGTTCCTGAACACGCTCCTCTCCGACCAGTTTGGCATCATAGATATTACTCAACTTCGGGTCTTCCATGTAGTCTTCATAGGAGACGTCGGACCCCATGAGGGACCTTCTGAGCATGTGACCGGCGATCTTTATCGTCCGGTCCGTGGAGGGTGAGTAGATCCAGAGCTGATCTTGCAATTTCAGCATCTTTGTCCCTTTCTCACGAGGGGGGGAGAGGTATTCGGTAAAGGCCTTTTCCACACCCTGGACCCACGATTGAGCCTGCAATGTACGCGTGCCCCGCCGTCCCTCAATGATCATGGTGCTGGTCACCCGCCGGTTCCTGGCAACCATGTTGCTGTCTACCCTCTCCAGGATGGCTTTTCCGGTCAGCTCTTCGGCGTGCAGGGACCCGGCGGATATCAGCAGTACAAAAATTACGATCTTTTTCATGCTTCCAGCTCCTTGAACAGTTGTGATGTCTGCCTCCTGTAGATACCGATTCCGGCGAACATCGTTCCGATTACCGAGGCGCCCAGACCGGGGATGAAACCGATGACGTAGCTCCACCCGGTTACCCGTGTTCGGATGACGTTCGACATCAGGATGGTTGATTTTTGCATCAGGTTGCCGAAATCGATCCCTTTGTACTGGAGATAATAGGTGACGGCCAGCCCTGCCAGTGTCCCCAGCAATGATCCGATAAACCCGGTGATGATCGACTCTAAGATCATTCTGCGGTAGATGGTTCCTTTGGGTTCACCCAGGGCGAGACGGACCCCGATTTCGCCGTAACGCCGAAGGCCGTTCATAAGCCCGGAATTCCATAAGACGATCGACATGGCCATCACAAAAATGGTCACGATGATTGCTCCGAAGGTATTGGCCAGATCGAGATATTCTCTGAGTCCGTACTGATCCACAAGTGAAAGCATAATCGGAGCAAATTCATCCTTGTCTTGCTCAAATTTTTTGTTAAACTGTTTTGTCAATGCTACCATGGCATTATTATCATAATGCATCTCCTTTGAATAACCGACGATCTCTCCTGCGCCATCTGCCATGTCAAGGGCAAAACGAACGTCCTCGATATCGGCAATGACAGCCCCCCTGTCCAGGGCCGCAATGCCGAACCGGACGGTTCCGGCAATGGTGAAATTGTGCATCGCCAATCCACCGTTCATGGTGGAGCCGATCAAAGTGGCTGTCTCCCCGATCTTGACTCCCAGTCTATGGGCAAACGCTTCGCTGATCAGAATATCGCCCGCCTTTTGAAAAAGCTTGCCGCGGACAAGGGCGTTTTTGAGGTTGAGTATTTCCGGCTCCGGCGAATCAGGGCTCAGCAGGTCGACAGCCAGTCCCGCAACCGGGGCCTGCTCCCGCGTCTCTCCCTTTTCGTCGGGGATGTCAAGAAGTCCGCCGAAGCGGATTCGCGGCATCCATGTTATGCCTTTTTCGCTTGCTCTCAGATCGTCCAGGAGTTTGCCGACTCCCAGGAGAGCCAAGTCGTTGGGCATCTGGTCCGACAGCCTGTTATATGCCCGGGTCATGATCTTTACATGGCCTGTATCGAATCTGGCGGTGGAACTGATCAGATCATCCATTGCCCCCTTGATCCAGCCGTAGAGAAAGACGCAAAGGAAGGCGCCTGCCGCCACGATCAGTACCGGTGAAAGGCTTCTGGAACGGTCCCGAATCAACCCTTTCAACAGAAACCGTATCATGACATTTTGCCTCGCAATGCGTCTGTGGGTTTCATCTTTAAAATCCTGCGGGTCGGCAGAAAACTGACGATTGTCACCGTGAGAGAAACAATGAAAACCGTTCCCACAATGAGTCCTACGGAATAGAAAGGGAAAAGCTTTGGCGGTATGGCAAAGCCGAACTCCTCTGTTACCTCCGGCAGACTTATCCCCCTTTGGGCGGTGAATACCAGAAGAGGGATACCGTAGATCGCGCCCACCGCTATGGCAAGGATTCCATTCATCGCCCCTTCCAGTGTAAAGAGGAGGATGACGCTGCCGCGGCTCATTCCCAGTGCCATGAGGGTTCCGATCTCTTTCCGGCGGTTGAATATGGCCAATACCTGGGTATCGAATATGGCCAGCATGGCGAGGAAGAGAAGAACGGCATAGAGGATGGCTGCGCCCACCCTTTTACCCCGCACCATTTCGATGATGTCACGCATCAGGAAATCGGGTTCTTTGAACTTCCATTCCGGCAGGTCTTTGATTGAAAGGACATTCCGGCCGACGACAATCAGCGTCGCCTCATTTTCGAGTTGCACCATCTTCTGTAATGCTTCAAGGGGAACCCAGAGTTGCCCCTTGTCGACACCCGTCGCCGGTGTATCCATAATCGCAACGATCCTCGCTTCCAGAGCGTCGAAGGTGCCCTTGGCGTCCCGCCAGCGGATCGTTATATAATCGTCGATTCCCATGGCAAGACTCTTTGCCATCCGCTTTCCAATGAGCACCGGCAAGGCCTCTTTGTCGTTTTTCAGATGATGGGAGGGGATTTTAAGAACGGTCTGGCTGTGATCGATCCCCTTGAGGAGCACCGAATGGAGCCTCCCCTCAGGGTAGATCGCCGCCTGCCGGATGAGAATCGGGGTCGCTTTTCCTTGACTGATGAGTTCACTCAGCTCCGCCGGTATCCTGCCGTGAGCATCGTCATGGGAGAGAATGTCCAGGGGATCGTAGCTCCGGTGCCAATACTGACCGCCACCGACCTCGTAATCAATCATTGCCCGGCTTCCGTACCGCAGCATGCCGATAAACATCCCCTGGTGCCAGATGATGAGGACATAGGCAAGGGAGAGAACCGCCACGTTAAGCCATGTTCTGAGCCCTTTACCCACTACATTTCGATATGCCAGTCTCAATGCCAGCATGGGTTGCCTCTTTTCCTAATTGACTATCTCGTCCTTAACGACCTGGCCGTCGACAAGATGGATTTTCCTTCTTAAGTATCGGATGACTTTCTCATCATGGGTGGCAAAGATAAACGTCGTATTGAGCTCCTGGTTCAGTTTCACCATCATTTCCAGTATATTGAAGGAATTTTCGGCATCGAGGTTGGCTGTCGGTTCGTCGGCAAGTACCAAGTCCGGCAGTTTGACGATGGCGCGGGCGACAGCAACACGTTGCGACTCACCGCCGGAGAGTTGGGCCGGTCTCGACTCAGCCTTGTCGGCAATCCCCAACCAGTCAAGGGCGTCCATTACCTTCTTCTTCCGCTTTGCCTCGGGCATGTCTATGAGCAGAAGCGGGAACTCCACGTTCTCATAGGCTGTATACAGGGGGAGAAGATTGTATGTCTGGAAGATGAATCCGATATGATTGCGCCGGAGCCTTGCCGCCTCGACATGAGACAGTTCTTCAATCTTCTTGTCCAGTACGGTAACGCTTCCTTGGGAGGGGACATCAAGGGAGCCGATGATGTTGAGAAGGGTCGTTTTCCCCGAACCGCTGGGGCCGATGAGTCCGCAGAATTCACCTCTTTGGAATTCGAGGTTGATTTTTCTCAGTGCGGTAAGCGTCCTCAGCCCCATGGGATAGCACTTCAGCAAATTCCTGGTTTTTACCAATACCATCGGCTCACTTTCTCTAATGATTGTACGTCAGCATGATCTGTATGCCGTCTCCGCTGAAGATCCTCTGTTCGTCAGTCCGGCTCAAAAAGGCGCTGATGTTAATCTTCCAGTTGTCGTAGGTCCGCTGCCAGTCGAAAAAGGGGTAGAAGTTTTCTTCTTTCCAGTCATAAAGACCGATAAAGTTTATGCTGTCCAGCAGGGTGGCACTGAAATCCGCCGCCACTGCGGATAATCTGTATTTATCGGCCTGGTCGCCGAATTCCGGTCCTGTTGATTGGATGAAATGTTCATACAGGATATGTATCCCCGGCCCAATGTCAAAGGTGTAGTCAGTGCCTACGGTAAAGAACTCTTCCCAGCGGGATTTATCTGAATCAATCCTGATTTTACCGACCGATACCTCAAACCAGAGTCCGATTCCGATGTCCCAACTGCCGTCAATGGCGTAGCGGTTTTCCGTACCATCATCCATGGGAGATGACATCTTCCTGTCCCACTCAGCAGGATCGATGTGCCGACGGTGATACGTTACGGCCACCTCGCCTCTGGGTACGGGATATTGAAAACGCCCGCCCAGTTCCGTTTTGTCCTTATCGGTTGCAAACTCCTCCAGGCCTTTAGGGTCATCATTGGCATAAAGTCCCCAGAGCCATATGTTGGCGTTGTTGAGGAAATAGTAACGGCAAAGCAGTCCATATACCCCGTCCGTCAGCGCCAGAGGGTCTCGGGGATCGAGCCGGTCGAACCACATCAACGCCCGGAGGATTTTTGCAGATCCGAAACTTATTTTCTGAAGGCCAAGGCGCACTTCCCACTGCTCCGACTGATAGCGAAGCCATAAACGGTAGGCATCGATATCGGCATTATCGTCCAGGTCTGAAAGCCCATTGAGATCGGCCATGGTGTGTGCATCGACCGAGATCTCGACATCGATACCCTTTGCTTCGGCAATAGGATGTAATATCCTGAGTTCCGGTATGTACCTCATACCTAACCCGTTTTTATCGGCAATAGAAGCCCAGACCGATGCCTGACCAGCAAATAAGGTTTCTTCTGCCCAGGCATGACTACCGGTCGAGAATATCATAATCAGGATAAACGCCAATAAAAAAATGGCTTTCACATCTTATCTCTTTAACTACACCTCTTTCGTTCGAGTCTTGTGGATTCTGCGGGCAAGTTGGACGGGTACTGATGATGCCGTTAGATTATGCTGAAATCCTACCGGAACAATTTAAGCTCCGGCAGGACTTTTTTGCTTTTACAGATCGGTTTTGTCAGTGACCGGCTTATCTGCGTGGTTTGGCTTCCGGTGATATGATAACGTCGATACGACGGTTGATGGCCCGTCCTTCGGGAGTGGCATTGGATGCCAGCGGTCTTTCGGAACCATAGCCTGCCGCCACAATCTTGTATGCCGGCAGTGTTTGATTGGCAATCAGATATTCCCGTACCGCTTCGGCCCGCTGTTCTGATAGATGCTGGTTCACTTGCGTTGTGCCGGTGCTGTCGGTATGTCCTTCGATCACTACCGAGGGTTCCCCAAATGTCCGGATGGCTTGCTGAACCTTGCTCAGTAAGGGATAATTTTTCGGCAGAATGATGGCTTGTCCGATTGGGAATTGGATTATCCTTAGCCGGATGACCAGTTGATTGCCCTGTTTATAGACTTCTGCCTCATTGGCCTCGAAATAGTTTTGAACTTCGTTGAAACGTTGATTAAACTGCTTTTCGGCCGCCTGTACGGTTAAAATTTTTTCTTTTGCCGCCATCTTTTGGTTCAAAGTTTCAATTTCGCTGCGCTGGGACTTGAGTTTTCCAGCCATGAATCGGTTGTCCTCTTGCAGGGATTTGATGGATTCGAGAATATTGTCGACCTGGGTGTTGAACGATTGCTCACGCATGTCACGGGCACTGGTTTGTTGGGTTATCTCGAATAAAATATTTTCCATCCAAAGGGCTGTTTCCTCCGGTTTCATGTATTGCAATTTTTTACTTTGATCCGTAATCGTCAGAAGTCTTCGTGCCATGAACAAGGCTTCATCGGCTTTCTGATTCATTTCCACCTTGGCGTAAGGATTTGCCGTAATAAATGCATCGGTTTCTTCGAGTTGCTTTTTGGCAAAGGCCAACGATCGGGGTGCAGACTTCTTGGCACCGGCTTTTTCGGCTTGATCGATCAGGGTGCGTACCTCGCCGATGGTTTCGGTTTTTATGGCACGGAGCTCAAGCGCCCGGTAGTCTTCGTTGACTTTGGCCGAATTTCTCTGAGCATAGTGAATATTATTCTTTTCGATTGCTCTGGTCAGGTCGAGAAACTCTTCCTCGACCCTGGTATACTTTTTCCCCAGTTTGGTTGCACCGGCCGCGCGGGCTATTTTCCGGCTCTCGATGACTTCCGGAAAGATGGTTCGGGCGACCTTGGCGTTTTTTGCAGCATTTTTCAGGTGGGTGCGCGCAGCGGTTACATCTTTTAGAATATCAGCAATTTCACCCTCCTTTTCGAGATCTTTTTTTGCTTGCCGGTAAAATGCTTCCGCTTTCGCAAATTCATTGGGAGATAACACATTGAGCTGATCTTGACGTGCAGCGGCAATTTCACTTTCCAGATGATTGACGGCTTCCACAGGGTTGACGGCACCGGTTTCCGCAGATGGTGCCACAGGCCGCGTGGTTGGTGCACAGGCTGCCAAAAAGATAAGGCTGAAGAGGCCGATGATGAAATTCGATTTTAAAACGTAACGCATGGATTCCTCCTTTCACAAATCTGTGGTTAATAAATCGGCTGATCCATAAAGTTGGTTTGCTGCCCTTTTGCAAAAACACCAATGCCGAATCTTCGGCAGGGTAATTGGGTACAATGGGGGCCAAGATTTATCGCCGCTTATTTTAAATTAAGCAATATAGATGCCAATGTGGTAAGATGTCATTATTCATTTCTAATTCATAATCTATAGCTGAATATGCTTGAAAGGCGTGTTCTTTTATTTTGCGGCGAATAGGGAAAGCAGAACTTGCTTTGTGAAAATGAGGCAAGAATTAAACAAAAGTTAAGTAATTTATTTCACAAAAAAGAGAAAAAAAAGTAAGGTATCCTATATGCATTGCCGGATTTCATTCGGGATCGTCAGAAAATGTGTTATGATAATTTTTTAGGTGCGTTATGAACGGATTTAAGCATTTTGTATAACGATGTGAATGATCCCTGAAAGCGGGATACTTGAGGACTATCAGAATGATACCTATCCATGAACTTCTGAACAGGATTCGATGGGATAAAGATTTCGGAAAAGGCAGTTTTGAAATAGGTTACTTTGATCGGTCTGAGGGCAATATCATTGTGGTGCCCTTTGAAGAAGTTTATTTTAAAAAAGGTGATCAGCTTTCTTTTGAAGTGATTGACCCTGAAGGCGAGACCCATTCGGTTCCGTTTCATCGCATAAAAGAAATTTACAAGAATGGTGAACTGATTTGGCATAGAGAGCATTGACCATTGACCCCACCTTCCATTTCGGACTGTTATGAAAATACACGAATTTTAAAAATTAAGATACTCACTCAAGGAGAAGTTGGATGAATATACTGATGGCGGCGGCTGAAAACGGTGGGCTTGACGGCGGCAAGGTGGGAGGCATCGGTGATGTCATCAGAGATGTCCCACCTGCAATTGCCGCCCGGAACTGTGAAGTTAAGGTCGTTACGCCTTCTTATGGTTTTCTTCATAAGCCGGCCGGTTCCCGGCATATAAGCTCCGTCTTTTTTTCATTTGCCGGGCATGACCACCGATCTGAGATTTACGAAGTTCAAGGTAAGGCCCCCTGTCACAATGTGAAGCATTTTGTTGTTGATCATCCGCTTTTCAGTTCGTATTGTAATCGCCGCGGTTGTTATAGTATCTACGTTAACGATCCGCCCGAAAGGCCGTTTGCGACCGATGCCGCAAAGTATGCACTCTTTTGCATGGCTCTGACAAAAGCCGTTGTGCAGAACCTTTTCGGCCATCTTGACTGCATACATCTACATGACTGGCATACGGCTTTTTTTCTGATTCTTCGTCGTTTTCATGAAGACCGTGCAGTACTTGAAAAAATCCGTACCGTATACACCATACACAATCTGGCGCTTCAAGGTATCCGTCCGTTTCAAGGGAGTGATTCTTCTTTAGAGGCATGGTTCCCAAACTTGAAATACTGCCGGTCCGATATTATGGACCCAAGGTGGACGGACTGTATCAATCCTATGGCTTCGGGCATTCGATTGGCTGATACGGTCCATACGGTTTCACCATCATATGCTGAAGAAATACTGAATCCAAGTAACAAACCGCGTTGCTACGGCGGTGAAGGACTTGAGGCCGACCTCAGGTCTGCCAGGAAAGAAGGCCGGTTTTATGGCATTCTGAACGGGTGTGATTATCCGCAAAAGCGTGTTGCCGCCGGACTTGATTTTCCCGAGTTGCTGAAATTTCTGAAATCAAAACTTGTTAACTGGGCCGGGACCGGAGAGACGCTTTCCACTTCTCATTTTGTGGCTTACGCGCGATTGACGGCACTGGGTTCCCTGTCTTGCAGTCCTGATATGATCGTTACCAGCGTGAGCAGGGTTGCAGAACAAAAGATGTTTTTGATGCAAGCGCCCGGTTCATGCTTTGAATCAGGCCTTAAAGGGATACTGGAAAGTCTGGGGGACCAGGGAATTTATATACTGCTCGGCACCGGAGACAAACAGTACGAACATTTTTTGACCCAAATGAGTTCACGATTTGAGAACTTTATCTTTATGAACGGTTATTCGGATGATTGCGCAAGCGCTCTGTATGCAACCGGCGATCTTTTTCTTATGCCGAGTTCCTTTGAACCCTGTGGCATCAGTCAGATGCTGGCCATGCGGGACGGACAGCCCTGTCTGGTTCATGAAGTCGGCGGGTTGAAAGATACGGTTAAAAACGATTATAATGGTTTTTCTTTTAAAGGGGAAACAGTTGAAGCGCAAGTGGACAATTTTGTTCAATCTTTCATTAACGCGGTCAGCCTGAAAAAAAACGACCCGGACAGATGGCGGCAAATCTGCCGGAATGCTTCTGCTGCCCGCTTCCTTTGGGAAGATACGGTCAGACAATACCTTAAGCTACTTTACCGATAAAAAAGGAGAACGACCCCATGAGCCTGTTTGTAGTGGATCAGGAAAAATGCAACCGCGATGGAATTTGTGTTGATTCCTGTCCGGTTGGAATTATTGAATTAAAGAATCGGAATCCGGTGCCTACGCCGGTTGAATATGCTGAAAAATTGTGCATTAATTGCGGCCATTGCGTAGCGGTATGCCCGGAAGGGGCGTTGTCTCTCAAGACCATGGCGACCGAGCAGTGTCCTCCGGTAAAAAACGAATGGCGCCTTGGCCCGGAAAAGGTGGAGCATTTTTTACGTTCCCGCCGGTCCATCCGCACATACAAAGAAAAGTCCGTTGAACCCGATATCCTTGAAAAACTGATTGATATTGCTGCGTTTGCTCCATCGGCCAAGAATTTTCAGCCGGTCCGGTGGCTCGTCGTCAAAGAGAAAGACGAGGTCCGGAGACTGGCGGGGATGGTTGTGGACTGGATGCGTTACATGAAAAAAGAACACCCGGTAACGGCACGGGAAATGCATTTGAAATCCGTAATTGCTTCCTGGGATGCCGGAGTCGACGCTGTTTGTCGCAACGCTCCGCATGTTATTGTCACCCATGCTTTCAAAAAGAATCATGCGGCAATGGTTGATTGTTCCATTGCCCTGACTTATCTGGAACTGGCTGCCCCTTCTTTTGAACTGGGAACCTGCTGGGGTGGATACTTTACCGCGGCAGCAATGAACTGGCCGCCCCTGCAAAAGGCCCTGGGGCTTCCTGAAGGACATGCAACTTTCGGAGCGATGATGGTCGGTTATCCGAAGTACAAATACTACCGGCTGCCGCTGCGTAATAAAGCGTGTATTACCTGGATGTAAAAAAGTGTTAAGTGATCTAAAGTTTAGGCGTTCTATCAATTTTCTCGGTCCCACGCACGCTCCTGCGGGGGAATGCATACCGGCGTACAGCATGGGAACAAGGGGAAAGATTTTGAGTTGATTTTAATATTTTTGTGATTAAAATAGCATTCGAAATTTGGGTTTACATTTTGAAAAAAGTGTGAAGTGCCTAAAGTGATCTAAAGTGCCTAAAGTTGAGGTATTCTATCAATATTTATATAAAAAGGACGGAGCAAAGCGATTCATTAACTTTAGCTCACTTCAAACTTTAGATCACTTTAGCTCGCTTTTCCGTTTTATCCTGGTTCATGGAGGAGAACGTGCTTGTTGAAGAATTAAAAGAACGACTTGATGAAAAGCAACTGTTAATCAACAGTATAAAAGAGGAGATCGGGAAAGTCCTTGTGGGCCAGCGGGACTTGATTGACGGGTTGCTTATAGGACTTTTTACCAAGGGCCATCTGCTTATTGAGGGTGTCCCCGGCCTGGCCAAAACCAGTGCGATCAATGCGCTTGCCGCAACCGTTCAGGCGGATTTCAAGCGAATCCAGTTTACCCCGGACCTGCTGCCGGCCGACCTGATCGGGACTGAAATATACCTGCCCAAAACCGGTGATTTTACCATTAAAAAAGGACCTGTTTTCCACAACATCATTCTTGCCGACGAGATCAACCGTGCCCCTTCCAAGGTCCAGTCCGCTCTTCTGGAGGCCATGCAGGAAGGCCAGGTAACCATCGGTGAAAATACGTTTTTCCTGCCGGATCCATTTCTTGTGCTGGCAACGCAGAACCCCATTGAGCAGGAGGGAACCTACCCTTTGCCGGAAGCCCAGGTCGACCGTTTCATGCTCAAGCTGATTATCGACTATCCGAACAAAACCGAGGAAAAGGAGATCATGAAGCGCGTGGGCTTTGAGAATCCTTCTGAAATCAAGAATATCCTGAATTCGGAACAGCTCAATGAAATCGTCTCTCTTATAAAAGAGATCTACGTGGATGAAAAGCTTCGAGACTATATTGTCGATATCGTGTTTGCCACCAGAAATCCCGGAGATTACAAAATGGATATTGCCGATTATATACAATTCGGCGCTTCACCCAGGGCAACGATTTTCTTGAGCCTTGCCGCAAGAGCCTATGCCTTCCTTCATCGGAGAGCTTATGTAACCCCCCAGGACATAAAGACAATCGCTCCTTGCGTTCTCCGCCACAGGATTCTCCTGACATACGAAGCCGAAGCAGAGGATATCACCTCCGACCAGATCATCGGACAGATTTTTGATTCCGTGGAAGTGCCCTAACCCGGATAAACCGGGAAAGTGAACTAAAGTGATCTAAAGTTTGAAGTGAGCTAAGGTTAATGAGTCGCTTCGCTCCGTCCTTTTTATATAAAATTGATAGAATACTTCAACTTTAGGCACTTTACACTTTTTAAATTATGCTATGCTCTCTCCTGAACTGATCAAAAAAATAAAAAAGATACACATTAAAAGCAGCCGTAAGGTCAATACCATGATGGCTGGGCAGTACCGTTCCGTGTTTCGAGGATCGGGTATGGAGTTCGAGGAAGTCCGGGAGTATTCTCCGGGTGACGAAGTCAAGGCCATAGACTGGAAAGTTTCGGCCCGGCTGGGGCGTCCATTTGTTAAACTCTACAAAGAGGAGCGTGAACTTATTGTCATGCTTCTTGTGGATGTCAGTGCATCCGGTTTTTTCGGAACCCTGGAGTCCGTTAAAAAAGAGACGGCTGCAGAGATCGCTTCGGTTCTGGCATTTAACGCCATACGCAATAATGACAAGGTCGGGGTGATTCTTTTTACCGACAGAGTGGAAAAATATATTCCCCCCAAGAAGGGATCGGCGCATATCTGGCGGGTCATCAAGGAGATCTTTACGTTTGTTCCCCGGCATAAAACAACGGATATTCAGCATGCGATCCGGTATCTCGGCAGGGTTTGCAGGAAAAAATCGGTTTCATTCCTGATTTCGGATTTTTTGTCGCCCAATTATTCGCACCAGCTCAAGGTCGCCTCTAAAAAACACGAAATCATCGGAGTACTGCTTTCTGATCCGGGAGAATTTTTGCTGCCGGATGCGGGTATTCTCTGTGTTGAGGATTTTGAGACCGGTGAGGTCTGTCTTTTTGATGCATCGGATGAAAAAACACGACAAAACTTTAAAAAGAGAAAAAAAAACGAATACCAAAAAACGCTTGAGACGCTGAAAAAAGCGGATATCGACTGCATACAAATAAGCACCGCTGACTCAGTGCCTGATGCCCTGACAAGGTATTTTCGTTATCGGGATAAGAGAAAACGGTGATCATTGATCAAATACAAAGGGACGGTCGTTACTTAGCCACTAAGACACCAAGGCACAAAGAGAATAATTCTATAATCTTGGTGTCTTTGTGCCTTTGTGGCAAGATACCCGGTTAGTTACAATGAACGATATTTTTGACATCAAACCGCCGGTAGAATTCGGTATTGATCCGGCGCTTTTTTATTACAGCCTTGTTGCCGCTTTCATTCCGGTTGTTTTGGCAGTTTTGTTTTTTGTTTTCAGGAAAAGACAAAAAAAGAGAAAAGCAAAAAATGTTGTTACCCTTTTGTCTGATGAAATCGCTTTTAAACAATTAGATAAACTTGCAGGCCTGGTCAATCCGGATGGGAAAGAATTTTATTTCAGGCTTTCGTCTGTTTTAAGGGGCTATATTCAGGGACGCTTTCTGATTGATGCCCTTGAAATGACCAGTGAAGAATTATTCCCAAGAGTTGATGAACTGGATTTTGACAAAGAACTCAAGCGGGGGGTTAAAGACTTTCTGCGCTTCAGTGATCCGGTTAAATTTGCCGGTAAGATCGCGGATAGCAAGAAAATGCAAACCGATCTCATGTTCGTAAAAGATTTTGTAAAACAGACGACGCTGGTTGAGAGTTGTCAACCATGAGTGGTCAAATACAGCAATTTTAATTTTGACATTTTGTAGGTTGGGTTTCGCTATCGCTTAACCCAACCTACGTAATGTTCATTTAGTTTAGGCACTTTAGATCACTTTACACTTTTTTAAAATGAACCGATAAAACCATGTTCAGATTTGCATCCCCGGTTTTTTTTACTGTCCTTGCAGTCATCCCCGCGGTGATTTTTTATCGAAAGCGAAACGGAATTCGCCCTGCCATGCGCATATCCGCCTTGGGGTCAACAGGGGACCTGCAGGAGAGTCTTTTTGTAAAAACAAGATGGATTGTGCCTTTTTTTAAATATCTGGCGTTGGGCCTTCTCGTTACGGCCATGGCAAGACCCCAGTGGTGGGGGACGAAGCAGGTCAGCACCTTGACGGAAGGAATTAATATCATTCTTGCGGTAGATGTTTCGGAAAGCATGGCCGCCCTTGATTTCAAACGCCAAGGGAAAATCCTAAACCGACTCGAAGCGGTCAAGGGGGTTATACGGGATTTCATTGCCAAAAGAAACGGTGACAGAATCGGTATGGTTGTGTTCGGCTCAAATGCGTATACACAGATTCCCTTGACCCGGGATTACAATACCATCGCTTTAATGCTGGACCGCATCAAAATCGGCGCTGCCGGAAAAAGTACCGCTGTGGGCGATGCCATCGGGATTTCCTTGAAAAGGCTGGAAGATATCAAGAGCAAATCCAATATCATCATTTTGCTGACGGACGGTCGAAGCAACAGCGGCGAGCTTTCCCCGGAAGTCGCAACGGAAATTGCAGCTGAAAAAAACATTAAAATCTATACCGTTGGTGTGGGAACCAAGGGGAAAGTCCCTTTTCTCATCAATCACCCCGTTTTCGGCGAAAGATACATTTACCAGCAGGTGGATTTTGATGAAAAGACCCTGGGATATATTGCCGACAAAACCGGTGCATTGTATTTTAAGGCTGAAGACACCAATGGCCTGCAAAGGATTTATGATACGATTGGCAAGCTGGAAAAGACAAAAGTCAAAGTAAAGACTTTTGCCGAGTACAAAGAGCTTTACAGTTATTTCCTTGTTTGCGGTTTTGCAGTGCTGGTTTTGTGGATAATCCTTTCCAATACAAGGTACTTGAGGATCCCATGAGATTTGTCAGAATAGAGATGCTTTTTTTAATCTGGGCTGTACCGGTGCTTTTTTTTGTATTTTTTGGCGGTATGAGAAAACGCTCTAAAATCCTTGACCGATTTGCTTCGGCCAGAGGGCTTGAGGCGATTGTGCCGGAAGCAAGCAATAAAAGACGATGGGTCAAGGCCGGGCTTATTTTATGTACGCTTTTTTTTGCTTCGCTTGCTTTGTCCGGTCCTCAGTATGGGTACAGATGGGAGGAGATCGAGCAGAAAGGCATAGATATTATTGTGGCCATGGACTGCTCAAGGAGCATGCTTGCGGAAGATATCAGGCCGACCCGGTTGGATCGCGCCAGGCGGGAGGTTTTTGACCTGCTGGGTATGCTCAAAGGAGACAGGGTAGGGCTGGTCGCTTTTGCCGGAACCGCTTTTCTTCAGTGTCCGCTGACCATTGATTATGACGCGTTTAACCTTTTTTTAAATGCGCTTTCGCCTGATTTTTTGCCGATCGGAGGAACCGATATTGCCGGGGCCGTACAGGCTGCACTTGGCGGATTTAATCAAGAGGATAAATCTGAAAAAGCCGTTATTCTTATAACTGACGGTGAGAGCACAGTGGGTGATCCTGTAGAAGCTGCAAAAACGGCGGCAAAGGCCGGGGTCAAGCTTTTTTGTATCGGCGTTGGAAAAGAAGGGGGCGTTCCTGTGCCGGATAAAACAGGAGGATTTGCAAAAGATAACTCCGGGAAGATTATTCTGGCAAAACTTGATGAAGATACCTTGAAAAAAATGGCGGCATTGACAGGCGGTGCTTATGTTCGGTCGGTTGCCGGCGATATGGATCTGGACGCTGTATACACACGGGAAATAAGAGGCAAAATGGAGGCTTCGACCCTTTCCGGCGGGAGGAGGCAGGTCTGGGAAGACCGGTATCAATGGGTCCTTGCCCTGGCGATTATTGCACTGGTTATTGAACTCTTTATCCCTTCAACAAAGAAAAAAGCGTTTCTCTTTGTTTTGCTGGTTTTGCTTTGTTCAATCCATCCGATTTCAACGGGTCCGGCGTATGCATCAGGGGTTCAAAAGAATTTAAGGCAGGGGCTTGAAGCCTATGAAAAGGCGGATTATGAAAGTGCTTTGAACTTTTTTATCAAAGCCCAGCTTGAAGATCCGGAGAGGCCTGAAATTTTTTATAACATAGCCAATGCCTATTACAAAATCGGTGACTTTGATTCGGCTCGAGATAATTATAAAAAAGCCATAGAATCGAAAAAAAAGGATTTAAAACATAAAGCCTATTATAATCTCGGCAATTCGGATTACCGGGTGGGAAAGTTTGAAGATGCGGTTTCCGACTACCAAAAAGCCCTTAAAATAGATTCGGATGATCAGGAGGCAGCCAAAAATCTGGAACTGGCTCAAAAAATGATGGAAAAGCAAAAAGAGCAGAATCAGCAACAATCGTCTGACGAAAACCAAAAACAAGACGATGGGTCTAACCAAGAAAAGTCTGAAAAACAGTCAAAAGACCAACCTGAAGAAAACAAGAATCAATCCGAACAACAAAATGCCTCTGACGATCCATCCGAAAAAAACAAATCGGATAAGACCCATGGGGATCAAGCGGATAAGCAAGAGGATAAAGAAAATGCCGGCGCTAATCAGGCAGACAAATCTCCGGAACCTGTTGATTCAAAAGATATGGAAGGCAAGAAACAGGCGGAAAGAATACTCAACCGCCTGGAAGACAGACCGGGAGGTGCAATGATTCCGTCTTATCAGAAAAAACAGGTGGAAAAAGACTGGTAGTTTTTAAAAGTGTAAAGTGACTAAAGTGAGCTAAAGTGATCTAAAGTTGAGGAATTCTATCAATTTTATATATAAAAAGGACGCCAATGCCTCGGTTTTTTGAGAAGTTACTTTTGTGGCAAGATTCCTGAGCAGTTACATGTATTCAATGAAAAGACTGATTATTACAATATTTTTGATTGCTGCATTTCCCTCTTTTGTCCAGGCCATGGAGATTCGGGCTTTTGTTGATAAAACGCACACAACCGTTGACGAATCCGTTCATCTTACGGTGAGTATCAACGGAGAAAAGGCTGAGGTTGACGTTTCCGCCATACGGGATTTTACGGTGATCCCTGGGGGAACAAGTACCAGTGTCCGGATCATAAACAGCCGGGTTTCCAGAGAAATCAGCTACAATTACACTCTCATTCCCTCAAAGGAAGGACGGCTTGTTATTCCCCCCTTAACGGTTGAAAAAGACGGGCAGACGCATCATACAAAAGAGATCGTCGTTGATGTTTCAAAAAAACCTCAAAATGATACCGGTCTGAACGATATATTTGTCGAGGCTGATGTCTCGGATCCCCAGCCCTATGAAGGACAGCAGATTATATACACCTTTAAATTGTACAATGCCGTTCAGATTGCAAATGCCAATTTCCAAAAACCGGATTTTGCGGATTTTGTCGCCAAAGGAGTTGAAGGTAATAAATCGTATCATACCGTCATTGCCGGACGGGATTACGCGGTAACCGAAGTTGCCTATGTGCTGATTCCCGTTAAAGCCGGAAATATAAAGATAGAACCGGCGATTTTAAGCTGCAACGTGGTCGGCCGAAGCAACAGACGCTCAAGTTTTCCATCAGGTTCTTTTTTTGATGATCCGTTTTTTGGTTTTGGGGGAAGACAACTTGAATCCAGACATTTCAAAACACCGGGTTTGACGGTGACGGTGAAACCTTTGCCCCCTTATGCCGGAAAGGTAAACTATTCTGGCCTTGTTGGAAAATTCAAGGTTAAAGCCGAAATTGAAGATAAAAACCTTGAAGTTGGAGACTCCACAACCCTGAAAATCATGATCGAGGGGACCGGAAACATCATGGATGCCGAAGAACCGGAGGTTAAGGTCCCGGAAGCGTTTAAGGTGTATGCGGATAATCCTGAAGAGGATATCCATATGGGTCCTGAGGGATTTTCCGGTAAAAAAATCTTTCGTTTTGCGCTGGTGCCTTTAAAACAGGGCAGTTATGAAATAGAGCCGATTCATTTCAGCTATTTTGATACCTCCAGGGGTGAATATGAGATCATTTCAACCCAGTCGATTTTGTTGAAAATTAATCCATCTTCAGAAAAGGGGGGAGAGACTGACAAATTAAATCTTTTTTCAGCAACCGAGACAGGCAACAAACCTTTTTTGAAAAAGCAAAAGGTCGAATTTACGGGGCGCGACATTCTGCCCTTAAAAGAAGATTCCGGCGCACTGAAAAACCGGAATGAATTTTCAATGCCCCGGTTCATTATTTTTCTGTTGGCCCCGGTCTTTTTATATTTTAGCGTAAGGGCTTCTTTGTTGTTTATACGCAGAAAAGATGATCCGACCAGCGTTATGTCGCAAAGAGCCATAAATGCATTGAAAAAAGCAGGCAGCAGTGATGCATCAAAGGAAGAATTCTTCACTTGGCTTTACCGAGCGCTGGTTTCATCGATTTTATCCATTGCCGGTGTAAAAGGAGAATCGCTGACGTGTGCTGAAGCCGAAAAGATCCTGAATGCCGCCGGGTGTTTCAAAGATACCGTTGGTCAGGCAGTGGAATTGCTGAAAAAAATCGAATCGGCAAACTATAGCGGATTGAGCATGGATGCAGCCTTTCGTGAAAATCTTTTTTTAGAAACAAAAGCGCTGATCAAAAAAATAATCCAATTAAAAAAAGTGTAAAGTGCCTATTCCAGGTTTGTCCGGGGCAGGGGAGAGTGGATGGTTGATTTTAAACGGATGTTATGGGCTTTGTTGCTTGTTGTTTTGATGACGACCGGGATCGAGGCTGCTGAGTTTACACGTGATTTTGAAAATGGTGTTCAATACTACAAGGCGGATAATTTTTCCGCGGCAATCTCGGCGTTTTCAAAAATCGCGGATGCCGGTGTCAAAAATGGCAAACTCTTTTACAACCTTGGAAATGCATACCTTAAAAACAATGACATCGGACATGCTGTTTTATGGTATGAACGCGCCTTAAAACTTATGCCGGGTGATCCGGACCTGAACTTTAATCATCAATATGCGCTGACTCTGGTAAAGGATCAAAGAGAAAACAAAAAGATTTCAATATTCCGAATCCTGTTTTTCTGGAAATATCTTCTCAGCCCAGATACCGTAAAATGGTCGGGTATCATTTTAAATATGATTTTCTGGTCTGTCCTAACCCTACAGGCCGTAAAAAGGAAAAGAATATTAAAAATGCCTTGCTACACGGCCTTTGCACTGGCGCTTGTTTTCACACTGACGGCTTTCTACAACCATTATGAGGCGTTATATTTAAAGGAGGCTGTTATTCTCTCTCCTGAAGTATCGGTTCGATCCGGGCTCTCTGAACAGGCAACCGAGCTTTTTGTTTTGCATGCCGGGACCAAGGTGAAAATCGAAAAAGAGAAAAGAGATTTTGTCAGAATCTATTTTTCAGACGGCAAGATCGGATGGATTAATAAACGCGAAGCAGGGGTGGTTTGAAACGGAGATTTACCTACTTGAGTTTTCGAAAAATAGTTCTTTGTTAAATCAGCATAATGGCCTATTTTAAGTTTTAAGCCGCTGAAGCTAATTGCAAATCTGGTTCTTCGTTAATTGATACCAGTATTTTACGCTTTTTTCGTTTTCGATGAATA
>JAUUWG010000080.1 GCA_030589165.1 Desulfobacterales bacterium
GGCTCCTGAGACAAGTCGGATAAAATACAAAACTTTCCGTCTATCAGCAGATAATCCGGCATGGGTTCAAGGTTTTCAACCGACATGGCCATGGAGAGAAGTGATGCCTGCAGAATATTAATTCGGTCTATCTCTATGGGGTCAACGATACCAATACCTATGGTAATGGCGTGCTTGTAAATCTCTTTGTACAGATCAAGACGTCTTTTTGGGGTGAGTTTTTTTGAATCCCTGATGCCCGAAACCGGAAAAGAAACCGGCAGGATAACAGCCGCTGAAACAACCGGGCCGGCCAGGGGACCCCGGCCGGCCTCATCGATACCTGCAATTTTTGAAAAGCCTTTTTTTATGGCTTTTTTTTCGAATGCCCATATATCCGGTCTCATGGTATTAACCGTTTGATTAATTGATCCGACGTTCTTTTATTCTTGCAGCTTTTCCTCTTAGTTTACGCAAGTAATAGATCTTTGCACGCCGGACACGGCCGTAAGAAACGACTTCAATTTTGTCCAGGTTCGGTGAATGCAGCGGGAAGATACGCTCAACCCCTATACCGGATGAAACCTTTCGTACGGTAAACGAAGCATTGGACATACCATTTCGTCTCCCTATGACAACACCCTGAAAAACCTGAATTCGCTCCTTCTCCCCTTCCCTGATTTTAACATGAACCTTAACCGTATCACCTGCGGCAAAGTCGGGTAAATCAAGCCGCATACTCTCTTTTTCCAGTTGTTTTATTATTCCCATAATCCGCCCCTTAAATTGTGTACACACATCCGTACACGGTTTAATTCCTGTTTAACCAAAGCCGACCCAACGAACCGTTTAGGTCTTATGGCCTCTCCACAGGATTCACATCCCGTCGAGCTGACGGTAATTATTGTTTTTTCAATTGTCCAATCATCTCCAACCTTACTATAGAGATAATATCCTTTATCAACAAGCTTCTCTTCTCATCAGCCTGTCCAGTATTATGGAAGCTGCGGAACGAACCGAAAGGTGGTTATAGTCTGAATTTCCCATAACCGGATCAAGGATGTAATCCGCCTCGGTCATAATCTCTTCCGAAAGCCCCCAGGCCGTACCAAAAAGCAGAAGATAAGGTTGACCTTTTTCATTAAGCATTTCACGAAACCGGCCATAACTTATGTTCCCGGAATTGCTTCTTGCACTGGTAACGACAGTCTTGGGCAAAGCCTGCTCCCGGACACGAATATCCTGTACAATATCCTCTAAAGAATCTTTGATTATGATGAGGTCCAGAGCGTCACGTCTTTTCGGATTATATTCAGCACCCTTTCCCGTTACCCAGTACGACACAATCTTCTCAACGAGCTCTTTTTGATCCGAAAGAGGCGTCGACACATAAAAAGCTTTTACTTCGTATGTTTTTGCCGCTCTTGCTATATCGTGCAAATCAAGATTGGTCACGGCAGATGCTATTTTATCACCATTCTTGTTGACCACGGGGTAATGCATCAAGGCCAGATAAAGACTATGCTTGGATAATTCTTTCAAGATCAAGACACCACTTTTCCAAAATTTCAATCTCTTTTTTGTTCAGGGACCTTTTTTCAAGCAAGTCCGGCCTTTTAAGGAACGTACGCTTCAAAGACATCTCAAGCCTCCAATTTTCAATCTCCTTGTGATTGCCCGACAGCAATACATCAGGGACCTCTTCACCTTCAAAATTTCTAGGCCTCGTATAATGAGCATATTCCAAGAGGCTGCCTGAGAATGAATCCTTTTCCGCAGAGTCGACACCGCCGAGAACGCCGGGGATCAGCCGGGTCACCGCGTCGATAATAACCATGGCTGCCAGCTCCCCCCCTGTCAGAACATAATCACCGATAGAAATTTCCTCATCTATGAAATCGTTGCAAATCCGTTCATCCACCCCTTCATAACGACCGCAAACCAGTATAAGCCCCTCCTGTAATGCAAGTTCACGGGCCAGGTCCTGATCAAAGGAACGTCCCTGTGGTGTAGCCAGTATAGTTTTTGAAGAGGGGGATTTCTTTTTTGCAGCCCGAATAGCAGCGGCCAGGGGTTCAGGCTTCATAACCATACCGCACCCGCCACCATATGGCCTGTCGTCTGTAGCGCTGTGCCTCCCTTTTGCAAAATCTCTTATATTAATCGCAGATGCGGAAATCTTGTCCTGTTCAATCGCCCTTCTTATCATACCATGTTCCCAAAATGGTTTGAACATCTCGGGAAAAATAGTCAATACATCAAAATCCATCTATAAATTATCAACGGTTTCATAACCCTTCAGGCAAATTCACCTGCATGGTTTTTTGTTTAAGATCGATTGAAAGAACTACGGATTCCAATGCAGGAATCAGTATTTCCCTGCCTTTGTCCGGGTCTTTCACCACATAGACATCGTTACTCCCGGTGGTGATTATCGATTCAACAGAACCGATATACTCTCCATGGGCTTGAAAAACGTCAAGCCCTATGATATCGGTCCAATAATAAGAGCCGTCTTCCAGTTCCGGGAGTCTGTCCTTTGCAATAAAAAGCTCGGAGCCGACAAGCGATTCAGCCGCATTACAATCCTCTACTCCCTTAAGGGATAAAAGCATGACACGCTTGTATGGTTTGGCCCAATTGACCGTATAATCTTTCTCAGATCCATTGGGGAGTTTTATACAGATTTGACTTTTTTCATTGGAGCCGGAATCAAAAAGCGACTCAAAATCGGACAATGATTCAAGATAGGAGTAAATCTTGAGATTACCCCGTATACCATGAACGCCCACGACCTTTCCGATTAAAAGAAAACCCTCCTTCTCCATGAAATTATTCTATAATTTCAAGGACGGTGCGTTTTTTAACCTTGGCTGAAGCCGCACTTAATATCGTTCGCATGGCACGGGCAGTACGCCCTTGCTTGCCTATAACTTTCCCCAGATCCTCTTTGGCCACCTTAAGTTCCAATACGGAAGTCTGGTTCCCTTCCACCTCGGAAACCTCTACCTTTTCCGGATCATCAACCAGTGCCTGCGCGATATACTTGATCAGCTCCTTCATAGCTTCATCTCCTTTGTTGGCTTTGAGAATTGTGGGGGCAAGATACGATTAAGCAGGATTAGCAAAAAAACCTTCTTTTTTCAAAAGGCTCTTAACCGTATTTGTTGGGATAGCGCCCTGACTCATCCAGTATTCGATTCTTTCTTTTTTCAAAACAACTTCAGCAGGCTCCATCAAGGGATTATACGTACCGACTCTTTCCAGAAACCTGCCATCCCTGCTGCATTCACAGTCAGCAACTACGATTCGATAAAAAGGTCTTTTCTTTGCACCGTGTCTGGCCAATCTGATTTTAACTGACATCTTTTTTCTCCTTAAAACGGCAACATACCGCGGCTAATTCCACGCGTGCCGCCCTTATTTATTTTTTTGAGCATTTTCAGAACTTGCGTGTAATTCTTAAGAAGCTTGTTTACGTCCTGTACCTTGGTACCGCTTCCTTTTGCAATTCGTTTCTTCCGACTCCCCTTGATCAGCCCATGCTGACACCGCTCCCAGGGAGTCATGGAATTGATGATCGCCTCAATCCTGACGAATTCCTTTTCATCAACCTCAAGGTTTTTGAACTGTTTACTCTTACCGACACCGGGTATCATTTTAATAAGATCGCTGATTGATCCCATTTTTCGTATAGAGGCCATCTGGTCGCGAAAATCTTCAAGAGTAAACTGACTCTTTCTGATCTTCTTTTCAAGATCAAGGGCCTGTTTTTCATCAACCATGCTTTGCGCTTTTTCAATAAAGCTGAGCATATCCCCCATTCCCAGTATCCGTGAGGACATCCTGTCCGGATGAAAAGGCTCCAGAGCACTCAACTTTTCACCGACGCCGATAAATTTTATAGGCTTACCGGTTACCGCCTTGATTGAAAGGGCTGCACCTCCACGGGCATCCCCGTCCATCTTGGTGAGTACGACCCCGCCTATATCCAGAGCGCTGTCAAATGATTTTGCTATATTTACAGCATCCTGACCTGTCATGGCATCGGCCACAAGGAGTATATCGGAAGGCTGTAGCGCATCCTTAATACGGCAAAGCTCGTCCATCAACTCCTCATCCACATGAAGACGACCGGCCGTATCAAGAAGCAGCGTATCGCACCCTTGCTGTTGTGCTGCTATCCTTGCCTCCCGACAGATATCAACAGGGTCCATCCTGGCGTCAGAAGAAAATACGGGGGCACCCAACTGCTCCCCCAGTTTTTTCAATTGGTCAATGGCAGCAGGACGATACACATCGGCAGGGACCAGATACGGTTTTTTTCCTTTTTTCCTTAAAAAAACGGCAAGCTTGCCCACAGTCGTCGTTTTACCGGAACCCTGAAGACCGACCAACATCACGGATACCGGTTTCTGACCCGAAAGTCGCAACTCTTCATGGTGGGAACCCATAAGCTCCGTCAACTCATCGTTGACGATCTTGATAACCTGCTGACCGGGCGTAAGACTCGCCAGAACCTCTTGGCCCAGAGCCCTGTCCTTTATATTTGAAATAAGCTTTTTGACGACCTTGTAGTTGACATCCGCCTCAAGGAGAGCCATTCGGACTTCCTTTAAGCCGTCCTCAATGTTTTGCTCCGTCAGCTTACCGTGCCCTTTAAGCTTCTTAAATACTATATTGAGTCTTTCACTTAAATTTTCAAGCATAAAAACACCGCAATTCTTCATCTAAAAATTAAAAGATTAAAAATAATATTTAACCAATAGTATGTCAAGAAAAATAACATTGATAAATCGGCTTAATTGGTTATATTACCTGCACAGGTTTTATTTGTTCTTTTTTAAACAAAACTAAACATAACAAATCAGTAACAAATCAGGCAGCAAAAAATCAAAGCCAATGACATCTACATCGAAAAAAGAAGATATTAAAGACTATTCCGTCGATCAGCTCATTTTATGGCTCCAGGACCATGGGATCAAACCCTACCGTGCAGCACAAATCCTTAAATGGACCTATCTTCACCAGGCAGACACCTTTGAGATAATGACGGACATCAGCAAAAAAATCAGGCCCCTGCTATCAACTCATTTCAGTATTAAACGTCTTGAAAAAGTGGATGTTGAAATATCCGGCGACGGTTCCCGAAAATACCTTTTCAGGCTTGAAGACGGAAAACATTCCGAAGCTGTTTTAATTCCTGAAAAAAATCGCCATACACTTTGCATATCAACCCAGGTGGGCTGTGCTCAGGGGTGCAGGTTTTGCCTTACCGCAAAAGGCGGTTTCGTTCGCGACCTGACAATGGGAGAAATTATTGCACAGATACGAGACATACAGAATGATTTGCAAAATAACCCCATTGATTCAAAACCGCTTATCAATATCGTTCTGATGGGAATGGGCGAACCGCTGGCAAATTATAATAATGTAATAAAGGCGATCGACATTATTACAAACAGCGACTTCGGGCTCAAGTTTTCCAACCGCCGGGTTACCCTCTCCACCGCAGGACTGGTACCGAAGCTTTCCGATTTAGGGCGGGACACAAAAATCAATCTGGCAATATCATTAAACGCAACAGACAACCGGACAAGAAGCATGCTGATGCCCGTAAACCGAAGGTATCCTATAGAGCAACTGCTCGATGCCTGCAAAAATTACCCCCTTGCTCCCAGACGCAAGATCACATTTGAATATATTCTGATCAAAGGGATAAACGATTCTGTTGAAGATGCCAACCGGCTTGTCAAACTGCTCAGGCCGATCAAGTCCAAAATCAACCTTATCCCTTTTAATGAACACAACGGAAGCGATTTTAAACGCCCGGAAGAATCCGTAATTCATCAGTTTCAGGAAATTCTGCATCAAAATAACTATACGGCCATCATACGACACAGCAAAGGACAAGACATTTCAGCCGCCTGCGGCCAGCTCAGGGCAAACGCGGAAGGCCTGTAAGATCCTTGGAGCGACGATTGCCTCCAAATGCATCCGGACATCATTAATACCTATAACATAAAATGTTTGAATTCTTTTGGAGGGAAGCCGAGCACCTGTATGATTTTACCGCCGCCGGGGCCTTTAATCAAAACATCCACAGGCGTGTTATCCGGGGCCTTACTGTAACCCACACCTATTGATGCAGCCAGTTTAATGATATTTTCATTTCCTCCATGGGGTATGATCACCACCGGACCCGGAAAATTCTTAACCTTGATCAACGTATCTGTTTTGAGGTTTCGGAGTTTAAGTATATTGACATTATCGCTTCTGGTTCGGCCGACAATTATTTTCGTATCCCTGTCCAAACGAAGATGCCGTCCGTATTTTAAAAGAAGAAGCTCCGATTCGGTATAGTCATCCTGGTGGCCGAAGAGGTCTTTTAAACGAACGGAATAGTTCTTGTCGGTAAGAAGGCAGCCGCCGGCAGGAGCCGGATGGTCTCGAATGCCGAATTCTTCAGCCAGTTTTATCTGACGATTGCGAGACCTTCCCGTAATATCAAGCAACAGGTCTCTTTTTACCCACCCCTCTTTTTCAGGAATGGTTTCCGGCAGTCTTTTAGCACTCAACGGACGCAATATATATCCGTCAAATCCGGAATGCTTTTCAACATAACGCAAGGAGGGCTTTGTTTGAGACTTCAAGCGCTGGCCGACCACTTCACCGCTGAAAAGAAAATCAAACCCTCTTTCTTTTATTATGACTCCGGCAAGCCTGAACATCAACGCATGACAATCCATACATGGATTCATGTTCTTACCATACCCGCAGGCAGGATTTTTCAGCATCTTAAGGTATTCGTCGGTTATATTTTGAACAGTAAGAGGAATCCCCGTTAATCGTGAAGCTTTTCGGGCGCTTTCAGAAGAAAAAAACGGCGTCTCAAAACTTATCCATTCAACCTCTATTCCCTGTTTACGTAAAAGAACGGCAGACAAAATACTGTCCAAACCGCCTGAACCAAGACCCAAGGCGCGTACTTTCTTCGGATGCAAATTCATGATAGATTACTATTCACTTTCTTTGTATGTTTTAAAACATACAAAATGATCGTAAAAATAAGGAGGTGTAAATAAAATCAAAAAAATATTAAGAACCGCCTGTCCGGATGTCAAGGCGCAGAGTGTGCCGGAAAAATCCGTCCAAACGCCTTTAAAGGCAAACAAGGAGAGTTTATGTCTGCTCGGCGCTCATTTTTCCATTGCAAAGGGGCTCCATAATGCGATCTATGCGGCAAAGGCGCTGGATTGCACCGCCCTTCAACTCTTTACCAAAAATTCCCAGACCTGGAAAGAACGATCCCTTTCACAAGAAGATATAACCCTTTTTGAAAAGGCAAGAGAAGAGACGGGCATAAAGGGAATCGCCGCCCATACCTCTTATCTCATAAACCTGGCAAGCCATGAAAAACAAAAGCATGCCATGTCTTACGCGGCTCTTAAACAGGAACTTATTCGATGTTCACGCCTGAATATCCCCTACATTGTCCTTCATCCGGGCGCTCACATGGGAAAGGGGGAAAACCATGGCGTCCGTGTGATTGCAGAAAGCATCAAGCAGATATTTGCCGAAATTCCAAAGACAAACGTGCGTCTTCTCCTTGAAACCACTGCCGGACAAGGAACAGGCATCGGTCATACCTTTGAACAACTTGCCGCCATTATGGACAAAATCGAAGACAGGGATCGGGTCGGCATCTGTCTTGATACCTGCCATATTTTTGCAGCAGGCTATGATATCCGAACCGAAAAATCATACAAAAAGACCATGGATACGTTTGATTCGGTCATAGGACTTGAGTATCTGTACCTTATTCATTTAAACGATTCAAAAAAAGATTTGGGCTCCAGGGTTGACCGGCACGAACATATCGGAAAAGGCGTCATCGGCATCAACGCCTTTGACTGTATCATGAACGACAAAAGACTGAAAAATGTTCCGAAAATTATCGAAACGCCAAAAGGGAAAAAGGGGGAGTGCGGAGATAAGGTAAATTTAAGTCGACTCAGAGCGTTGTTGCATTGATCACTGGCATTTTCGGCTTAAGTTTTTGCACGAGAAAGCCCCAATCCAACCTGAATCCGAGCGTAATAATGTGCAATTTATTTAATCCCCGTTCCTTAAAGAGCGAAAATTTGAAGAGCTAAAATCAATCTTAATACCAAGCGCGGTACATACTTTTAAAAATGTTTTAATATTACAATCTCGTGAGTCAAAAGTTCTCTGCAATTTTTTGATCCATAGTTTATAACCAATTGAAATTATTAAATCTGATTATTTTTATTTCAATTTTTAACTATTAATAATTTCAACATATTACGAAAACTTATGACTGATGAGTTGAAATGCGTTTTGAAATTATTCCCCGCTCCATTCTCAGTGTTTTAAATGAAATAAGTGATCCCTTAACTTTAAAAAGCCTTCTTAAAAAAGCAGTAACAGTAAAGTCTCTTGATGAATTTGGGCAAATCTTTGATTTGGTCATGAAATAACCTGTTGGTTTTATTGTATCAGTAAAAGTCTGTCTGACACCTTTCCCACCTTCATTATCAGGTAGGAGAATAATCAGTCATACATTATCAAATTTTAAGTCCCGTTGTTTTTTTCTTGCAATTGGCCATATTATTATATAAATTAATAAAGTTAATTAATTTGTTACGCTTTTTTACGGTCTCGTTACAGTCAGCTACCCAAAGCTAAAGCTTTTGGGCTTGTAAAAGCCCGGCTGATTAGACTCAGCCAATCCATTTATTCAATTGGGTTGGCTACGTTAAGAATATATACAGGATAGCCTCAAT
>JAUUWG010000164.1 GCA_030589165.1 Desulfobacterales bacterium
CGATATGGCACTCATTGCAGAGACCAGGATACCAGCCTACTTCGAATCTTTCACGGCGCCAATGAGCCTGTTGAATGCATTGATCACAGCCATTGCCATAAAGGAAAGGGAGAAAGCCATACCGGCATTGAACGATCTGGAAAAGGAATTTCAGTTATTTGACACTTTTGCTCAGTAGAACCTCAATTGAGCTGGTACTTGGTATCCGGTACTGGGTACTGGTTTTAAGGAATATTTTTCCTTTTTTTGTAGCTCTATCAGGATTGTATTTGCTCAATATACTGTGGATAAAACCCTTACGGCCTCCGGCCCATAGGGCCTACACCCCGGAGGGGTAAACTCCGGGTTAGGAATTTAGGCCTGCCCGCCAGTGCCAGGCAACGGCAGGCGGGCGTGAGCCTTTTATGCTGCCCAAGCATATTGAGCAGTTACATTTAATGCATAGCGTTCATATGATTTCATAAGCATTGACTTTAACCCTTTACTCTGTTTTTATGTTTGGGAGGAGGCAACTAAAACCGACGATTAGAGGTCTTGAAAAAGAATTCTGACCATTGGAAAGGAGGTGAGAAAAAATAATTAGGCTTAATTGACGTAAACGTAAAACCGTATTTTCATTCAAACAAAAAAAGGAGGTTGTTATGAAAAAGTATTTTATTTTTGGTTTGGCCGTATTGTTTGGAACAGTGCTTTTCATGGGCTCAATGCCCGCAGACACCCAGGCTAAGGTCACGTATGTCACCATCGGTACCGGTGGCGTAACCGGTATCTATTATCCCACAGGTGGCGCCATTAGCAAAATTGTTAACAAAAAGAGAAAACAATATAACCTGAGAGTAACCGTTGAATCTACTGGCGGCTCGGTATTTAATGTAAACGCAGTGATGGCCGGGGACCTTGAGTTTGGTGTTGTTCAATCTGATAGGCAGTACCAGGCATGGAACGGCATCAAGGACTGGAAAGATAAGGGAAAACAAAAAGACCTCCGCGCTATCTGCAGTTTTCACCCGGAAAGTATTGTATTGGTGGCTGGTGACGACACCGGGATTGAAAAATTTATGGACCTTAAAGGCAAGCATGTCATTATTGGAAACCCAGGTTCTGGCCAGAGAGGTAATTCCATAGATGCCCTTACCGCATGTGGTATAGACTGGCAAAAGGATATGAGGGCCGAGGGAATTAAGGCTGCTGAGTCGGCCAAGATGCTTCAGGACGGAAGGGTCGATGCATTCTTCTACACAGTGGGCCATCCGAATGGATCCATCAAAGAGGCCACGGCCGGAAAAAGAAAGGTGCATTTTGTGCCTGTTGAAGGCGCATGCATTGATAAGCTCGTTGCCAAGTGGCCTTATTATGCAAAGGCATATATTCCTGTAAAATTTTATCCCATGGCGAGAAATAAAAAAGATGTGAATACGTTTGCTGTAAAAGCAACCTTTGTGACCAGCGCCAAAGTCCCTGATGATGTCGTTTATGCCATCACCAAAGAGGTATTCGACAACCTGGAGGACTTCAAAAAGCTGCACCCGGCTTACGGTGTCCTCACAAAAAAGAACATGTTAGAGGCCTTAAGCGCACCCATACATCCGGGAGCTATGAAGTATTACAAAGAAGTGGGCCTGAAATAATTTCAAAAGGGCGTGGGGGGAATCCCACGCCCTTTTTGATTTATACCCTGACAGTAAATTTTCAGATTTGCGTAAACATAATAGTTATTAAGGGTTTTCATTAAACAATTTCGAGCTGTCTTTATAGTTGAATTTTTACGGCTTCTTGTAGGGTGGGTTGAGTGGCAAAAGGATAGTGGGTTTCTACAAGATTGAAGATATAAAAGAATTAAATCTAACCGCACAGGTTGAAAAATATCAGTAAATGCTTTGTCAGATCAATTCTCTATATTCCTGCCTTCGCGGGCATCCAAAAATCAATACACCGATTTATCGAAATATTACATTATGGATTTTCCTGGTCTAAAAAAAATATGGCAAAGCAGAACATCATTAATACGGCATCAATACATGAGGATTTGTAGATATGAATGAAAAAGACATAAGTTCCGACCAAACAATTGATGAAGGGACAAAGGCTGCCCAGAAGATTGCAGAAGAAGCTGAATTTGGCTCAAGAAGGCTTTCAGGGGTGCCCAAATATCTTATTCCCTGTATTGCAGCCGCCTGGTCATTATTCCAGCTATCCCTTCCTCAATTCATTATGTTGGATTCGGTCTATATCCGTTGCATTCATTTGGCCTTTGCTATCACACTGGTCTACCTAAGCTATCCTGCCTTCAAAAAGATAAAAACAGGGGGAATCTTTTCCTTCCTGTCCGTTAAAAACAAGATCCATTTTATTGATTATTCACTTGCTATTCTTGCCGCTGCGGCAGCCCTCTATCTTGCAGTAAATTACATTGCATTAAGCGAAAGGCAGGGGGCGCCCACGCCCACTGATATCTTCGTGGGGATAGTTCTTGTTATATTCCTTTTGGAGGCGGCAAGGCGGTCTCTGGGCCCATTCATGGTTGTTGTTGTTGTTACGTTCATTCTCTACAGTTTTTTTGGCAGTTATATGCCAGATGTAATCGCCTTTAAGGGGGTGTCCCTTAGACGTTTCATAAGCCAGATCACCATTTCTACAGAAGGCATCTATGGTATTCCCCTGGATGTTTCAGCCACCATTGTATTTCTCTTTGTTTTATTTGGCTCCATGCTGGACAAGGCCGGGGGTGGAAAGTTTTTTATCGATCTTGCCTTCAGCCTGCTGGGAGGCTTCAAAGGCGGCCCGGCAAAGGCTGCTGTACTGGCAAGCGGTTTGACAGGTCTGGTATCAGGTTCAAGCATTGCCAATACAGTGACCACGGGGACATTCACCATACCCCTTATGAAGAGCGTGGGGTATCCGGATTATAAGGCAGGGGCCGTTGAGGTAGCGGCAAGCACAAATGGGCAGCTTATGCCACCTATCATGGGCGCTGCCGCCTTTATCATTGCCGAGTACTGTAATATGCCCTATTTTGCTGTAGTAAAGGCTGCCTTTATACCGGCTATAATCTCTTATATTGCCCTCATATATATCACTCACCTGGAGGCCTCAAAGCTCGGATTGAAAGGGGTTCCAAAAGATCAGTTGCCGCGTTTTTTTAAAACCCTTTTTGGCGGCATTCATTTCATATTCCCTTTGGGTTACCTGATTTACGAATTGATGATTCTACGCCATTCTCCTGAACTTGCAGCTTATCGGGCTATTTTTGTTTTGGTTGCGCTGATCGTGATCCAGAATCTCGTGAGGGCCTATATCGCAAAAGAGTCCCTGTTGGGCTCCATTAAACTCAGCCTACGCCAGGTCTGGGACGCCCTGGTAGCAGGTGGAAGAAACATGATGGGAATTGGCGTTGCAGTTGCTGCGGCCGGCATTATCGTGGGCGTAGTTACCATGGGTCTGGGAGGACTGATTGTAGAAATAATTGACACCATTGCCGGGGG
>JAUUWG010000021.1 GCA_030589165.1 Desulfobacterales bacterium
ACCCCGCGCGAGCCTGGCTTCTCTGCGACTTGATGCCCAACCTCTGGACGGCATCCTCTTCGGCGATCAAGGCGTTTTCCCCGCATTTACCCCCCGTCTCTGGCAGCAAGGCAGTTATCAATGGGGGATCGCCGCCGTTGATGCCGAAGGCCGACTGCTGGCGCCGATCCACTGGATTTCGATGTTTCTGTTGTAGGGGACATCCGCCTGTCAGTAGGATTTCGAAAATTGTGAAAAAAATTATTTCTTTCGTCTTTTGGCTCTCTTGTAGATATTTTCTCTTGAACCAATGATGGTGACGGTAATTAAAAGGGGGGTAATCTTTTCAGATCCCTTTTAGCTGCTGGTAAGCGCTCAAGTTTATAAGCTTTAGGCATAATCTTTTTGTAATTCCTCTAAAGAAATAAATCGCTCACCACGTTTTTTGGCTGCTATTGCCTGTTCGGTTCTCCTATTAATATATTCGATAAAAGTACGATCTTCCTTAATCTTTAAATATTCTATAAAATTCAAGACTTCTCTTTTGTCTCTATCCGGTAACTCTTGTATATTTTTTAAAATCAAATCATTAAGTTCAGCTACGCCTGCCATAATCTATTCCTTAATTTTTGACGCTGCCATTTTTATCACTTCCTCTTTGACAATATGTTATACAGTTGATGATTTCAACCATTAAAATGGGGTTGTTCCCGCCTTCGCCCCCGCCTCCTGCCGCAGGGCAGCTATCAATGGGGAATCGCCGCCGTTGACGCCGAAGGCCGTCTGCTGGCGCCGTTGGTACGTTTTAAAATCCCATGGCATTCAATATTATATTAGTTGCAAAACGCAATGATGTGTGTTATTTTGCAACAAAAAATCATAGGAGACCTTACCATGACAACCGCTGTAAGAGTATCGGACGAATTAGTTAAAGAAGCAAAAATATATAGCAAAATCGATAAACGGTCTATCACTGGCCAAATTGAACATTGGGCCAGAATTGGAAAATGTGCGGAGGAGAATCCTGACCTTACATACAGCCTGATTAAAGAGATTTTTATTGGGATGGCCGAGTTGGAACAAGGTGAATCTTCAGAATACAAATTTGGATAGGTCCGTATGAAAATCCTTCAATCTCGATCGTTTGAACGAAAAATAAAGAAGTTTAGCAAAGCTCAAAAGCTGGAATTAGACGAACAGATCAAATTGATTGTTGAAGACCCATCCATTGGAGATGAAAAGAAAGGTGACTTGCGTGGGGTTTTCGTCCACAAATTTAAAATCAAGACAATTCAGTATCTTTTAGCGTACCGAAGCGTTGATGAAAACCTCGAATTGATTATGATTGGTCCTCATCAAAATTATTACAGAGATCTGAAGAAATATATAAAGAGCAAGTAAGCGAACCTGCTGGTTGACGGGGATTCGGCGGCTGAAGGGAGCAAAGTTCCGATTGTAGAGGAATAGAACCTGGCGCAAAATCAGAACGAAACCGACCATTCCACAAAAACCTGCTGCGACTTTCCTTCTTCGGGGCCGTAGCGCCCCGCAACATCATAATCCTGGTCAAAGATATTCTTGCCGGCAAGGGTCAGGCGACTGTTTTTTAAGAACGCGTCCTTGATCACAAGGCTCAAATTGACCAGCGGGGGGTTGTTGAAACTGCCGATAACACTTTCTTTGGCAAAGGTAAATGGTACGTTACTGGTCACCAAGCCGTCCAGGCTGAGAATCGCCTTGGGATGAAACTGCCAACTCAGCCCCATGCTGGCCATAACATCCGGGCCGCTGTCGAACGGCCCATCCCAAGTTCTATAAATGGTGACCGAAGTTCCATCCGGCCGGGGAAAGAAAAATTTCTCCAGGTAATCGGCATCTTCCCCCCAGGCATTGAAGGCGGTGAAATTGGCATAAGCCTCCAGCCGATGAAACAGACGGACCCGCCCCGAAAGCTCGACACCCGCGACTTCATAGTCGAACGGCGCCGAAAGGCCGCTACTGCTATAGGGGTTTTCCTGAACGTGATCGCTCAAACGGCTGTGAAAAAGGGTCAGGGCCAGGTTGCGCTCCGGCTTGGGATTCCAGGATAGCTGGAGATTCAAGGTTTGAATCCCCTCGGGGTCGAAAGAGCCGGGGTTGAACGATGCGGGATCGAACAACCCGCTCCCATAGAGCTGACCGGGATAGGGACTGCGGTAGGCTGTACCGTAAGCTGCCTTGAGGCGCCAGTTATTATGCAAGGGATAGTTTGCCCCCATGCTGTAACTGAATGTACTGCCATACTGGGAATGGTCATCCAGACGTCCCCCCAGCCAGCACTCCATTGAGTTCAAACGGAAACGGTATTGCGCAAAAACCGATTTGAGGGTGTTGTCATACTCCTTCTGCCGAACCACCGGTTGAAGTTTAAAGTCGAACTTGTTGTCGGGATTCGCAAATTCCGGCTGAAAACCTTCCTTGACAATGGCTTCGATATTGTTTTGGCGAAAAGAAACTCCGGCCGTCAGCCGGCCGCTTTCCGTAACCGGCCGATCCCAGAGCAATTCCGCGTGATACTGTTCATTTTTCTGTTCACTCTTGAGATCCACATTGGTCACATCGTGGCGCATATGATGGTAATAGCCGGTCAGGGAGAAATGCGACTGCCCGATCGCTTTGCTCAGGGTCGCCTTCAAATAGCTGGAAGGGGATTCGCGCTCACCCTCCCAGCTGAGGGATGTCGTATCCTGCATGGTAAACTCACGGCTGAAATCCGAAAGGCGCCCCGAAAGCGACAGCCAGTTGCCGATATGGGCATTACCGATCAATTCCAGATAATCCGAATCGTCAATATGGCCTTCGCCAATGACGCCCTGCTCCGGATCGACCATCGAGAGATGCGGCCCAAAGGCATCATTGTGATAGCGATCCCGGGTGGCATTGGCCGACAGAAAAACATCTCCCTGATCGTTTGCCTGGCCCCAGTTCAGATAAGCGCCCAGCAGACGATCCGAACCGGCTGTCATTCCGCTTTCAACACCGCAGAGGTCACGACCGCTCATGGGTACCACGTTGACAATGCCGGCAAAGGCATCCGGTCCCCACAGTACCGACCCCGGTCCGCGCAGAATTTCGACCTGTTTTACAGCGTGCAGTGACAGTTCGCGATCCAGCGCATGCACGTTTTTGGTGGACTCGGTGGTCAAAGGCACGCCGTCATACAGAAAAAGAACCCCGCCTGGTATGCCCCGCAAATAGGGGATGCTGCCCTGTGCTCGTTCGGCCACATAAAAACCGGGTTCGAAAGCGAGCAGTTCGCCCAGGGTTTGAAGGCCGCGGTTTTCGATCGCCGTGCGGTCCACCACCCGAATAACGGCTGGGGCCTCAGCCGGCGACTCCGCTTTGCGGGAAGCCACGGTCACCACCGATAACTCCTCGCCGACAAACATCAGCAGCGTGTCGTCCAGTTTTTGCTGGCCGGCGCCCGCCCCGCCGGCGGACCAGATCAAAACCAGCGGTAAAACCATCCTTGACGTTTTATGTAAAAGCTTAAAAATCTTCATCGAATATGCCTTGCCACCCATCCCTTCAATCTGGCGAATCTTAATCCTGACCCAACTGTTTCATCAGCGTTCTGAAGCGCGCCCGCGACAACCCCAGCAAACGGGCCGCCGCGCTCTGGTTGCCGGCCGTCATCTCCAATGCTTGCCGCACAATCTCGCTTTGCAGGGCATCATAATCGATTCCCGTCACCGGCAACTGAAACAGACCGTCAACTTCGGCTTTCAGCTGTTTAGCGATACTCAGGAAATTCAGATCGTCGGATGTCAGCGGCAACTGTCCGGCCTTGAGAATAATCGCCCGTTCGATGGTGTTGATCAGTTCGCGCACATTGCCGGGCCAGGAAAAATCCTTTAGAATTCTGGTCGCTCCCGGCGTCAGGAGATCCCTCGTCGGCGCGCCGAGTTTGACAAACTTTTTGATAAAATGAATCGATAAAGGCATAATATCCGCTTTTCTTTCCCTTAAGGGGGGTATCTGAATCGGGAATACGGCCAGGCGGTAATACAGATCCTGGCGGAAACGTTTTTGGGCCACTTGTTTTTCCAAATCCTGGTTGGTCGCGCATACCAGACGGGTATTGACCGGAATTTCACGGTTGCCGCCAACCCGCTGAATGCTTTTTTCCTGGATCGCCCGCAGCAGCGTGGCCTGGGCTTCCAGCGGCAGATCGCCGACTTCATCCAGAAAAAGGGTGCCGCCGGCGGCGTATTCGAACTTGCCTTCCTTTTTTTGACTGGCGCCGGTAAACGCCCCTTTTTCATGACCGAACAGCTCGGCTTCGACCAGGGCGGGTGAAATGGCCGCACAGTTGACCGCCACGAAGCGTTCCTTTTTCCTTTGGCTCGAATCATGAATCAGACAGGCAACGACTTCCTTGCCGGTACCCGATTCACCGGTGATCAAAACCGTTGCATCACTTTGGGCCACCTTGACCGCCATCTCGACCACCGCCTGCATGGCCGCGGAAACAAATATCCGCTCTTCATGTTTGCCGTCCTGCAGGAGTTTCTTTTTCAGCTCCAGATTTTCCGCGATGATCCGTCCGATGCCGAGCGCCCTTTCGACCGAGAGCTGAACCTGCTTTTCTTCAAAGGGTTTTACCAGATAATCGACGGCCCCCAGCCGCATGGCCTCCACGGCCGAATCAAGAGTGGCAAATGCCGTAATAAACACCACCGGACATCCCAGAGCTCTCTCTTTAATGGCCTCGAGAAGCCCCATACCGTCCAGGCCCTCCATCTTGATATCCGAAATCACCAGATCAACGGGGCTGTCTTCGAGGATCTTGAGCGCTTCACCTCCGTCCCCGGCTTCCAGGGTCGTATGCCCCCGGAAAGAGAGCATGATTTTCAAAATCATTCGAATGCGTTCTTCGTCGTCAACAATCAGTATTTTTGCCATCTCGCTCTCCGCTTAGGAAGGAAGATTCAAATAAATTGCAAAAAATTACGTTCAGATTCAGGTCGGATTTGTTCGATCCGAAATCAGATCACCGCAGGAATAGTCACTCTATTTCGAGGATGATATGATTGAGAATCGGGCAAAGGCGGCCTGAAGATGAAATGGAATATTTGTAATTTATTTAGTCTTCGTTCCTTATGATTGATGCTGAATGTTTTTTCAATCGGATTTCAAAAGCGGCACCGCCCGATTTGCGGTTGCGGGCTCTGATTTCACCGCCGTGCGCCGCAACGATTTCGCGGGTCAATGCCAGTCCCAGACCGGTTCCTTTGGTTTGCGTCGTAAAAAAAGGATCAAAAATGGTGCCCAAATGTTCCGGGGCGATCCCGGGACCGGCGTCCTTAACCATAAATGTCCACTGGTTTGAGGTGCTGACCGTCATGACGACCAGCGGCTTGGCGCTCGGATCCATATCAAACGCGTTGCGGATAATATTCAGCATGGCCCGTTCCATGAGCGCCGGGTCGCATGAAACCACGCAGGGCATCGGTTCTATATACATATCGATCGTTTTCTTTTTTTCTTGACTCCACAGCTCCGCCTTATGGACCAGATCACTGACAAATCCGTTCATTTCAAGTTCAACAAAATCGGGTTTCCTGGGCCGCGCGAACAGCAGAAAATCTTCCACCAGCGTGTTGATCCGGACAATTTCGTCTTCCATATAGTCCTGCATCATTTTTTGAGTCGATGCATCGATCGAGTCCTTTTTCAGAATATCGAGACTGCCTTTGATAACGGCCAACGGATTTTTGATCTCATGCGCGACCATCATCGAAAATTTACCCACCTCGGCCAGCGTCTGCTGTCTGGAAATTTCGATCTGGGCATCCTGCAGTTCTTTCTGCTTTCGTTTCAGCTCATTCAGCATCTCATTAAAGGTGGCGGCAAGAGTCCGCGTTTCCAAAAGCCGTCCGCCTCTGGCCCTGATATCCATCTGGCCTTTGGAAACGGCTTTGGAAACCTGGACGAGATCATTGAGGGGGGCAACAATCGACTTTGCCAGAAAACGGTAGCAGATCACCGGAATCAGGGAAAGCAGGAAAGAAATCAGCATGAAGCGAATCGCCATGACCTTGATCAGCCGATCCAGACCGCTACCCGAGTACGTCAGATTCACCCGTCCGACCGCTTCATGTCCCACGACTTCACCAAACATTAATTCGTCTTTCCCGAGTTGTGGGGTCATAATCGGCGATTCAACCGAAAACATGGCCTCCCGGAAAGGCTCTTTTCGAACCCTGGCTATCACTTGGCCCTCATCATCAAAAACCGTTACGCCGTGAATATCCTTCTCCTCGAGCAGATTCCCGCCCAACCGCTCCAGCATGGACTGGTCATTCAAGAGCACCCCCAATTCGGCGTTGCGGGCCATGTACGCGGCGAGTACTTTGAAATTTTGATGAAAGCGCCTGCTCAGAAAATTGGAGGTCAGGCGAATGCCGATCAGGCCCATGGCCAAAGACGTGCCCATGATAAAGACAAATGCAACCGTCATCAAACGGGTCTGAATGGAGTTCATCTTCATGCATTATTCCTCTACTATGAAATCGGGCAGGGATTTTGCCAGTTTCACTTGTATTTTGCGGACGACTTTCCGATTTAACAAAACAGTATATGAAGGGACGCGAGACCCGCACGGACGCCCTTGCAGGACAGCATCCACCAGAGCGGCCACCTGCTCGCCGATGGCTCGATAATCGACGACAAAACTGATGGCCGCTCCGGATTCATGAAAAAAACGATTGTAGCCGATGGTAGGAATCCGGTGCAGAATCGACTGCTTCAGAACATATTGAATGATGGTGCGGGAAATCACGGTGGCATCCGGTATGAACAGGATCGCATCCACCGCCGGTTTGGTTTTATCCAAAAGAACCGAAATATCGGCTTGCCGCTTCACAGGCAGGGGTACCAGGGTGAGGCGATTCAATCTGGCCATTTGTATTGCGGAATCAAACCATTGCTGGTTGTTGGCAGGATCATAAAGGACCCCCATCCGCCGGACTTCCGGAAAGGTGCGATGAATATCCGACATCTGACTCAACGAAAAGATATTCAGGGATACCCCGCAATACGGATGATCGGCGCCGATAATCCGTTTCGGATCGAGGACCATGCCGTAGATCAGGGGCGTGGGCCACTTGCGAAGATGCAGATAGGAGAGCGCCCGCGGCCCGACAGCGACCATGGCGCAGAATTCCGTCGGCTCCAGTTTCTGATAGAGGGGGTCCCGGCTGAACGGTTGATCTTTCTCATCCAGAAAAATGCGGCAGACCGGAATATCCAACTGCGCTTCGAGTCCTTCCACCATCAGCATAAAGGGCCGGATTTCCACGGAAATCAGCACGCCCAGCGGTCTGGATTGCGCTTCGGCCTCTGTAACCCATGCGAAAAAAAAAACGAGCAGCGCGGCCAGGCAAATCAGGAGGGCCGTAATCGCTAAGTGTTTAAAATTTTTTTCTTTCAATGAGTTCCTTTACACCCTTAGAGGCTGTTTAAAAACTGATGAATCCGCTGCAAAACCGTGAGCGGGTCAACCCCTTTTTTATGGAGAATTTTACCTCGTAATTATTTTAAACCGGTAATTTCCGGTTAGAAAATTGCATAACCTCTTAAAAAAACTCAGTAATGTCCGGTTAGGTTCTTGCATATGGGTATTTTTATCGCGATCAGTAACTTACAGAGCCTTCGGAAGAAAAAATCCGGTCGGAAGAATGAAACCGTCTAAAATTCCTTCTTCTCAATGAGTTCCTTTACCGATTCGACCCTCCGGGAAAATTCACGGGTAATGAGATCCGCATGGTTTCGACTTTTAATGACATTGGGCGTGATCAGGAAAATGAGTTCGGTCTTTTCCATTTTTTTTCTGGTTCCCCCGAACAGATAGCCAAGGATCGGGATAGATCTCAAAAACGGGATCCCTGATCCGCTCGTATCTAGTTTCGACTTCATAAGCCCACCAATAATGATGGTCTGGCCATCTTCTATCACCAAAGAGGTTTTCGCCTTTCGATTCAGGATGGAGTTAGCCTTCAAATCAGGGAACGCTCTCCCGAGCTCGCTCACCTCCTGGGAGAGTTCCATTTTAACCAGACCGGTTGAACTGATGTGTGGTGTTACCGTAAGAAGGACCCCTGTATCCCGGTATTGAATAGTAGTAGTAACCGTTCCCGTGGTGGAGACGGTCTCGCCTGTCGGAAGGGGGATCTGCTCAGCCACTTCGATGACAGCCTCCTTGTTATCCACCGCCAAAATATTGGGAGAAGAAAGGATATTCACCTCAGAATCTTCTCCAAGGGCGGAAACAAGCCCCCTCAGGAAATCCGTCCCGTCAAACACGGCGTAGGTGAAACCGGTCATACTACCCAAGCCTGTGGTAATTGGTCTAAGCACACCATCATCCAGTACCGCCTGGTGTGTATAATCCCCGGTATGCCCCCGCAAAAACCATTCCACCCCGTAACGTAACTCACCGCCCAGCAGTATTTCCGCTATCACCACATTGATCAAGACCTGCCTCGGTACAATATCCAGTTCTTTCAAGACATTCCGGATAATTCTGTAATCCCTTGCCGTGGCCTTAAACACGATGGCATTGTTGGTCTCATTCGGGATAATCGCCACCTCTCCGCTCAGTTCACCGGCAACAATCTTTTCGGAAGGTTTAGCCGTCGGTTTTACAATAGCAACCTTTTTTGATGAGTTCTTGACGGTCCCGCCATAAAGCTGTTTGAGGATATCGGCCAACTCCGTTGCGTCACCGTTTTCAACAAAGTAAACAAATACATTGGTTCCGGCATCCTCGGCATGGTCCATGGCCGTGATCCAGTCTTCGACCAACTTCATTATGGACGGCCAGCGGGTAACGACGAGAATCGCATTCATGGTCTGGATCGGAAAAATCTCGAAACTTCCTTTATCGATCCCCGGCCGATTGTAAAGGCCTCGCGTCTTGAGTATCTTTGACACATCCTTGGCTATATCCGCAGCATCAACCTCTTTGACTGGAAAAACCCGCCACGAAATGTCCGTGAAATAGGCTACATCCATCGCCCCCAGCATGCCGGCGGCCTTAGCCAGATTTCCCGGCGTGTCTGTAATCATCAAAGAATTCGTGACCGTATTTTGAACGATCACCGCCCCTTTGGAAAGAAACGGTCTTATATTTTTGGCCGCCGTGGCGGCAGAAATATATCTGAGCCGAATCAGCCGCGTGATGTCCCCGACCGGCTCTAATTCTCCTTCCTCGGACAACAGTGCATTGCCGAATCCCGCGCTTGCATTTCTGCGCACAATTTTTAAAATGTTGCCCGGCCCCATGGCAATGGCCAGGTTGTTCAGCTGCAAGACATTATTGAGAATATTGATAAACTGGTCTTTGGTATAGTTACCGGAAAAATGAAAGGTAACCTTGGCCTTGATACTCGGATCCACCATGTAGTTGACATTGAAAAGCTCGTAAAGTGTCACATCGAGCACCTCATAAAGGTCTGCATTGTCAAAGGCAAACTCCACATGAACCGACGGCCCCGGATCCTTTTTTTCTTTAGAGGGACGAATCTTATGTGACATGGCGGCCGAAGGCAAATTCGGTTCGGCCTGTTGCTTCGGCGGCCGGATTGGCTCGTTTGGCGGGGATTTTTCATTACCGAAGGACTCTTCTTTCTCGTTGGTTTTGAGCATTTTTTCTTCAGGAGAATTCATCTTTGTTTTATTAATCCTGAAGAATGGGTCTGAATCCTTCCTTTCCGTGATTGCTGACTTCAGCCCATGTTTCCCGCTAGCGCAACTTGAAACAATAAAACAGACAAGGCAGATACTAATTATCAATCCTATCTTGTTACATCGTGTCAGGTAAACAAACCTTTTATTCATAAAGTAAAAATTCCTCTATTTTTTATTCAATCACATCCACGTCTTCTACAAATAGTGTGGCGAGATGCAAAGAAACCTGAAGGCCATTCTCCTTACGACGCCTGTAGTTAACCGTCAGCCTCTCGATCCGGATAACCTTTTTCAACGCTTCAAGAAACTCGAGAAAATCGGAAAGTCCTTGAGTCGTGGTATTTAACCGTAACTCTACTCTGCCCAGATCGTATTGCCGCCACTTTGATGGCGCAAGCTCTTTGTAAGCATCGAGGGAAATCTCATGTTTTTCCAGAAATTCCTGAAGAAGCAGCTGAGTGATGGCATTAATCTCTTCAAGACTTTGCCCCTCAACCATCAGGTTAGAAAAATAGTCGAGTTCGTCCCGATTTTTTGCATTATCCTGCTCGCCATCGGAAAGCCTTGTCAGCCTTCTGACCAAACGTTCGTGCTGTTGCATGGCCGTATCCAAATCGACAGATGACTCTTCTAAGCGATCTTGCAGCGGGGAATAAATCTGAACCCACCAAACAAGCAGACAGACCCCGAGAAGAGCGCTGCCCAGAACCCATTGACGCCTATTTTTTCTGTTCACTATTTAGTTTCTTCCCTCAACTTGATTGTCAGACTGAATCGTTCTTCCCCCGTTTTTCTCCTGCTCACGGATCCCCTGAGTTTTACCTGCTCAAACAAACCTGATGTTCGCAGAGACTCCACCACCTTCAACGCGTCCTTACTCTCACCGCTCATAGTGATTACTCCTTTTTCAAATCTGAAACTGGAAAACCAGGTACCTTCCGGCCCAAGCCGTGCGACATCATTGATACGACTGAAAAGGCGGGGTCTTGTTTTTATGAAATCATCAATATCTTCCATGAATTTTTTTGCTTTTCTCAAGGCTTCTCTTTTTTGCTCTATCGGCTTTAGCCTTTTCTGCAGTTGGCGAATCTCAGTCTTAAGGGAGTTAACTTTCTTTTCTTGGAATAGAATAATCCGGTTCGTCCGCCAGGTTATAAAAGAAATGATTAAAACCATTGCCAGAACGGAAGGGATGATAATCTTTATGGGCCTTATTGTTTTAATCTTTGTTGGACTCCCATCTATGGAAATCTGTTGCCAACCGGACAAGACAGGCGACAAGGCAGCTACACCCAGGTTTTCCGTAATATTGGGAAGTTTTCCCATCCGGTTTCGAAGAGGGCGTGGAAGAACCGGAGATTTTTCATTATTCAAATAAAATATATTATCTTTCAGGTCCTGAAATTTGGACTTTGCCGTCTCGATCAGAAATTCACCTTCTTTTTCACCTTCCGAAAATGGCCACGCCATAGAAAGAAGACAGGATTTCTTACCATAAACAGCCAGTTCATTGATTTCATCATGGTTTAGAATCAGGCCAAGGGGCATTGGATACCCCTCAAGATGCAGCCAGGCACCGACTCCGAACGATACCGGAAAAATCCCTTTCAGAGAATTCTGATGGCCCATATCCTTAAAAATATCGAGGTAGGGATCTATCTCTTTTCGGAGCGCATAAAAAATCAGGGCGTTAATCCCGCCTTGTAAGGTGCGGCAGAGGTGAATATCGTAATATATTTCTTCAAGGGGCAGATGGCAATAAATAGACAAACTGCTCCGAACAGATATCAGCGCATCCTCCATGGTCATGGGCGGAAGCTGCAGATCTCTGGCAAAAAAACGGCTCCGTGGAAGCGCCAGATAGATATGGCGATTTTTATGGGGCGAGAAACCTTTTAACAAATCTTTGAGAACTGAAAAGGCTGGTCCGTAAACAATACCTGATGACTTCAGGGTCAAACTCAGGCGTTTCGGTGACAAGCTGACAAAAGACTTTTTTGCGCAGGCGTAATGGATTTGCTCCTTATCCAGATACAGTCCGAGTATTTCCCGTCTAATCATCACCAAGATCCGTCGTATAGTTGAGTGGCATACTGGAAACAAGCATGGTACGATGAATTTCTATCACGTTCCAACTCCCGTTTTCCTTTTTTAAAAATGCAAGTACAAAAAGGTATCCCTTTCCTTTTCCAGGAATCAGAATCATCACGCTTTTAACATCTTTCGGATGAATTGTGAAGTTCTCCTCAAAGGAAGGAATCGACTCGATATCTGAATTTTCTTCTTCGGCTGAAATGGACATCATAGGATCTCCCCAGAAAAGTTCGGGGGAGATCCCTTTAACGAGAAGCAGTTCCGTAAGTACCTTGAAAGGTCCGTTGGCCGGCACATAAGGAAGGTCCTGATCTTTGTAATAACCGGCTTCGGCGCCGTTGGTCCGGATCAGGGTATTCTCATCCCGCCAGTCAAGAATGGCATCCGTCAATTGATCGGCCTTATCCTGGGAATCTTCGCCCAGGATTTCCCGTATTTTTTCTCTTATCTCAAAATCATTGGCTGTGTTGATGTTTATCCTGGAGGATTCCTTTTCCACCCTGACACTCAAATCGATACCGCCGGGAGAAAGATAAACCCACGTTTCATCGATTCCCTGTTGACCGGGAATCGGCCGGGAATCGGTTGCAAAAAGATGCAACACCGACTCGACGGCCTGCCTTTGCTTAAGCGATTTCCAAGCATTTGCAGAAAGTCCCGCCTTCTCCCGATTATGGGCCAAGTACTGTGCTGATAGAAAGCTGACAAGTATCAAAACCCAAAGTACCAGAATTAAAACACTGCCCGTCTCAGTTCCTGATCCTGAGAATTGCAAGTACCTTTTCATGACCCGAAAGTCCCGACCCGGAAATACCAGTTGCTGGATTGACTTTTCTCTCCTTTTCCCACCTGGATAACGGCCCGCAGGCCCGTCGGCAGGGAGGTTGAACTGCACTCCCATTCTTCCTTCCAATGATCCGGATCTCCGGGATCGATCTTTTTCCGGCCAGTGTAAGCCATGCGGAAACTTTTGATTCCGGGTACCCGGCTAAGGGGTGCTGACTCCTTATTCCAGCTGTCCGACACAGGATTCCACTCGTCCTTCAGGTCTTCTTTTTTTGTAATAACCTGTTCGTAAACATAGAGGATACTCTCTTCCTCGTTGAATAGATAAGTAACCCTCAAAAGACCTTGCCAGGAAGATCCCTGTGGGGCATAGCATGTAAAAAAAGAAAATGCCTTTTTGCGGCCGCAAAAAGGAAGCACACGATTTTTACCGGAACTGCCGAAGAGACTATTTTTTACCAGGGCACTCAGTTGTTTTTCCATAAGGGCCGGAATAGCCGTCAAAACTTGTTTTGTTTCCCCTTCTTCTACCCCTCGTTCCCAAGCTCTAATGGCAAGCTTCAAGACCATGGCTGCAACAAGGGTCACCATGGAAACAAGGAGCATAGCAACCAGAATTTCAATCAGGGTAAAGCCCTTTTTGTTATAAACGATCATGCTTGAGACAGTCGGCATAAATAATGAAGGTATTCAGTAGTCTGTCCTCTGTTGTAAAAAAACGAATTAGCGCTGCTGCCACGACCAAGGAACAGTTTTTATCGGCGGTACCAGCGAGTCAAACAAAAAGACTTTTCTTTCTGACCCAACTTATGAATCAGACACAGGTTCAATTTAACCATAGAGGGAACTTCCAAAAGCTCTTCTGCATTTTCCGTTTCAAGCTCCAAAGGAGAAACCGAAATAACATAGTGCCATCCTGTCTCTCCTTCCACAGCCCCCTCTTTTTCCTTATCCCTGAGTGCCGTATCTATCAAGGCGGAATCCACAAGGATGTTATGGGCGATACGGGCAGTCTCCATAACCTCGTCCGATTTCCATGAAATTCTTTTGGATTGAGAGAGACTCTGAAAAATTGCCCCGGAAGAAATACCGAGAATAATCAGGGCAACCATCACCTCTATAAGCGTAAAGCCGCCCTCCCCCAACTGATCTGAAATCATCAATCTCTCAATTCCTCAATGGGAATAATCAACCCGGCCAACAAATCAATCCTGAAGGCATAAATAACATGACCCGACATGGAAAAGGTTAATTCTCCACCACTTGAACTTCCATCCGGATAAAAAAAAATGGCGTAAATATCTTCACGCAGCCGAGTAACGCCTTCTCCCTCTATGAGCATCTGCTCGGGAATTCTCAGTGATTTTTTACTATCGTCAATCCAGCAACGTCTCTGAATGGAAGAAATACGAACTGCTTTTGGCTCACCCTGACTTACAGCCATACGCCGGGCTTTTTTACAAAGAGATACCATTTCCCGGGAAAAGTCTTTACCCTCTCTGTCTGCTTTTGATTTTCCTACGCTGACATAAATCAGAGAACTTGCCATGGCCACGAGAATCATGACCACAAGGAGTTCCACGAGCGTAAAACCGTTAGAATTCGATCTCATTGATTCCAAATATCGCGGACAGCATGGAAACGACGACCCCTCCGATGATAAGCCCCATCATCAAAATGGCAAGTGGTTCCAGTAATGAAAGAAGAGATTTTATCCTGACCTGTATTTTATTATCCAGATCATCGGCCACCACGATCAACATTTCCCCAATTTTACCCGTCTCTTCCCCGAGAGAAACCATCTGAACAGCCATGGCAGGGAATATGCCGTTATTTTTCATTAAAGTACTGATCCTTTTTCCCTCTTTAACCTGGTGATAAATGCTCCCCACAGCAGATTTGACCACATTGTTTTCTACCACATCCTGGACGATGGATAGCGCTTTGAGCAAAGGAACACCACTTTGCACAAGTGTACCCAGGGTTCTTGCGAAACGGCTCACCTGAACATCCACCAACAATGTACCGAAACCGGGGGTTTTAATGAGCAAGCGATCAATGCTATTCTTGCCGAAGGGCGTATTTGCAATTCGCCACAACAAGGTAAAAAACAATGCCGTTCCTGTAAGAATTAACCACCACCAGGCCCTCAAAAAGTTACTCACCTGAATCAGTACCTGAGTGGTAAACGGAATTTCCTGTCCCAGATCATTGAATATGCCTGCAAAACTGGGAATCACAAAGCCCATGATTACAAGCACGGACAGGATACCTACCAAAAGGAGGATGGCGGGATAGATAGAGCTGGAAATGATAAATCGTTTTATTTCTTCGGTACGTTCCATGAACTGCGCCAGCTTTTTCATGACTTGAGGCAGAATTCCACCCATTTCCCCAACTCTGACCATATTTACATAAAGGTTACTAAAGTCTTCCGATCGAGTGGCCATGGCTTCGGAAAGGCTGCTTCCCCCCCGAAGGGATTCCTTGAGATACTCAGCCGTTGTCCTCACCGATTCCTCAGCGGCGGAACTGGCTAATATAGCCAGAGCACGATCAATAGGGAGGCTTGATTTCATCAGATAGGCCAGCTCTTTTGTAATCTGCAGAAGATCCCGGGTTTTTAAAGTACGCGTTGATCGTTTAAATAGGCTGGGCCGGGAATGCGCTTCATCCACCCACCTGAGGAGAACCAGCCCCTGGGACTGGAGACTGATGAGCAGATCGTCCTTGCTGCGGGCTTCTCCGGAATCAATTATCCGATGTCCCTGAAAATCCATGACCTCATATGTAAAGCGTTGCATCAACGGGTTACCCTCAGAATCTCTTGATAAGTGGTTAGTCCCTGTTGTACCTTTTTAAGTCCATCCATTCTCAAAGAAATCATTCCCTGGGCCAGAGCCTTGCGGTATATTCCATTGCGGTCCGTTCCTTTGACAATCTCTTTTTGAATCGTTTCATTTAAAGGAAGAAATTCAAAAATTCCCATCCGACCTTTGTATCCCGTCCCACCGCACTCTTTACATCCCTTCCCTCTCATGAAGGAAGATGTCAACTCGCGGGGAGATATGTCCAGATTCCGGGCCAGCAATGCCTTCTCCGAATCAGAAACCCTGATCTCTTCCCGGCAGTGACGGCATACCACCCTTACGAGGCGTTGGGCCAGCACGGCAACCAGCGAAGATGCCACCATAAAACGTTCCACGCCCATGTCTTCCAGCCGGGTAATCGCCCCGGCTGCATCATTGGTATGAAGTGTAGAGAAGACCATATGTCCTGTAAGAGCTGACTGAATCGCTATTTCAGCTGTTTCCAAATCCCTTATTTCACCTACCAGCATGACATCAGGATCCTGGCGAAGGAAGGATCTGAGACAATTGGCAAAAGTGAGGTTTATATTCGGCTGGACCTGAACCTGGTTTACTCCATCAAGTTGATACTCAACAGGATCCTCCACGGTAATGATCTTTTTATCCGGGGTGTTTATGGTATTAAGGGCTGCATAAAGAGTTGTGGTCTTTCCGGATCCGGTGGGACCGGTCACGAGAAGCATTCCGTAAGGCAAGGAAATGGTGGTTTTGAATTGATTCTGAATGACGGCCGGAAAACCCAGAGGATCCAGATTCAATTGCACATTTTCCTTGTGAAGAAGTCTTAAAACCAGGCTTTCGCCAAAATGAACGGGAAGCGACGATACACGAATGTCCAAATCATCCTTTCCCATTTTAAACTTGATTCTTCCATCTTGCGGGAGACGCATTTCAGCGATATCCATTTTGGCCATAAGCTTTATTCTGGAAGTTATCGCTGGTTTCAGTTTTTTTGAAATTGCTTCCTGATCATGGAGAACACCATCAATACGATAGCGAACCTGCACATGGTGTTTTCGGGGTTCAATGTGAATATCAGACGATCCTAGTTTAAAAGCCTTGCTGATAAGATGGTTGACAAGACGGATGACCGGTGCCTCAGAAGCCATATCCTTGAGGTGCTCAGGACTGTCCCAGAGATCGTCCTCTATACTTACATCCAGGTCTTCCGAGCTTTCTTCAGCCGTCATATCCGCCTCCGCATCGTACCAGCGGTAAATGAACTGTGCTATGGTTTCCTCGGATGCCCTCGATACACTCAAAGGTTTTGCGTAGGCATTACGAATAATTTCACGGGTATTGAAATCCAAAGGATCGGCCATTGCAACAGAAACAGTCTCTCCGGAATCATTCAGAGGTAGGAAACGGAACCTTTTCATAAAGTTTACCGGTAAAAGATTGAGCGCTGGCGGGTCTTCCGGAAAAGCGCTTTCATCAATCTCCGGCACATTCTCTAAAAAGAGAGGGGGGGACGAAGGAATATTCGTGGTTCGGTCATCCCGTTTCAGTTTTCGCAAAAAATACGCCTTTAAACCGTTCTTTGCATAACTGCTCAAATATCTACTCCCAACTCACAATATCTTTGTCAGTTTTTTCCCCGCCTTCCACACCGTCTTTTCCATAACTAAAAAGATCGTATTCACCGTGATCACCGGGGTTTTTATATTGGTAAGGTTGATCCCATGGATCTGAAGGAACCTGTTTGGGCAGGTACGGTCCATCCCAATTTTTCAGGTCTTCAGGTTTTTCCCTTAAAATATTTAAACCCTCATCAGTTGTAGGATAACGTCCGTTATCCAGCCGGAAATCATCTAATGCCGTTCCCAACAAATTGATTTGAACCTTGGCTGTTTTCACTTTGGCCTTACCCACTTTTCCGAAAAACTTTGGCGCTACGAGAGCAGAAAGCAGGCCGAGAATAATAATAACAACCAAAATTTCTATGAGTGTAAAACCATCTTTTTTTCGCAATAAAACTTTTTTTGATTTTTTCATAGGATTTTTTAACTCCTGTGCCGAGAAGTCCCCTTCCGAATCTTTGATTCGGTAGGGGATGAAGTAGGTTACATGAGAAATTTTATACAACTATTTGAAAGAAAAAGGCTTTTGTATGAACGTGAAGGGTTGAATGCTTTTTTGATACCCGGGAACTGAACATATTTTAAAATGCATGTCAAACATAATTTGGCACAAAAGGGTACCTGTACCGATTAAGGCAATACGGTTTTGCAAAGCGCTCGCCTTTTCGGCCACATCCCCTCCAAAAGCCTGACCTCTGATTATTCATCATACCCGTTTGGATGATTCGTATACCACTTTTTCAGACTGGTGATACTCTCTTCCAAACTCTTGGCAGCTTGCCAGTCAAAGGCCTCCCGGACTTTGCGTGGAGAGGCATATATTTCGGCATATTCACCTTCGCGGGGTTTGCCTGTGGGTATGGGCATCGTTATTCCAAAAACGTCCTCTACCTTTTTAATAATTTCTTTGACACTATAGCCTTTCCCATTGCCAAGATTAAACACATCGCTGCAACCGCTTTTTTCTAAATACATCAAAGCATGGTAATGCGCTTCGACCAGATCCTCTACATCGATATAGTCACGAATCGGGGTGCCGTCCGGCGTGTCCACCGGCGGACACGTCAGATAAAACGGCTCGATATTCATCGCACCTCTTACAGCGTTTTGCATCAATAGCAGAGACGGCTTCTTGCTGTCTCCGATCAGTCCGTCACTGCTTGCCCCGCAGACATTAAAATAGCGCAGGATAACATACTTCAAGCCATGTAACCTGCCGTACCACTTTATGATCTTCTCGGACAAGAGTTTACTCTCCCCATAAGGGTTGACCGGATTTTGGGGGTGCTTTTCATCTACCGGCAGATAGGCAGTTTCACCATAAATGGCACAGGTGGAAGAAAATATAAGGTAATCTGCCGACGACTTTCGCATCGCTTCTAATAAATTGTATGTACCGATGGTATTGTTGTCAAAATACAGTTCAGGGTGTTTCATTGATTCATCTACAGAGCACTGGGCTGCAAAGTGCATCACTGCATCGATCTTTTCGGTCTCAAACACATGATCAATCTCGGCAGAATGACGCAAATCCCCTTTGATGAACTTTATCTTGCCGATATTTTCTAATTGGCTTATTGCCTGACGATATCCATTTGAAAGGTTATCAAAAACGACTATCTTGTAATGGTGTTCGAGAAGTAATTTAACGGCATGACTGCCGATATAACCTGCACCACCGGTAATTAGTATTGTTTTTTGCATGAATAATCCTTTCTTGATAGTGAGCTGAAGTGAGCTAAAGTTACCTCAACATGTTTCTCAGAATCTCCTGGACTTCCGGTTCCCCATGAACCAGTTTAATTCTTTCAGGTTGAATCGCTTTGGTCCATTCCAACAGTTCTTTTTGGTCGGCATGGGCCGAATAACCGGTGAGAGTGTGTACCTCAGCCCTGATGGGGAATCTTTGTCCGTCCAGTTCCACCCAGCCATCCGCCTTACGACTGTTCCGGATCATCGCTCTGCCGGGTGTGCCGGCACTTTGATATCCCACGAAAAGGATGTCATTTCGGGGATCGTCTATCCCGGCTTTGAGATGATCGACAATTCTGCCGCCGGTGCACATTCCACTGCCGGCGATGATAATGGCAGGACCGGGAATTTCCAGAAGTCTCAGGTGGTCTCTGTAACCTTTGACGCCGTAAAGATGGTCGAAATCCAATGGATGGTCGCCTTTATGATGGATATTTCGGGTTTCCTCGTCCCAGTAATCCGAAAGACCGGCATAAATCTTTGTAATTTCCAACCCCAGCGGAGAATCCACAAAAACAGGAACAGGCGATTTCCCATTTAACTCAGGAAACATCTGCCGGTTTTCGGGAACTGAAAACAACCGGTCCATTTCATAAATCAATTCCTGAGTCCGCCCCAGGGCAAATGCCGGAATAAAAATCTTACCTTTATCGGAAAGAGCCCGAGTGAGAAGTTTGCCCAATCGGTGAATCCGTTGTTTTCGATCTTCGTGCAGGCGGTCACCATAGGTAGATTCCAGGACCAGAAGATCACAGGAATCCGGAATATCAGGGTCAGGAAGAATGGGCGTATCTTTTGCCCCGAGATCTCCGGAAAATACCACGGAAGAGCCATTGGGGATATCAAAACGGACCCAGCATGATCCAAGGATGTGTCCTGCGCGCCCCAGTTTGAAACCAATGCCCTTTTTCAGAAAAAATGATTGATTGTATTCAAATCCCCAGGAAAAGTCATCAATAGCCGAAAGAATTCCTCGGGCCCGGGTTTCATCCATATCGGAAAAGGTCATGGCATCCCTGAGCATGGGATCAAGCAGAGCTTTTGTACCATGGGTGACAATGATTTCACCGTTGAATCCTTTTTCAATCAGTTCCGGTACCCGACCGATATGATCCAGATGGGCATGGGTAAGAAACAGGTAATGAATATCGGAAGGTTTCACCGGCCAGGCGTCCATGGATGCAACACGGTCATGGCCCTGGCTCATACCGCAATCCACCAGAATGTTCAGGCCGTTTGTCTGAAGCAGATGACAGGAGCCGGTAACCGTATGTTCGCCGCCGAGATGTATTATTTCCATCCCTTATCTCTTTTTAATTTGATTAACGATTTCCGTGGTACTTTTTCCTTGTTTCAAAGAGACAAGAACAACCTCGCCGCCCCAGCTTTCAACAAGATCATAACCGACCACGGTCTCACGGGTATAATCACCGCCTTTAACAAGAATATCAGGTTTCAGGGATTGAATGAGATTAAGCGGCGTGTCTTCTTCAAATATGACGACCATATCCACACATTCAATGGAAGAGAGTATGGCTGCCCGTTCAGTTTCGGAAAGTATGGGCCTTAATGCGCCCTTAAGCCGCTTGACCGAATCGTCGGAATTGAGGCCGACAACAAGCTTGTCCCCCTCTTTTGCCGCTGACTGAAGAAGTTTTATATGGCCTGAATGTAAAAGATCGAAACAGCCGTTTGTAAAAACGAGTTTTTTCCGGTCATTACGCCAAACTGAAGTTATGGTACGGGCCTGTTCCCTTGAATAGATCCTGGATGCATGTCCTTCGCTCATTATCTTCAAAGCGTTTGAAAGCTCTGAACCTGTAATGGGGCAGGTTCCCACTTTTTCAACAACAAGTCCGGCCGCAACATTTGCCGCATGCATGGCTTCGGACATGGAAATTTTTGTGGTAAAGGCTGCTGCAAGGGTTGCAATAACCGTATCACCCGCTCCTGAAACATCAAATACCTCTCTGGCTTTGGCACTAACAGTCAACGGTTTTGCACTATCCCCAAATAACGACATTCCATTTGACCCTTGCGTTACCAGCAGGTAGTCGAAATCAAATTTCTTTCTTATATCAAAAGCCTGTCGCTGGAAATCAGCATCTGCATGTTTTCCGTAATGTTCAACAATTTGTTTAAATTCAGCGCTATTGGGCGTAACACAGGTTGCGCCATGGTAGCGTTCCCAGTCAACACCTTTTGGATCAACAAAAACAGGGATCTTGTTTACACGACAAAGCCGGATACACTCTTGAGCTATTTTATCCGACAAAACACCCTTGCCATAGTCGGAAAGAATAACCGCATCCAGGTCAGATGAAATATTTCTGAAATGATTTTTTATTTGTTTTAAGTTCTCATCTTCAAGCTCGCTGTTTTTTTCATCGTCAAGCCGCAGAAGCTGTTGATTTTGGCCCATTACTCTGGTTTTGGTAGTCGTCGGCCTTTTTTCATCTACAACCATAAAATCATGAATCGATTTTTCATCAATCAGCAAAGCAAGGGTATTACCGGCAATATCGTTTCCGCGTACCCCCATCAGCAGGACATTACAACCGAGACCCGTTAAATTTGCGGCTACATTTCCCGCACCGCCAAGCGCTTGTGTTCTTTTACTGATCCGGACGATGGGAACGGGGGCTTCCGGAGAGATTCTACTGACGTCTCCCCAAATATATTGATCGAGCATGACATCACCGAGCACAAGTATCGTACTCTGTTTCATATCAGGCATTAACAGCGGTAACATAAACAGATCCGTTAAGAGGTAATCAACCATCCCCACAAAGCGGATGGTTGATTGTTCAGATGGTATTACTGATGGTTGACCCTTGTATCATCAAATCAATCCACGACAATCCGGTCCTTGTTTAACTCCCAGGTCTTAGGACCGATACCCTTTACCTTCATGATATCTTCAGGGTGCTTAAACGGCCCGTTTTTTTCACGGTACGCCACGATTTTTTCGGCATATTTCGGTCCGATCTTTTTAAGTTGAGCAAGCTCTTCCACGGATGCCGTATTGATATTGATCTTTCCAGTCTCACCAGCCCATGATGTCCCGGCCAGAAACATAAAAGCTGCAACAACAGCAAACACCATTAAGAATCTCTTTTTAGCTTCCATTTTTTTCTCCTTTATTTGAATGAACAATTCGCCGTCTGAAAACGGCCTTTTTCAGGACTTCCAACTGGTAAAATCACAGGTAGAAATCCGCCAATCATCAAATTCACAGCGTGGCAGTTTTCCTGCTTATAATATTTGCCTTTAGGCCGTAAAACCCAAGGATTTATCCTTGGGATATAAGACCCGCTTTAGCAGTTTTGTTTGTACTTTTCAGCCTATGCATCTTTGAAAAGTACCCGATCGAGATCAGCAACATAGGACTTTTG
>JAUUWG010000124.1 GCA_030589165.1 Desulfobacterales bacterium
GTTGAACTGGCGATCGCCATTCACTACGTATTTAATGCTCCTTCTGATAAAATCATCTGGGACGTAGGACATCAGTCCTATGCTCACAAACTCCTTACAGGACGCAGAGAACGATTCCACACGCTTCGCCAACATGACGGAATATGCGGGTTTACCCGCATGAGTGAAAGTCCTTACGATGCATTTTCAACCGGCCATAGCAGCACCTCCATATCCGCCGGTCTTGGTATTGCGTGTGCCAAGCGTTTAAAAAATGATAAGTCCAAGGTTATCGCAGTGATAGGAGATGGGTCCATGACCGCCGGGCTTGCCTATGAAGGTCTTAACCAGGCCGGGGACATCAACAAGAATATTCTAGTGATATTAAATGACAATGATATGTCGATTGCTCACAACGTAGGCGCCCTATCCTCTTTTTTAAGTCGTACCTTTTCCGCAAAATATTTACAGGATTTAAAAAAAGAACTTAAAGACTTTCTTAAATCTTTGCCCAAAGTTGGTGACGATATCTATCAGTTTGCAAAGCGTTCAAAAGAATCTTTCAAGACTTTTATAACTCCGGGGATGTTGTTTGAAGCCTTTAACTTCGAATATTTTGGTCCGATAAACGGTCATAATCTGAACCATCTTATCGACATACTGAATAACATTAAGTGCCTTAACGAACCGGTTCTTCTTCATGTATTAACAAAAAAAGGGAAAGGATACTCCCCTGCCGAAAAAAATCCTGTCTATTTTCACGGTGTCGGGTGCTTTAACGCAGATACGGGGGAAAGTATAAACAAAGAATATTCCGTTCCGACATACACTCAGGTTTTTGGCGAAACCATATTAGAAATGGCAAAAAAAGACGACAGAATCGTTGCGGTGACCGCTGCTATGCCGGAAGGCACAGGGCTTGTAAAGTTTTCCGAGGCCTATCCGGACCGGTTTTTTGATGTGGGAATCGCCGAACAACACGCTGTAACTTTTGCCGCAGGTCTGGCCACTGAAGGATTCAAGCCTGTTGTGGCCATATATTCTACTTTTTTGCAACGTGCTTATGATCAGATATTGCATGATGTGTGTCTTGAAGCACTTCCTGTTGTTTTTGCCGTTGACCGCGGAGGAATTGTGGGAGAGGACGGAGCGACCCATAATGGTGTTTTCGATTTGTCTTATCTCAGAAGCCTTCCCAATATGGTGGTTATGGCTCCAAAGGATGAAAATGAACTGGCAAGAATGCTCACAACTTCCCTTGCCCATAAAGGTCCAATTGCAATTCGATACCCCCGTGGAGCTGTCGAGGGCGTAAAAATCGAAAATCGTGATATTCCCATACCCATGGGAAAGGGTGAAGTACTTCAAAAAGGAGATGACATTCTTATCTTGGCCATTGGCCGGTCTGTTAGTGAAGCGCTTACCGCTTGCGTAACGCTGGCCGAAAAAGGCATATCTGCTACAGTTGTCAATTGTCGTTTTGTAAAGCCGCTTGACTCTGATTTGATCGGTACCCTTGCCAGGAAAATACCGCGTATTGTAACGGTTGAAGAGAATGTACGTCAGGGAGGATTTGGAAGCGCGGTGATGGAATGTTTGTGTGATCAAGGAATAACCGGATTTCTTCTTGAACGCATCGGAATACCTGACACTTTTGTTGAACACGGTCCCCAGAAAATTCTCAGGTCCAGGTACGGTATTGATGCTTCGAGCATAGTCAACGCAGCCAAACGCTTGACGGCAAAGTAAAAAGTCCAATTTCTGCGTTGCGCTTCATTTCGTGTTCACTGCGGCGTACATAAGTACGCCTCATTCCACGAAATTCGCGCCGCCTTGAACTTGAACTTTTTACTTTGCCGTCTCAATTTTGACTTTTTACGAGTTTATCAAACGCTTGATGCTTGATGTCAGTAAAAAAAACAAGACTTGACTTGGTAATTGTAGAAAAAGGGCTGGTACAGAGTCGGCAACGTGCCCGTGCTCTTATTATGGCCGGAAAAGTTCTGGTTAATAACCGTCTTGTGGATAAACCCGGTTCACTGGTTTACAGAAAAGACGACGTCATTCTTAAAGGAGAAGAGATCCCCTATGTAAGCAGAGGCGGCCTTAAGCTAGAAAAGGCTCTGCAGGCGCTTAATATCGATATAACCGGAGCTGTCTGCCTTGATGTGGGAGCATCCACGGGAGGATTTACCGATTGTCTTCTGCAGCATGGAGCAAACCGCGTTTTTGCCGTGGATGTTGGGTATGGTCAGCTTGCCTGGAAACTGAGACAGGACTCTCGTGTTGTTGTTATAGATCGCACAAATATCCGGTATATGCCGGCCGAAACCCTTTCGGAACCTGTAGATCTCATCACAATAGATGTCTCTTTTATTTCCCTTACAATAGTTGTTCCTGCGGTAATTAAGTTTATGAAAAAAGATGCAAGGATCATAGCCCTGATAAAACCACAGTTTGAAGTGGGAAAAGGCAAAGTTGGGAAAGGAGGTGTGGTGCGTAACTCTGTTCTGCATGCTGAGGTTATTAAAAGCCTTTCGGATTTTTTTGCAGGGAAAGATCTTTTGAGCGAATTTGTAATCCCTTCACCAATATTGGGATCAAAGGGAAACAAAGAATTTTTTATTTCTTTAAAATTTGAAAGTTGATCTTGATTTATTTCGGATAAACATATAAAAAAATTAACTTTAGGATTTTATTGATAGAGATTAGCAATTTAATAATGTTTACCAGAGAGGAGCTTAAATGACTGAAAAAGTTGAATGTTTAAGGAACATTGCTTTTGTGGCCCACGGAGGTGCTGGGAAAACTTCTTTGGCCGAGGTAATGCTTTTTAATACAGGTGTCACCAATAGACTAGGGTGCGTTGATGATGAAAATACCATCATGGACTTTGAGCCGGAAGAACTCAAACGCCACATCAGTTTAAGCAGCGGATTCCATCAATACAGCTGGAAAAAACATACAATCAGTCTCATCGATACACCAGGTGATCAGAATTTCTTTTCAGACACAAGGCTTTGCATGCAGGCTGCCGACGGCACTATTGTGGTAATAGATGGAGTAGATGGAGTAAAAGTTCAAACCGAACAGGCCTGGGATTTCATAGATGAATTCAACCTGCCCCCAGTTATTTTTATTAATAAACTCGACAGGGAAAGGTCGGATTTTTTCCGTACATTCAAAGATGCAGAAAAATGTTTTAAGCCAAAGCCTATTATTACTCAACTCCCCATAGGATCCGAAGCAGGCTTTAAAGGAGTCATTGACCTTATAAGTATGAAAGCGTTCACATATGACACCAAAGGCAAAGCAACTAAAATTGACATTCCCAATGATATGCAGGATCAGGTGGAAGAAGAGAGAGAAGCTCTTGTAGAAAATGTTGTAGAGTCGGACGACGAACTCCTGGAACGATATCTTGAAGGAGAATCCTTGTCAGATGATGAAATAATAAATGCGTTAAGGAAAGGCACATTAACCCATACATTTGTACCTGTTCTTTGTGGGTCGGCCACAAAAAATATCGGCATTGATCTCTTGCAGGATTTTTTTGTCAACTGCATGCCTTCACCCCTGGATCGCGACCCCTGGATCGCTGTTGATTCCACCGGTGAAACTAAAATAGAATGTAAGGCTGATCCGGATGCACCCTTTTCCGGATTTGTGTTCAAAACGGTGGCCGATCCATTTGCCGGCCGTCTTACAATATTCAGGATAGTTTCAGGAACACTGGGTGCAGACGGTACTTTCTATAACGTTAATAAAAGTACAAATGAAAGGTATAATCAGCTGTTGAGCCTTGCCGGCAAAGAACAGAAACCAATAAACCAAGCCGGGCCTGGTTCCATTGTGGCTGTGGCTAAATTAAAAGAGACGAACACAAGCGACACCCTTTGCAATGAAGGTCGCAAGGTAAAATTTAAATGTGCAGAACCGCTTCCCGACCTTATTTCTTTTGCCCTTGAGCCCAAATCAAAAGGTGATGAAGACAAGATATTCACCTCTCTATCAAAACTATTGGAAGAAGATATTGCTCTAAAGCTTACTCGTAATCCGGAAACCAAACAGATTCTTTTGTCCGGCCTTGGGCAGATCCACATTGAGGTCGCGGTTGAAAAGCTCAAAAGAAAGTTCAATGTTGAAGTCCGGCTGAGCACACCTAAAGTCCCCTATAAAGAAACCATTACCAAGACGGTTAGAGTTCAAGGAAGACATAAAAAGCAAACCGGAGGCCATGGTCAGTTCGGTAATTGCTGGATCCGGTTAGAACCACTTCCCAGAGGAAAAGGATTTGAGTTCGTTGATAAAATTGTCGGCGGTGCAATTCCGAAGCAGTATATACCCGCTGTTGAAAAAGGTATTATTGAATCGTCCATGAAGGGGGGTCTTGCCGGGTTCCAGTGTATCGATTTTCAGGTTACTCTGGATGACGGTTCCTTTCATGCGGTTGATTCATCTGAAATGGCCTTTAAAATTGCAGGTTCTCTGGGGTTTAGAAAAGCGGTGGCAGAGGCGGGCCCGGGTCTGTTGGAACCCATCATGAATATTTCAATCACAACCCCGGACGAATACATGGGGGA